>NZ_JAOQKD010000016.1:0-49160 GCF_025567065.1 Megasphaera stantonii
ACATTGCCGTTGGCATCTACGCTGAAGCTGCCGTTGGCATTCTGAATCGTTTCTCCGATGACCGTACCGCCTGTTACCGTCGTCGCAGTAACTCTTCCCGTCGTGCGGACGTTGCCGTCATTATCGACATGGAAACCCGTATTATCGTCCGTACCGCCAACCCACAGGCCGTCTTTGCTCAACGTGTTATGGGTACCTTTCGTATTGCTGGCGTAGAATCCGTCTTCGTTGACCACCGTATATTGGTCAGCCGCACCTGTCATGCCACCGTCTTCGCCAGTCTGCATGTCGTTGTCAACGGCCTGTTCACCGTCTTTCGCGGCAGTCGGCGCCGCAGTCGGTGCTTCAACCAGTTTTACCACCGGCGACGAGGTTTCGTCGTTGTGAACGGTGCTGTTCAATTGTTCATAATACAGCTCTTCGAGCGTTGGATCAGCTGCTTGAGCCGGCACAGCGCATATCCCTGTCGTCAATATCAATGCAGCCAATACAGCTGCAGCGCTCCGGCCTGCGCGGCTCGTTGTACTCTTCGTACAGCTGTGGGCAAATTCTGATGTTACGACGTACTGATGTTTCACTTTACTCCAAATAACCTTGTAAATCTTATTCATACTGTACTCCTCCTTATGGCAGTATTGTCTTTGATATGTAATGTGTTTTTATTTCTATGGAGGGAAAACCACTTTTCCCGACAAGCCTGGCTGCAGAAGGTCGTCCGTTTATCTTTCGGCTCCGTCACTTCTACGAAGGTTCCGCAGTTGCGGCATTGAAAGGATCGCCGTATGACGACGGAGCTGACCTTCTTGGAATGCTTCCAGTACAAGCGCTCACAGTGAGCCGAGCAGAACTTGATGCGCCGGTCCGTCGGCTCGGTCACCCGCACCAGCTTGCCGCATTTCAGGCAGCGGAAGGTACGCAGGGCTTCCTTTTTCCGCGACGAACGGACATGATTGTTCGCGCCGTGCCGGTGGGCGTAGCGGCGGCAGTAGGAACTGCAGTATTTCTGCGTGACGCGGTCAGCGATAAATTCCTGGCCGCACACGGCGCATACAGCCTGCCGCTTCATCGGTATCCCCCGCCATCTCCAGCAGCCATATACCGCATCGGCCCTATACAGGCACGCAAAAAAGACAGCATACGCCTATGCTGCCTAAAAAACACATTATATATTACAGGGTACACGTATCCCCGGATGTTAGTTACAATAAGGGCATGATAAACAGAGGAGTACGTCTTATCACTACGGCACCCCCCCCCCCGTATTAATATTCATATTCATACGGTTTGATACGTTGTTCCTGCATGTTAAACGGTTCCAGCCAGAAATCATGTCGTTCACCTCCTCTTATGAGTTTTAGTTTATCATATATGATAGTAAATTACAATATCCCCTGATACATTAAATATATGATATGTAATACGGTATATTTTAATTTTTTTATGAATACATTATTCTATCTATGATTAAAACTCATCATAGATAATGGTGAAATCAGTTTAGGTAAGATGAGATCACTATCTCTTGTTTTTATTTGCGTGAATATAAATTCAGTAATTATAATTATTTTATCTATTTTCAATCCACCCCATGTGATATTGCACGGGTGGGCATATTTGCGTCGTTTTTTCACCAAATAAACCGCACATTTCTTTACCTTGTTAAAGCGAGAAATCAGGTAATTTATGTCATGACAACAGATATACTCCACAATATATCTCCTGGGACAGTATAGTCTGCTTTCTTCAACGTAGAAGTAATATGCATACGACTTGCATCTATCGCTTCTTCCTTTATCCATCTAATGGACAAATCCCCATCATTTCTTGACTAGGGCGAACAAAAGATAATTACCATCAAAGGCGTACAAAAAAAGCAGGCTGAAAATTCATCTTCAACCTGCTTTATCTATGCCGATTTGTTTGTTGCTTTTGCCGTTCAGAAAGTTTTTATCCTTTTCTCTAGGATCCTTGCTCCGCCCCTACTGCCTCCACGAACCGATGGTTTCCATAATGGCAGCCGTGCCAGCGTTCAAGTGGGGGAAGCGCGTGAAGCCTGTCGCCCGCTCTATGAAGGTCATGTACTCGTCTGCTTCGTCTTCTATGGCCTGCAGGAGGCTGCCGTCGACGTGCTCCAGCAGGGCCAGATCGGCCTGCTCATATCGTCCCGTAAAGGTCAGAAGACGGGCCGCGTCGTACGTAATGCCGCGAAAGGGCGGCAGGCAGGCCAGCTGCGTCAGGTACCGGCATTTGTCGCTCAGCGCCGTCAGTCCGATCGGTTCGGCGCCTGCCGCTGCGGCCGCTTCCTTGAGCCATCGGTCGACGACGCCTTCCAAAAAAGCAAAGAGCGTCAGCAAGGCGGCCCGCTCGTACCGTCTGGCGAAGAATTCTCCTTTCGCCGAGTCTTTTTCGTGATGCCGCAGGGCTCGTCCTTTAAAGGCCTTGTAGTCCTTCCACAGCTCCTCGTACACCGAGGCCTGTAATATGTCGACGTCGCCGTTTTGAAAGACCGTGACGTTGATCTTCGCTTTCATTCGTCATTCATCCTTTCCACATAAAAAGCTCCCGCCCAAACGGGAGCCTTTCTGCCGTATCGTATTATGCGTCCTGCCCGTGGCCGTGCTTTCGGTTGGACGTCGTCTTTAAAAATTCCGGATCGTGCTCGGCCATGCGGGTCAGGATTTTTTCATAGCCGCCGCTGCCGTACATGAGGCAGCGCTTGATGCGGCTGATCGTCGCCGTGCTAGCGCCGGTCTTCTTGACGATGTCCTCGTAAATATCGCCGGCCTTGAGCATGCGGGCGACTTCGAGGCGGGCCGCAATAGCCTTCATTTCCTGCACCGTGCATATATCTTCAAAGAATTCGTAGCATTCGTCTAAATTTTGCAGCTGCAATATCGCCGAAAACAGCTGGTCGTGAAGATAATCCTTCAACTTTTCATTGGCGCTCATGGGCAGGTCATCTCCTTCTCTGCTTTTATCCTTTAGCGTATAAAACTCACACTTAATTATAAAACAGTTTGGGCAGAATGTCGAGAAAAACCTTACATGGCGAACAAATCAATCTGCTCGTCTTCGGGAAGGTCGCCCAGGCAGCCTTCTTCGGCCATGAGCTCCAGCGCCGGCTGCGGCACCTTGCCGCGGATTTTGAGGTCGGCCTTGGAGCTGAACGGCGCGTCATTGCGGGCCGACACGATCTGTTCGGCTACGCTGACGCCCAAGCCGTCGATGGCCGTAAAGGGCGGCAGGATCTTGCCCTCACAGATGGTAAAGCGCGTGGCATCGGAGCGGCTGATATCGACGTTCATAAAGGAGTAGCCCCGCAGGCTCATTTCTACGGCCAGCTCCAGGGACGAATACAAGTCCATGTCGATTTTCGTAGCACTCTTGCCCTTGGCCATAATGTCCTTCATGGCCTGCCGCTGCCCTTCCAGGCCATGTATCATAGCCGACAGCTTGAAGGCCTTGGCGCGGATCGTAAAGAAGGCCGCGTAATAGGCCAAGGGGTAATTGATTTTAAACCAGGCGATACGGAAGGCCATCATAACGTAGGCTACGGCGTGGGCTCTCGGGAAGAGGTAGCCGATTTTGTGGCACGAATCAATAAACCACTGGGGAATGTGGCCTTCCTTGAGTTCTTCTTCGTAATTGGACGTCTTCTGGCCCAGCTTGTTGAGCTTGTCGATGCCCTTGCCCTTACGGACGTTTTCCATGACCTTAAAGCTCGTCTTGGGCTTGATGCCGTGCTGAATGAGATAGTTCATGATGTCGTCACGGGTAGAAATGGCTTCCTTCAGCTGCACCGTGCCGGACGTGATGAGGTCTTGGGCGTTGTTCAGCCATACGTCCGTACCGTGGGAGAAGCCGGATATGCGCACCAATTCCGAGAAGGTCTTGGGCTTGGTATCGACGAGCATCTTGCGGACGAAGGACGTGCCGAATTCAGGAATGCCCAGGCTGCCGACTTTGGAGCCCAGTTCTTCTTCCGTCACGCCTAAGGCTTTGGGTGTGCTGAACAGGCTCATCGTCGCCGGGTCGTCGAAGGGAATGGTCTTAGCGTCGACGCCGGTCATGTCTTCGAGCATGCGGATAACCGTCGGATCATCATGGCCGAGTATGTCCAGCTTAACCAGACGGCCTTCGATGGAGTGATAGTCAAAGTGGGTCGTAATGATGCCGCTGTCCTTCTTATTGGCCGGGTACTGGACAGGCGTAAAGTGATGGACGTCCATATCGCGGGGGATAACCATGACCCCGCCGGGATGCTGGCCCGTCGTACTCTTGACGCCGGTGCAGCCGCTGACCAGGCTGTTGACGTAGGCATCGTTGACCTGCATGCCCCGGGCGGCGGCCCATTTCATGACGTAGCCGTAGGCTGTTTTATCCTTGACGGCGCCGATGGTGCCGGCGCGGAATACGTTGTCCTTGCCGAACAGTTCTTCCGTGTATTTATGGGCCTTCGGATGGTATTCGCCAGAGAAATTCAAGTCGATATCGGGTACCTTGTCGCCGTCGAAGCCCAGGAAAATCGCGAAGGGGATGTTGTGGCCGTCCTTATGCAGCTCTGCGCCGCACTTCGGGCATTTCTTATCGGGCAGGTCGAAGCCGCCGCCGACTTCCCCCTTCGTAAAGAACTCGCTCCACTGACAGTTCGGGCAAACGTAATGAGGCGGCAAGGGATTGACTTCCGTAATGTCGGACATGGTCGCCACGAAGGACGAGCCGACGGACCCACGGGAGCCTACGAGGTAGCCGTCGTCATTGGAATGCTTAACGAGCTTATGGGCGATGTAATAGAGCACGCCGAAGCCGTGGCCCAGGATAGACGTAAATTCTTCGATGAGCCGGTCCTCGACGATTTGCGGCAAGGGATCGCCGTAAATCTTATGGGACTTTTCATAGCACATGTTCTTCAGGGCCTCCGACGAGCCGGCAATCTGCGGGAAGTACAGCGTTTCCTTCGGCACGGGGCGCACGTCTTCAATCATGTCATTGACCTTGTTGGGATTGGTAATGACGACCTCGCGGGCCCGTTCTTCACCGAGGTAAGCGAATTCTTCCAGCATTTCGTCAGTCGTGCGCAGGTACAGGTCGGGCTGGAACTGGGCGTCCTTAAAGCCCTTGCCGGTCATGAGGATTTCCCGGTATATCTTGTCTTCCGGATTGAGGAAGTGGGCGTCGCACGTCGCGACGGTCATCTTGCCCAGCTCGTCGCCGATGCGCAGGATCGTGCGGTTGATGTCCCGCAGGCCTTCGTCGTCGGGCACGTATCCCTCGCGGACGAGGAAGCTGTTGTTCGTCAGCGGCTGGATTTCCAAATAGTCGTAGTAATCGGCAATTTTCTTCAGTTCTTCATAGGGCAGCTTTTTCTGCACCATAGAACGGACCAACTCGCCGGCTTCGCAGGCCGAGCCGAGGATGAGCCCTTCGCGGTACTCGTTCAGGACAGCTCGGGGAATACGGGGACGGCCGCGGTAAATGTATTTCAAATGGGAAATGCTGACCAGCTTGTACAGGTTGCGGATGCCGACCTGATTCTTCGCCAAGATGATGATGTGGTAGGACTGATCGATTTTTTCGTCAAACAGGTATCCTTCCATGCCGTAAATAACCTTGATGTTGTTCGTCTTGTCCGTCGACAGCTCCTGCAGGAGCGGGAAGGACTGGACGACGCCGTGGTCTGTGACGGCGATGGCCGGATGGCCCCATTTTTTGATGGTCTTAATGAGCTGCTTGACCGTAATCAGGGCGTCCATGTCGCTCATGACCGTATGGAGGTGGAGCTCGACGCGCGGCGTCGGATTGTTGTCTTCCCGTTCGACCGTAACGCCTTCGTCGTCGGCCATGATGTCGTTGGCGTTGAAAACGTAGTCGTTGACGTACGTATCGTATACGACGTCGCCGCGCATGCGGACGTAGGCCCCTACTTTCATGCGCTGGGAAAAGGTCGCGTACTCGTCGGCAGACATGGCGTTTTTCTGACGGAACTTGCCGCCGCCGTTTCCGACAGTCAAAAACTGACGGGCCGAGATGCCGTTCGTCGAGTCGGCAATCTGGAAGGACAAGAGGATGCGCTTCGATTTCAGCTCGCGGAATTCAAGCTTGACGATTTTCCCCTTAATAATGACGTTATTTCGTTCTTCGCCGAGGATTTCCGTAATAGGCGTCACGTCGCCGCCAAAGGCCTTGCCGTACCAGACGCGGCTGTTGCCACCGTCGGCGGATGCGCTGGCTCCCCCTCCTGCCGGAGCCGACGAGCTGCGGGAGCTTCCGCCGTCGCAGGCGGCCTTGCAGGCCTTTTTATAGTCTTCGTCAAACAGCTCGGCGTCTTCTTCATACAGGCTGTCGTAGCAGTCCTCATGAGGAATATCGTAACCGTCCAGATCGTCCGTATAGACATTGGCTACGCTGCGCAGCCCTTCGTCGTCGCCAACCGCCGCTAAGGGCAGGTCGCCGCCGTGGTGAATGGCCATGACCTGGTGCACGACGTCTACCTTCCCGGTTAAATCCAGGCGGCTGCATACCTTGCGCCGCAGCAGCGTCATATCCGCCACGGCCCGGTCCGACTGGGTACGGACCTGCCAGGCATGTTCGGCCGGCGAAACACAGATTTCTTCGACGCATACCGTATGATCCGCGTCGAGGGGTATGAGTAGCTCTTGCTTAGGAACAATATGCCATACTTTCATCAGTTGTATATCCTTTCAGAAATATCAGGGTCGCCCTACCGGCAGGCAGCCGGCTAAAAGGCAAACATATCGTGAGGCGCGTTGATCAGCACATCCTGAGGCTGCAGGTCCGACGTCTGGACGACTGTTTCCGACGCCGGCCCGTTGGTGACGATGATTTCATCGTTCGGCGCGTAGTGCGATTCTATCGTATCGGTATATTTGTCGCCGTCCGTATAGTTGACGGTGCGGCGGATGACGATGTCGTGGCCGTCGTAGCCGACCTGCTCGCAGACATCAGAGGTGACGGCGTCGCTGTGCCTGCGGATGACCTTATGGGGCAGGTTCTGCAAGTGAATCGTCTGGAAAGTCGTCGTACACGTATCGGCGTGGTTGCCCAAGATGTACGTCGTCACCGTATTGGCGCCGGCAACGGTGTAAATATATACGGGATGCTGGAAGGGATTGGTAAAGGCGAAATCCAGCGAATTATCGGCTACAGTCGCATCCATGCCGACGGGCACGTAAGCCGCCGGGGCAAAATGGGGCGCCCGGCCGGCGATGAACAATCCGGCCCGCAGGACGGCGTTGAACAGGGTCGTGCTGACCTGACAGACGCCGCCGCCGGCGTCGGGGACGAGCTTGTTGTCAAAATATACCGGCGCGTCCTTGTATCCCTTGTCGCGGGTCCGCGTGCCGACGTAGCCGTTGAAGGAAAAGTCCTTCTGAGCCGGTACGAGGGCATGGTTGAGCCGCTTCTGGGCAATGGCGATATTTTCATTCCGATCCTTGTTGGAGTCGTCAAAGTGGGTCGTGTAATAGGACAGCACCGTGTCGATATCCTTTAAATCCCCTTCCTTGACGGCCGCTTCCTCTCGCGACTGGATCGGAGCTTCCATGTCCTCCGTAACGCCGCGGTCCAGCTGGTCGTGAATCTGCTGTTTCAGCCCGGCATCATCCAGGACGATGCGATCCTTTTCCTTGTGAATGGACACGGTCTTGTTGTCGCTGTTGGGCACGGCATAGGCGTTTTCCGGAGCCTTGTCATAGACATCGTGGATCTGCTGAACCCGTTCGTCCAGCTTTTCTTCATCCACCTTGAGGGACAGGGGCACGTCTTTCCCGAACCGCAGCGTCGCGACGACGTCGTTCAGGCGCTGCCACGGCGTGCCGCGGCGGCCGACGAGATACACGTCGTCAAGGATTTTTTCCTTGTCAAATTGCAGCTCCAAGTCGTCGAAGTCGATCGTCTCGTCTATCTCTTCACCGGTCAGGCGAATCGTCCGGCCCTTGAGCTCTCCTTCCTTATCGTCTACATACTGGCGCGCCTGTTCCTCCGTCCAGTCCCGCACGGGCTGGCCATCGAGGGTCACCCGGTCCGCCGCCGCGCTCTGGGCGGCAAAAAATCCGGCGAAGGCCAGGACGCAAAGAGCGGCGACGGCGCCGACAGCTTTCTTCCACGGCCGCCGTTTCTCGACGATGCCGTGCTTTTCCCGATAGCGGCGGCGATAGTCCTTCATGCGCTCTTTGCGCGCCTTCTTTTCTTCATCATCCAACGTTAAACCCTGCCTTTAGTTCGGCAATATAGGCAGATGAGCGGCCCGACGTCGTCTATCGCCGCCGTGCCTCTGCGAATATTGCGCTGTAATGTAAATATATTGGTAATCAATTCCTGTAACTCTCTTATTGTCCAATAGGGCGCGGCTTTTTGCAAGTGATATAACACATATTTTACACTTCTGCCCTTATTGATCTGCGTCATGATGGATTCGCACTGGCGCTGGCCCATGCCGGCTTCCTTTAATTCCTTATATGCTAGGAGCAGGCGCAGGCGGGACATCATATAGCCCACATTCTTCAAGAACAAGTCCTGCCGCGAAAACAGCCCTTCCAAAAAAGGCACGACGTGCCGACCGTCGCGGCGCAGGAAATAGTCCATAAAGGTAAACAAGTTTTTCTCCATCGTCCCGGCGAACAAGTCCGCCACGTCGGCTTCGTCGACACTGCGCCGACTGTCGTCCAGGGAAATGCACAGCTTTTCCAGCTCAGAAAAGACGTACATGAGGGAAATCTCGCCCCAGGTCTGAAATAATCCGCGCAGGTACTGCTCGGCCCGCAGGGTCAGCTTCTTTCCCCGTGCTTCCAGGAAATCGCTGACGTAAGGCATGACGTTTTTCTCCGTCACGGCCTCGCCTGCGACGACGTCGGCCATAGGGCGCAGTTCCTTGAAAAAGGCGCAGCCCGTGTCTACGTTTCCCTTGGTATAAAACAGGACGCCGTTTTCATCGGACAGGGTCCGCAGCTTTTCCAAAAACCACGTCTCTTCCTTGGTCAGCTTGCTGCGCGACCGGCCGCCGCGCTTTATCGGCAGGAAAGGGCACTCGGTCCATACGACGACGCTGCCGCCGCCGAACAGGCTCGTCCCTTCAAAGGCCTCGACGACGGCCGCCGCAGGGGCGTCCTTTTTGAACTGCCGCACTGCCGCGTCGCCGCCGGCCCGCTGTTGGCAGTCGGCAACGAAACGCCGCCGGGCCTGCTCCATCAAATATTCTTCTGTTCCGTATATCACTGCGATTGGTTTCATCGTTTACTCTCCGCCCCGGGCCGTAAAAGTCCATTCGCCCTTTCGATAGGTTCCCGTAATCTGTCCGTCGCGAGCCGGCGAAAACCAGGGGATATCGTATAAGGCCGCCCCTTCCGCCCATTCGTCGTACCTCTCGTCGTGACCGCCGCCGCGATAGAAAATCAGCGCCGCGGCCCGGCTGGGAAAGGTCTTCTCCTCATATGGCGGCAGCTGGCGCAGCTCGAGACAAGCCCCTTGAGGAAGCCTTCTCTGCGGCAGGCCGTCGTACAGGTAATAAGGAATCGCCCCTTCTGCAGCAGCGACGGGCATAGCGTCGTCAGCCAATCGGCACGGCTTATCCAAGGTAAAATTGGCCTCGATCTGAGCCGCCGTCTTCTCCGGCTCGTGGCCGACGACGGTACAGCCGGTCAGTCGGAATACGCCTTCATACCGCAATGCCGGCGTCAGCGTGTAGGCCGCCTGCTCAGGGTTTGCCCAGGAACTTTTATTATACCACAGATAGGCAGAATCATCATCATAAACGACGCACGTCGCCTTATCTTGTCCTAAATCGAAGACGTGGACGACGGCCTCAGGCTTGTGCAGCTGTCCCCAGCCCCAGGAGCCAAGGCCGACAACGGCTGCCAAGACCAGCAAGATGCGCCTCTGTCTAGGCCAGACGAAAACCGCGGCAAGAGCCGTATACCAGGCGGCGACAGTTGGCAGAGACATAGCTCCGGCCCAGAAACGGCTGTGCGGCAAGGCGGACAGAAAATAGTTTCCCTTCACGGCCAAAGCCAAAAGGGGCGACAGGCCGTGCAGGACCATATGGGCGACGGGCTCGCAGAGAAAGCCGAGAACAGCGGCGGCCAGTCCCAGGACAATGACTAAATCCAATACGGGGGCGACGAGGAGATTGGCCGCAAAGGAATAGACGGGAAAGGCGTGGAAATTGGCGAACAGCAGGGGCAACAGCAAGGCCTGGGCGCACAGGCATACGGACAAGCCATCTCGCAGCAGCGCCGGCAGAGCGGAAAACCAGGGCCGCACCTTGCCGCAGAGCAGGACGATGCCGGCCGACGCGCCGCAGGACAGGCGGAAGCTCAAATCATAGAACAAATACGGGCTGTACAGCAGCATGAGCAGCACTGCCGCCGCCAAGGCCTGCACGCTCGCGTAGTCCCGCCGGGCCCACAGGCTGAAGGAACAGATCAGCCCCATGATGGACGCCCGGACGACGGGCGCGACGAATTCGGCCATCGCTCCATATAAAAGGACAAAGCCAGCCGATAGAAAGAACTGCCATTTTCCCCGCAACCCGGCTGCCCGGCCTAAAATCTGCACGACCGACAGGAGCAAGGCAATGTGCGACCCCGACACCGACAGGATATGAATCAATCCCGTCACGCTGAAGCTCTCAATCAGCTCCGGCGGCAGCTCGTCGTAATGGCCGCCGAAGAGCAGGCTGCTCAGGATGTGCGCCCCGTCCGTTCCCAATACGGCGCGGAAGCGGTCCGTCATGGTTTCGCGCAGATTCGCCAAGGTATGACGCCATCCCTGCGCCGGCTGAAGCAAGGTCAGGCCGCCATCGTCGCCGTAGCCTTTTAAGAAAATGCCTTTTTCCTTGTCGCGGTGCTGTGCATCGTAGGCTCCGCCGTTTTTATAATACCGAATGGGCCGCAGGACGCCGCGGAAGGCGACGCGGGCCGAAGGCTGAAAGGACGGATCAGCCGGCGCCGACACATACACTGCGCCCGCTCCTTCCCGGAACGTGCCTTCGCCGGCATAGGCGAAACGCTCCATATCGACGACATAGCGAGCCATCGCCTTGCCGTCGGTTTCGTAGGTACTGCCTTTTTCCCGGAGCGTCCCTTCCATATAGATGTCGGCTCCGCCGACATAATGAGGCAGCCCGTCGTACTGCTCCGCCGCCAGCTGCAGCCGCGCGCCGCCGGCCAGCAGGCAGAACAGCAAAATCAGAGGCCAGGCCCAGCGCGTTTTTCTCGCCGCCGCGGCTAAGAGGACGGCGGCAAGACAGGCGGCAGCCCATTCCGTCAAGGATACCCCCAAATAATCTGCCGCTGCGATGCCGATGCAGAAGGCCGACACAGCCCCCAGCCCCCGGTACATCATATCGTCACCTTATCCTGCAGCTCTTTATATTTCGCCGGTCCGATGCCCTTGACCTTCTGCAGTTCCTCTATGCCGGAAAACAAGCCGTGCTCGTCCCGATAGGCAATGATCTTCCGGGCCATAGCCGGCCCGATGCCCGGCAGCTCGCCCAGCTTCTCCTCGTCGGCTTCGTTGATGTTGATGCGGCCGTCGTCTGTCTCGCCGACAGGCGGCGCGCCGTTTAAGTCGTAAGGTATATGGATATGCATGCCGTCAGCCGCTTCGTCGGCAAAGTTGACGGCCGCCGCATCGGCATAGGGCAAGACGCCTCCGGCGGCATGGACGGCTTCACCGACGCGCACGTTCTCGTCAAAGGCGTATAGCCCAGGCCTGCGCACGGCGCCGCTGACGTAGACGTAGGCCGACCGGGGCTGAGGTGCTTCTACAGCCGGCATAGCTGCTGGTTCTTCCAGCCAATCCGGCAGCGCCCCCTGCAAAATGAATAAAGCCGCCAGCAGGCAGACTCCTATGAGCACTTTCTTCATATACAGACCTCCTCATTCAGGTATTTCTTCTTCACTTCTCGGTCTGCATCGGCCGTTCCTGCCGCCGTCATCAGGTTTAAGCTCCTTCTAATCTTCGTCTCATAAAGAATCTCATATTTTAATATTTCTCCGTCATTCTCCGCCGCCGGCTGGTTATTTCGGTCAAAAACGAGCAATCCTATTCCATCGTCTTACATTTTGTGATATGATAAGTACATTCATCATGGATATAGTTTTAAATATATTGGAGGCCAGAACATGAAAGAATACAAACCGTTCAAATCAGGTAAAGTCCGCGAAGTATACGATGCCGGCGACAGCATCATCATGGTTGCGACCGATCGCATTTCCGCATTCGACCACATCCTGAAAAACCAGATTACGAAAAAAGGCGCCATCCTCACGCAGATGTCCAAATTCTGGTTTGATTTGACGAAAGATATTATTCCGAACCACATGATCTCCGTCGACAACGCCGACATGCCCGAATTCTTCCAGCAGGAACAGTTCCTCGGCAACAGCATGAAATGCAAAAAGCTGACCATGATCCCCATGGAATGCATCGTCCGCGGCTACATCACCGGCAGCGGCTGGGAAAGCTATAAGGAAAACGGCACGATCTGCGGCATTCAGCTTCCCGAAGGCCTGCAGGAATCGCAGAAGCTTCCCGAACCGATCTTCACGCCGAGCACGAAAGCCGAATTAGGCGACCACGACGAAAACGTCTCCCTCGAACAGGGCGCAGCCGTCCTCGACAAGACCTTCCCCGGCAAGGGCATGGAATACGCCGAAAAAATCCGCGACTACACCCTCGCCCTGTACAAGAAATGCGCCGATTACGCCTTGTCCCGCGGCATCATCATTGCCGATACGAAGTTTGAATTCGGCCTCGACGAAGAAGGCAACATCGTATTAGGCGACGAAATGCTCACGCCGGACAGCTCCCGCTTCTGGCCCCTCGAAGGCTACAAGCCCGGCCAGTCCCAGCCGTCCTATGACAAGCAGTTCGTCCGCGACTGGCTCAAAGCCAACCCGGACAGCGATTTCCTCCTGCCGCAGGACGTCATCGACAAGACAATTGAAAAATACGAAGAAGCCTATGAAATGCTGACAGGCAAAAAATTCGATAAATAAGCGATAAAAAATGGATTCAGCTCCTCGCGCTGAATCCATTTTTTTGTTATATCCCACAGCATTACAAAGCAATCAAAAATCCAGTACCATCTGAGGCGACCGGCATGACGCTATATACCGGTCATACACCTCGTCTTCGGGCCGCACATACCCGCCCAACAAAGGCGACGCCGGGTCATGGATTCTGCTGACTTCTCGATTTGCGCCGCCGGCATAGCAGTACCGGCAGCCGCCTCGGCATGTACGGTAGGCACCGATGTCGATACTTTCCGCACAGCCGCAGGCCGGCCGCTGGTTCGCATCTCGCTTGACCAGCAAGGGCTGTTTCAAAAGCTGTTCAAACAAGGTCTTGTCGATGCAGTGACCATGAGAAATTCCGTATTCAGCCAGGTCCAGGTCTTCGGCACACGTTTCCATCTGCAGGCCGTGTGCCCGGCAAATCGCCGCCAAGGCCCGGGCCAGCCGCCGTTTCTGCGCAGCCGGAAAGGGCTTTAGACCCAAGGCTGCCATAGGACGGCTGATCTGGGGATAGTAATCAAGAAAGCTAATGACGCACCGCCTCGTATACGGCGCCAGCTGCGCTGCCAGCTCGGCAAAATACCGTACATGATACGCTTCCGTATATTTAGAACTGAGAAATACAGGGTCGTACCGCCAAATGACCCGCTCCGGCCCGATGCGGCGCGACAGCTCTTGAAAAGCCGGAATAAGGCACTCCCGCTTCGACGGAATCCCCGGTTCCACATCGCTGCCGTATGCCGTCAGGGTGTACTGGAAATAATAGGCGTACTCTTCCAACTCGCCCAGCCTCGGCAGCATAGGCGCGGGATTCTTCGTCCAGAAGACAAAGCCGTCGACGACGTCAGAATGCAGGACAATGCGGCTGACGCGCCGTTCATTCACAGGCTGTCGCACCAGTACATAGCCGTCCCGGAGGCGGTTCCAAAACCAAGGAGAATAATAGGCCGGTATATCAGTCCGCCGGCTGACGCTGATAATCATATTCCCTGCCTTCCTGCTGCCCTTTAGTCAGCTTCAATATTCATAAAATCAAAGGCGTCTACATCGAACAAGCCCGTATCTAAAAGCTTAATCTGCGGGATAACCGGCAGGGACATAAAGCACAAGGTCATGACGACGTCCACATCCTCGTGGATGCCCAGCGCTTCGTGGCCGGCTGCGTAGATTTCTTCGGCCTGCTCTTCTACCCAATGGCCGTCCCGATTGCTCATGAGGCCGGCAATGGGTAGGGGCATAGAGGCGATGACGGCTCCGTCCAGCACGACGGCAATGCCTCCTTCCTGGGCCGCGACGGCTTCGACGGCCGCCGCCATGTCGCCGTTGTTCGCGCCGGCGACGATGATGTTGTGAGAATCGTGGGCAATGGATACGGCCACGGCCCCCTTCGTCAGCCCGTAGCCCCGCAGCAGGCCGAGGCCGACATTGCCCGTGCCGTGATGGCGTTCGACGACGGCGACCTTGACGATATCAGCGGCGGCATCATATACGAAATCGCCCCTTTCATCGACGGCTACTGTCGCCGTCCCTTTGCGAGTCACGACGCTGCCGGGGATAATATCTATCGTATGGACCGACGGCGAGCGCAAGGTCATGCGCAGCTTGTCGGCAGAAGCGTGACGGCTCCGATGAGATTCGGCAAATCGCGGCAGGCCGAGCCGTTGCGCAGGAGGACGTACATGCCGAGAGAAATGCGTTCCAACGCTTCCTCGGCAGTGGAGCATTCATGGTCCGTCCGAATTCCGGCAGCGGCATAGGCCTGCAGCCCGCCGCCATGAAGGCCCGGGCTGTGTCCGTCGACGAGCTTGCCCGCTTCATGGGCTGCCGCTAACTTGTCCAGTACGTCGTCCTGGGCCGCCGTAACGCCGGGATAGTTCATAAATTCCCCTACGCCCAATATGTGCCGATCCTGCAGGGCCCGGGCCAGCTCTTCCGCGCCGATGACGGCGCCGCTGTGGTCAAAGGCCGTCGCAGGCACGCAGGACGGAGCCATGAATTGGATGTCCAACACGGTCTGCTCCGCCGCTTCGGCCATATACTGCAGTCCGGCCAGCCCGCAGACATTGGCGATTTCATGAGGGTCGGCAATAATCGTCGTCGTTCCCCTGGGTACGACGAGGCGGCCGAACTCCTCCGGGCTGACGTAGGACGACTCGATGTGGATATGGCTGTCGATGAGGCCCGGCGCGGCATACCGCCTTCCGGCGTCGACGACGCGCCGTCCTTCGTAGGAACCGCCGATACCGGCGAGGACGCCGTCTATGATGGCGATGTCCCCTTCCCGTATGGACTGGGTATACACGTCGACAATACGGCAGTGTTTAAGAACCAAGTCGCAGGGAATGATCCCCTGGGCCGCTTCAATTCTTCGTTTCAACAAGTCTTTATATGCAGAAGCCGTAAGTAACTCTCCTTTGTTTGCCAATTATAGGTACTCATATTGTACCATACCCGCTGCGGGGAAGCCAAAGCATCTTGCCGAAAAACATCTTCTATACGACAAATTTATATGACTATAAAAAATATTTTTACCCTTTTCATTGCTATTTCGACCTGAAAAGGATATAATCATACCCATGTTTTTATTTTATTTTTATAAATTCACAAAAGGGGTGCATTATGAACTTCCTCGACCGTATGTTTCATTTGACGCAAAACGGCACGACTGTAAGAACCGAGCTCATCGCCGGCATTACGACCTTCATGACCATGGCCTATATTCTGGCCGTCAACCCGACGATTCTGAGCGCCGCCGGCATGGATAAGGGCGCCGTCCTAACGGCGACGGCCTTGGCGTCCCTCATCGGCACGCTGTGCATGGCCTTCTTTGCCAACTATCCTTTCGCCCTGGCTCCCGGCATGGGCCTGAACGCCTTTTTTGCCTATACCGTAGTCCTGCAGATGGGCTATACTTGGGAAATGGCCCTGGCCGCCGTCTTTGTAGAAGGCGTCATTTTTATCGTCCTATCCTTGACAAACGTCCGCGAAGCCATCTTCAACGCCATACCGATGACCCTGAAAAAGGCAGTGTCCGCCGGCATCGGTTTGTTTATCGCCCTCATCGGCCTGTTCAACGCCCAAATCATCGTCGCCAACCCGGCTACGAAGATTTCCCTCTTTTCCTTTAAGCAGGCCGTCGCCGACGGCACCTTCCACACCGTAGGCATTACGGTACTGCTGGCCATGCTGGGCATCTTGTTTACGGCCTTCCTCATGATCCGCCACGTCCGCGGCAACGTCCTCTGGGGCATCCTGTTTACGTGGATACTGGCAGTTCTCTGCGAACTGACCGGCCTGTACGTCCCCAATCCGGAGCTGCACATGTACAGCGTCATTCCCGACGTATCTGCCGGCGCGGCGGCCTTTGCTCCGGCCAGCATCGCCCCGATCTTCGGGCATCTCGATTTCAGCCGCCTCTGGTCCGTCGATTTTCTCATCGTCATGTTCGCCTTCTTATTCGTCGACATCTTCGACACCTTGGGCACACTCATCGGCGTTTCCTCTAAGGCCAACATGCTCGACGCCGACGGCAAGCTGCCCCGCATTAAGGGAGCCCTCATGGCCGACGCCGTCGCCACGACCTTCGGCGCCGTCCTCGGTACCAGCACGACGACGACTTTCGTCGAAAGCGCTACCGGCGTCAGTGAAGGAGGCCGCACGGGCCTGACAGCCGTATTCGTCGCCGTCTTCTTCGCCTTGTCCCTGTTCCTGTCGCCCATCTTCATGGCCATCCCGGCCTTCGCCACCGCGCCGGCCCTGGTCATCGTCGGCTTCCTCATGCTGACCTCCGTCGTCGGCATCGACTTCGACGATTTCAGCGAAGCCATTCCGGCCTACATTACCATCATTGCCATGCCCTTTTGCTACAGCATTTCCGAAGGCATTTCCTTCGGCGTCATTTCCTACGTCATCCTCAACGTCCTGACGGGCAAACGGGAAAAAATCAGCCTGCTCATGTACATTCTGGCGGTCATCTTTATTGGAAAATACATCTTATTATAATTTTACATACGCTGCAAAATAAAACCTCTGCCGTCTTATGCGTTCGTTCCGCATGACGGCAGAGGTTTTATACGTTACAGATACGCTATCTCGGCAGCTTCATGTACAGCAGCGGATAGGGATTGCCCTGTTCGTCCAAATCTGACCGCTTATACACCGTAAAGCCCATGTGCTCGTAAAAGCCGACGGCCTGGGGATTTTGCTCGTTTACCGTTACTTCACAGGCGCCGTATCGTTCCACGGCCTGCTGGATCAAGGCTTTTCCGATTCCCTTCCCTCGTTCTTCCGGCGAGACGAAGAGCATTTCGATACGGCCGCCGTCCAATCCCAGGAAGGCCGTCATGACCTGCTGCTCGCTGCAAGCCGCGACTAATACGGGCACGCCGCCCAGAGCCTGCGGCACGTACTTCTTAATGGCCTCGATTTCGTCGGCCGATAAAAAATCATGCGTCGCCTTGACCGACCGTTCCCACAGCTCCGTCAAGGCCTCGATATAGGCATCTCTGTTCCCTTTAATTTCTGTAATATTCATCATAATCTCCTGCCTACAGGAAAAACCGCTTATGTTGAATTGCGGCATAAGCGGTTTTTCTATTCGTACTCGGTATTTACATTATTGCAAATTTTTCGTCAAGAGCTCGTTGACGACGCCGGGGTTGGCCCGGCCCTTCGTTTCCTTCATGATCTGGCCGACGAGGAAGCCGATAGCCTTCTTCTTGCCGGCCTTGTAGTCGGCAACGGACTGCGGATTGGCTTCGATGATCTTCTTGACCAGTTCTTCCAGTGCGCCCGTATCGGTAATCTGTACGAGGCCCTGTTCTTTTACGACGTCATTGGCCGACTTGCCGGATTTCCACATTTCAGGCAGTACCTTCTTGGCGATTTTGCCGGAAATGGTGTTCTTGGCGATGAGCTGGAGCAGTTCGGCCAGCGCCGCCGGCTGTACGGGCGCATCGACAGCGCCTACGCCGTTTTCATTGAGGAGCTTGGCAAATTCGCCGAGCATCCAGTTCGACGCCGTCTTGGCATCGACGCCGCATTTGACGACGTCTTCGAAATAGTCTGCCGTCTGCTTTTCCAAGGTCAGCAGGTTGGCGTCGTATTCGGGCAGGCCCAGTTCGTCCATAAAGCGCTTCTTACGGGCGTCGGGCATTTCCGGCAGCTCCTTGCGGACTTCTTCAATGTATTCCGGCGATACTTCGATAGGAATCAAATCCGGTTCGGGGAAATAGCGGTAATCGCTGTCGCCTTCCTTGACGCGCTGGAGGAACGTAACACCCTTGGCGTCGTCCCAGCCGCGGGTGCACTGCTGAATCGTGCCGCCTTCTTCGAGGATCTGGGCCTGGCGGACGGCTTCATATTCAATACCCTTCTGCACGCCGCTGAAGGAGTTGATATTCTTCAATTCCGTCTTCGTGCCGAGCTTGTCGCTGCCGACAGGACGGACGGAGATGTTGGCATCACAGCGCATGCTGCCTTCTTCGAGGCGGCAGTCCGATACGCCTAAATACTGGAGAATGGAACGCAGCTTTTCCAAATAAGCCCGCGCTTCTTCGCCGCTGCGCAGCTCCGGTTCGCCGACGATTTCCAGGAGAGGCACGCCCGTGCGGTTGTAGTCGACGCAGGACGAATCGGCCGTGTCGATGCTGCCGCCGCTGTGAACGAGCTTGCCGGCGTCTTCTTCCATGTGAATGCGGGTCAGGTGGATGCGGCGCTGTTCGCCGTTGACTTCGATATCCACGTAGCCGCCCTTGCAGATAGGCAGGTCAAACTGGGAAGTCTGGAAGTTTTTCGGCAAATCGGGATAGTAGTAGTTTTTGCGGTCAAATTTGCTGTACGGCAAAATGTCGCAGTGCAGCGCCAGCCCTGCTTTGACGGCAAAGTGGAGCACTTCCTTATTGAGGACAGGCAACACGCCGGGCAGGCCCAGGCAGACCGGGCAGACGTGGGTATTCGGTTCGGCGCCGAATTCAGTGCTGCAGCCGCAGAAAATCTTTGTCTTCGTTTTCAGTTCGACGTGGACTTCCAAGCCGATAACGGATTCGTATTTCATTATAATTCAACCTCCCCCATAGGCAACGGCTTGCGCAAGTCCGTTCTATTCTGTTCAAAGGTGTAGGCTGCACGAAGCAGCGTTTCTTCATCGAGAGCCTTGCCGATGAGCTGCATGCCGATAGGCAGGCCGTTCTTGTAGCCGCAGGGAATGCTAAGCCCCGGAAGTCCTGCCAGGTTCAGCGTAACGGTGCAGACGTCGCCTAAGTACATGGCCAGCGGATTGCCGCTGTTCTGGCCGATCTTGAAGGCCGTGTCCGGAGCCGTCGGCGTCAGGAGGACGTCGCATTGCTTCAGCGCTTCGTCGTAATCATGCTTGATAAGCGTGCGGACCTTCATCGCCCGCAGATAGTAGGCGTCGTAATAGCCGGAGCTCAGGACGTACGTGCCGAGAAGGATGCGGCGCTGTACTTCCGGGCCGAAGCCTTCGGAACGGGTCTTGATATACATATCGACGATGTCCTTGCCTTCGACGCGCAGGCCAAAGCCGACGCCGTCGTACCGGGCCAGGTTGGAGCTGGCTTCGGCCGGCGCGATGATGTAGTAGGCGGCGATGCCGTATTTTACGTGAGGCATGCTGACCGGCACGATTTCCGCGCCTAATTTCTTGTACGTTTCAATGGCTTCGTCCAAGGCCTTGCGGCATTCGGCGTCGAGACCTTCACCGAAGAACTCTTCGGGAATGCCGATCTTCATGCCCTTGACGTCGTTGACCAAGGCCTGCTTGTAGTCCTTCCTGGCCTGCGGAATAGACGTCGAGTCTTTCGCGTCGTGACCGGCGACGGCATTCAATACGATGGCGCAGTCTTCTACGTCGTTCGTAAAGGTACCGATCTGGTCGAGGGACGACGCAAAGGCGATGAGGCCGTAGCGGGAAATGAGGCCGTACGTCGGTTTGAGGCCGACGACGCCGCAGTACGCCGCAGGCTGGCGGACAGAGCCGCCCGTATCGGAGCCGAGAGACCATACGCATTCGCCGGCAGCGACGGCAGCGGCCGAACCGCCCGACGAGCCGCCGGGAACATAATCCAGTCCCCAGGGGTTATGCGTAATCTGGAAGGCCGAGTTTTCCGTCGAGCTGCCCATGGCAAATTCATCCATGTTGGTCTTGCCCAGGCTGACGTAATCGACATCCATCAGCTTTTCAATAACCGTCGCATTGTACGGCGATTTGAAATGTTTCAGCATCTTGGACGCGCACGTAGCGTACTGCCCTTTAATGCAGATGTTATCTTTAATAGCCCCGGGAACGCCGGCCAAATCGGCAATGGCTTCACCGGCAGCGATCTTTTTATCGACGGCAGCAGCCGCTTCCAGCGCAAATTCGCGGTTATCCGACAAAAAAGCCTGAACCTGCGGTTCTACGGCGTCTTTGCGGGCAATATAGGCTTTCGTCAATTCAACAGCGGATAATTCGCCCTTGACGAGCTTGTCGTGTAATCCATGTATCGTTACCACAATATCCCTCCTTAATCCTGAATGACCTTCGGCACTTTGAAATAGCCGTCTTCCGGTTCCGGCGCGTTTTGCAGCGCTTTATCATTTGGCAGGGACGTATGGGGCACATCGTCGCGCATGACATTGGACATGGATACGGCATGAGCCGTCGGCTGTACATCTGTAATATCTACCTGACTCATGAGATCCATATACGATAAAATGTCGTTCAGCTGTTTCCCGACAGCGTCAATCTGGTCTTCCTTGATTTCCAAGCGGGACAACAGTGCAATTTTCTTTATTTCTTCAGCACTGATTTTCATACAGACACTCCTCGCAGAAAAATTTTAATACGTATTTACAATAGGATATTATACCATATGAACGGCATAAAATCATCCTATTTTAACGAGATGACCGTACCAAGTTGCTGTAAATATGTATGATAAATCACATACTCTGGCCCTTCTCGAATACGCGCCTTCCGGCATGGACGATACTGCAGCTTCTGTTCGGCTTCCGGCAGCATGGACCCGGTTCATTTTATATTTTCATCACATTTGTACAGTAAATTTCCACAATTATTTTGCACCAGCACAAAAGAGCAGCGCTTTTGCAAGTATTTTTGACAGGAATCATTCCGATAGCTGCCTTGCTGTATCGGTATCTCATTCAGAATATACGGGTACGGCTGCGTTGCTATGCTTATATGTCTCCCCATCACGCCAGTATTTGGCACTATGGGCTGTGTCACAGAACGCCATAAAGCGGCAACGGTACTGTCACAGCAGCGCCGCTATGACTTCTTTTATTTCTGCATAATAAGATTTCCTCGCCAGTGCCGTCTTCAACCCGTATCCCGCGCTGCCAGAGCATATTTTATTAATTTGAAGACGCCTTGCTAACCTGAATCTGCGGCCCGTTCTTTACGGATGTTTGCCTGCGCCGCCAGGTCTACGGCAGCGCGTCGTACACGGGACAAATGCCTTCACCTAAGCTGACGTCCGGGCTGCCCCAGCTCATGTCACTGATATGGCGGAGCCCGCCCCGGCCGGAAGGCATAGACCTTTCGGTCTCGTATGGACTGGGCGCCGTATCATGGCGGGGACTACCCTTGCTGTGAACCAATACGGCATGGATATACTGAACGCTGGACGCGCCCTTCTTCAAAGCAATGCAAATGGCCCGGCAGACAGCTTCTTCTCCCCAGCGCCGCGCCAACCCCTGCAAGGCCTCTACGGTCTGCCCGTCGGCCTTGCCGAATAAGGCTTCGTAATACAGGAGGGCCTTGCCGCCCGGCAGAAACGAAGGCTCCTCCCTATCGCCGCAGGTATCCCGCCCCTCGTCGAAACGGTCTGCGGCAGAACCTGCCCCTGGCGCATATGCCCTGTCTTCAGTTACATACGCTATTCCTTCGGCCCCTTCCTCCCCCTGTATTCCGTCTATGTCGTCCCTCTCATACGCCGCGAGTTCCTGCCTTTCGGAAAGCTGTGTGCAGGTCAAGATAACCCCATCGTTCGCCACGGCACATTTCACTTTATGTGTCTGTCCATTGGCGCTCTGTACTTTCTCATCGGGCCCAGCAGCATCCTTCTCGCTGTTTCGTGGGCAACCCATAACAGCCTCGCCGTACGATGCAGCATATTCCCTTTCAGGTATTGGCTTATCGACGCCCTGTACTTTCGCGTCAAGCAGAACACCAACCTGTTCACCATAATGAACACATTCCCATTCAGCCTTGCCAGACGGCGCGGCATATTCCGTTTGATGTGTCTGGCCATTGACACGCAACCTTTTCTTATCGGGCACATCGACAGCCTTCATGCCATTTCGGGGATAATCCACAACAGTCCCGCCGTACGATGCAGCAGGTTCCGTTTCAGGAATTAGTTCGTTGATACTCTGCATTTTCTCGTCAAGCATAGCCCCAACCTGTTCATCATGCTGAACGCATTCTAATTCAATCTTACCACACGGTGCGGTATATCCCGTTTTACAGGCCTGTCCATTGACGCTCCGAATTCTCTCGTCGGGCATACAGCCAGCCATTTCATTATGGGAAGCACCAGCTGCTGCCTTCGCCTGTCCCTCCCGCTGCCGCTGGCGATACCGTCTCATGCGGTCCCGGGCGTCGCTGCGCTTCTTCTCGTCGCGGGAAAAGCTCTGGATTTCATCCCAGGGCACGATGCGCATCAGCCCCGTTTCATCGCGGCTGATGAGGTCAATCTGCTCAAACACGTCCAGCACCCGTTCCACAAAAGCCTTGCGGCAGCGCAGCTGACGAGCCAGCAGCTCCGTCGGCATAGCCTGTCTCTCCGATACGTATATGTAACCGTCGTCGTTGATCATGCCGGCCAAATCCTTGATATAAAACCAAATGACGAAATACGAATCGCCATGAGGCTGATTCAGCAAATACATCATCCGCGGGTCCTGAAACACCCCAACCTTCGTCTGAAACCATCGCAGCCCTTTCATGTCCGCACCTCTCCCTTCGCATCTCTCTATAGTAGTAAGGGACATGAAGGGCCGAATTTATTTCCCTTATTGCCAAACTTGCATAAAACACAAAGCAAAAACGATTCATCAAAAAAAGAAAATAGGCCCAATTAAAAAATAAGACAGAAAAAAATATAAAAAGAAAGAGAAAAAGAAAAGAAGACGTTACGCGTAACGCCGTGAAGCGTCAGAAACCAAATGAAAGCTAAAAACGGCTTAGTATAGCCATTTGCAGTCATAGGCGCTCGTTGTTCATATACGACAATACAGTTTATAATATATGTAAATCAAAATATATAACGATACGATAATACTGCATTAGACTATTTACCTGTGTCATGCTATCAGCAGCTTCTGTGTTGAATAATATTAATTTCTTTTTTATTGACACATTCGTGACAACTTTTACAAACTTATATAACAAAGCTGCCGCCAAATATGAGACGTCTTTATTCTGACCCTCGATTCCTTGACAGCACTATGCTAAAAGAATATTCTCATGCGTTTTGCATTCAGATTCCAGCCAATATGATCGCATCAAATACATTCGTATTATAGATCTCTATCACGTATTAAAAAGACTGTCACACGAAGAAGATGATTCTTCATGCAACAGTCTCGTTCCTTGACGCTTATTCTACGGCAATCCAATCCACCCAGGCATATTCCTTCCATAGCCTCAATGGTCACGTCAACGCGGTAATGCGCACGGACAACGCAGCGCAGCATCAACATGCCAGCAGCATCATTGCAAAAATATTTATTTTTCCAAGGTCTTGACGAAGCCGTTTTCCTTCAGCCAAGCCGTATTTTTTTCCGTCAGGGCCTTCTGCAGCTCTTTAAGGCTCAAGTTTTCTACTTCAATAATTTGCTGCGTCTGGGTGACGTATTTCGTTTCTTCGTAAACATAGTCGCTTAATTCTTCTTCATCGACCAGATCCTTAATGGCAAAGCGGATATCTTCCGAATCCTGCAAGGTGACGAGAAGCTTGCGCCAGTATTCAAATTCTTCCTCAGTCATCGTAAACGCGCCGAAGTCGTCCGTATCCAGACGGTCTTGGGCACAGATGACGTTTTTGGCGTAATCTACGCCGGCAATTTTGTCGTACACATGCAGATTTCGTTCTTCTCCATTTACATATATGCGCATACTGTTCCTCCTGATCATTCAATTACTGCGTATCATAACAGGTTCAGAATACAAAAAAATCCCGCAGCCATGCTGCAGGATTTTTTATACTCATACTTAAGCTTCAGCTTCAACCGGGTATACGCTTACCTTACGGTTGTACTTGCCGGAGCGTTCGAAAGCGACTTTGCCGGCAGCCGTAGCAAATAACGTATCGTCTTTGCCGATACCTACGTTAGTGCCCGGATGGAAATGCGTGCCGCGCTGACGAACGATAATGTTGCCGGCTTTTACGAGAACGCCGTCATGGCATTTTACGCCAAGGCGTTTGGATTCGCTGTCACGACCGTTACGCGTGGAGCCGGTACCTTTTTTGTGAGCGAACAGCTGCAAATTAAAATTGAACATCCCGTCCACCTCCTGACGTCTATGAATGGAGTATTACATACTCGCTGTATTGCTTGCTTATTTCTGTTAAGCCTAATTCCATCGCGCGCAGGATGGCCTGCGACGCGACGCCGTCTTTCATCACATGAACGGATAAAGAGCCTTCTCCTACGTCGTACTGCACGTGCTGAGCATCGTAGTCAAGCAGACCCAATAATGCCGACTGTGCCAGTGCCGATACGGCCGCACATACGATATCGCTTCCGGCTTCGCCGTACCCGGCATGACCGGATATATCGAACCCCGTAATGCGCTTCTCCTTATCACGCTGCAATGTAATCGTAATCATTAGCCTTCGATTTTTTCAATCGTAACCTTTGTGTAAGGCTGACGATGACCCATACGGCGACGGTAGTTGGATTTAGCTTTGTATTTGAAAATACGGATTTTCTTCTGTTTGCCCTGTTCCAATACTTTCGCAGTAACTTTAGCGCCTTCAACTACGGGAGCGCCTACTTTAACGTCTCCGTCGTTTACGACTGCCAAAACCTGGTCAAATACTACTTCGGAATCAACATCAGCAGCCAGTTTTTCGACAAAAATGCTGTCGCCTTCCTGAACGCGATACTGTTTTCCGCCCGTTTTAATAATAGCGTACATGAGTGACACCTCCTCATACATATACTCGCTGAATACGGCGCCCTTTGCAGGGACTTACGAGCCTCTCCATGCGGCTTATCCTAGCCACTTATGCTACGACTTTTCTAGTATACATGACAGCCGGTAAACTGTCAATAGAAATTTTCAAGATTTACAGCTATTTCTTTCAGACCACTTTATCTGCCGTTATGGTTAAAATAATCGGCCAGCCCTTTAACGATGCTTTCGGCAAAATTCTGCTGCTGCTTTTCCGAATTGAGGGCCCGTTCTTCCGTCGGGTTGGAAATGAAGCCCAATTCCAAAAGGACGGCCGGCATATTGGTGTGGAGCAGCACGTAGAAATTAGCCGTCCGCGTGCCTCTGTCGGGGAATTCCGTCGCCTGCATGTTCTGGTTGTGGATGTACTTGGCTAGGCTGTAATCATGAGGCGTCTTGCTGTTGTAATACGCCGTCACGCCGCGGGCGTCGGCCGAAGAGAAGGAGTCGATGTGAACCGATACAAAAGCGTCGGCCTTCGCCGCGTTGGCGATATTGCAGCGGGCCTGCAGTTCTTCTGCTGCGGCATCGTACGGGGCATATACGTCGACGTCTGTCGTGCGGGTCATGATGACCTTCGCACCGGCATCATTCAGCAAATCGGCGATCTTCTTAGAAATCGCCAGGGTGATATTTTTTTCCTGGGATATCTTGCCGATCGCGCCGACATCGGTACCGCCGTGGCCCGGATCGATGCAGATAACCTTATCCTTTAAGCCCTTGGTCAGCTTGTACGAACGGCTGCTGCTGTACGACGGCACCTTGACGGAGTAGGTCGAGCTGAGGGACGTATTGTCAATGCCGATCTTAGCGTCGTTCCAGTGCATCCACTGCTTGACCTTGCCCGATTTGTCGTTGACGTCGATGACGACGCGGCATTCCTTTTTAGCCTTGTCCGTTCCCGGCAGGGTAAAGACGTTGACGTCGCTCTTGGTCACGGCCCGGGGGACCTTGATGTTGACATCTGTACCGGACGAACGCTGAGACAAGCTGATGCGGGACACGACGTTGCGGTCCGCATTGTACTTCTTTTCTACATTTTTGGCAATCTTGGCGTTCGGCAGCGTCACGGTGACATATTTCCCGTCCTTATCGATAAAGAGGCGCGGCGTGACCTTGCTGTCCAATTCCAATACGGTTCGTACAAAAGGAACATTGGCGTCGTTGCGGGTCGCCGTGCGGACGCTGGTGATTTCCGCCTTAGAAGCAGCCTGCGCCGGCAGCATGGGAATCAGGCACAGGAGCATCAGGAGCGGAAGTATAAAAAGTTTCTTCATCACGTATATCTCTCCTTTGAAAAAATTGACCTGTTTATTATATCACATGTCGCTGCCGGATAATATCTTTTTGTGGCAAAATTCCTATTCGTATTTTCGCTAATCCTTCAAGGCCTTCCGCAGCGCCGCGATGTCGTCGCGCAGCCGCCGTTCTTCCGCGCCGTTGCGCTCGATGGTGATCGTATAGGCCATGCCCTCTGCTGCGCCGTCCGGCAGCAGTTCTGCCGGAATCTGCAGGACATGCTCATCGTCGTTCAGTATGATATAGGCCGTCGTCCCGGTAACGCGGTCGACGCTGCCGATAAGCGTCTTCATATTATCGCTCCTTTGTCACGGTATATCCCCGGCCGTCGCTGACGACAGATATGGCGCCGTCCCGGTCCGTCCGGTATACGTCCGCCTTTTGCTTTTTAAGCGCCGCCAAAACGTCTGTATGGGGAAATCCGTAGGAATTGCCGGCGCCGCAGGAAACGACGACAGCTTCCGGCCTCACGGCCTCTATAAACGCCGGGCTGGAAGAGGTCCTGCTGCCATGATGGCCGGCCTTGAGCACCGTCGCCTTCAGGTCGTTTCGCCGGACATGGCGGAGAATCTGTTCCTCTGCTTCCCGCTGCGCGTCCCCCGTAAATAAGACGGAAAAGCTGCCGAAGGCTATCTTGCAGACAACGGACTGGTTATTAGTCCGGCCGCTTTCCGCCGCAGTCATCGCTGCCGCTCCTTCTGCCGACGGCCAAAGGACATGGCACACGACGTCGTCGGCAAAGGTAACCCTATCTCCCCTCTTTAAGGCTTTATAGGAAATCTTCTTACGCACGATGTTTTTTACGTAATTTTTATACATAGCCGTTCGGGACTCTTGCCCGTTATCGTATATTTGTTTTATGTGAAACTGATCGAACAAGGCGGCCATGCCGCCCAGGTGATCGCCGTTCGGATGGCTTATCAGCACGACGTCCAGCGTATGAACGCCCTTTTCCTTGAGCCTCTGTACCAAAGCCGGCCTGCCGTCTACGTCTCCCGTATCGACGAGCATATGCTGTCCCTTGTACTGCAGCAAGGCCGCGTCGGCCTGGCCGACGTCGAGGAAATGGACTTGCAGCTGCTCCGCCTCTGCGCCCGCTCCCCGCCCGCAGCCTGCCGCAAAGAGAAGGCACGCCGCCAACAGGATAATACAACAACCGGCAAGAGCCGTCCGCAGCGCTGCCGCGCGCCCTTTCATCTTAATCCAAGATCATCGGCGCCTGCAGCAGCGGCACTGCCATTTCTTCTTCCATGCGCCGGATCACGCCGGGCACGGCGTCGGCCACTTCCATCGGCGTAAAGCCGTACGAGCCGATCTGACGGCGGCAGGCGTCGCCGGCAGCGCCGTGGAGGTACACGCCGGCACAGGCGGCACTGCAAATATCGGGGCGGCTTTCCCTGGCCGATATAGCGGCAATCATGCCCGTCAGGATGTCGCCCATGCCGCCGCAGGCCATGCCGGCGTTGCCCGTCGGATTGACGTATACGTTGCCGGTCTTAGCCGATACGACAAGCGTCGGCGCGCCTTTCAAGACTAACGTGACGCGCCATTCCTTGACGAACTGCACGGCCGCCGCAAAGGGATCTTCCTGAATTTCGGCGACCGACAGGCCGCTGAGACGGCTGAATTCAGCCAAGTGTGGCGTCATAATGACCTGCCGGTCCAAGGAAGAGACGAAGTCTTTTTCTCCTGCCAGCAAATTCAAGGCGTCGGCATCCAATACGACAGGGCATTCGCCATGAGCTAATATCGCCTTGACAAAAGCCTTTGTTTCCTCATGTCTTCCCATACCGGGACCCATCGCGATGACCGACCAGGCGGCGCATTCATCCAGGACAGACACCGCGTCTGCCTCCGTAAAGTATTCGCCCTGGCCTACGCCGCGAACCATGATTTCCGGCTGCCGGCCGATGCAGTACGGCGCCGTCTGCGCCGGCACGCGCAGGAATACCTTGCCGGCGCCGCTGCGCACCGCGCCGTGCGCCGCCATCAGGGCCGCTCCGGCCATGTCGCTGCATCCCGTCACGATGCCGATTGTACCGTGGCTTCCCTTATGGCTGTCGGGGCTGCGCGGCACGAGGACTTCGGCAATATCCGACTCCTGCAGCAAATATGCCGGTTTCTCCTCAGGCTGTACCAGCAGCGGAGCCGGCATACCGATAGCGTCCAGCTCTACATGGCCGGCGCAGGTACGGCCGGGATACAAGACCAGCCCCCGCTTCAGAGCGCCGAAGGTAACCGTCATATCGGCAAACAAGGGCCCGTTCTCTTCTTCGTCGCTGCCGCTGACAGCTCCCGTATCGGAATTGACGCCAGTCGGCACGTCGACGGCAATAACCGTCAGCGTGCCGGCCGCAGCGATTTCATTAATCAGGCCGACGATGGACGAAACAGGCTCTCTGAGATTGCCGTGAAATCCCGTCCCCAGCATGGCGTCGACGACGACCTGGCAGCTCTGCAGCCGCTGCCGCAGTACGCGCCACTCCCGTTCCGTGCCGCCGAAATAGGTCAGCAGGCACGATTCGTCGTCTTCCATAGCCTGCAGCGTACTTAAATTCTGCTGTGATTCATCGCTGTACTCTTCGGCTTGTCCCAGGATGTACACGTAAACCCGGGCTCCGGCCGCTGCGATATGGCGGGCAATGACGAAGCCGTCGCCGCCGTTATTGCCCTTTCCGCAGACGACGACTACGTCCTTGCCGGCCCAGCCGTGAATGTATTCGTCGGCCCGTTCGGCAACGGCGTGGCCGGCATTTTCCATCAATACGGCCGGCTGAATACCGTATTTGCCGTGCATGGCCGTATAATCTATCTGGCGCATCTGCGCCGCCGTATTTAACTTCTGCATAGTGATTCCTCCTCGTATGTCTATCCTTCCATGACGACCTGCGCAATGGCATACGCTCCATCATGACTAATGGACAATGCCGGCAGTTCCCGGCTTATCGCCGCAGCCGCTTCCTTATACCAGCCGTGCAGGACAAATACAGGCGCTCCCAGCTCCGTATGGCTGACTTCCACATCGGTCCATTTTCCCTGCCGGAACCCTGTGCCCAAGGCCTTAAAAAGAGCCTCCTTTGCCGCAAATATGCCGGCCAGCGAAGCATACTGCTGTTGCTGCCGCCGGCGGCAGTACGCCAGCTCGGCTTCCGTAAAAAATTTTCCCAGGGATCGTTCGTGGCGGCAGGCCATGTCCTCTATGCGGCTAATCTGCACGATATCGATTCCGCACCTCATCATACACCTCCAAAAAAATGCCGCAATCCCCCCAACAGGAACTGCGGCATAGTATGTTTACCATTTCTGCATTCGGATACAAACGGCCAGGCCTTCCAGCAGCGCCCGGAACGTCGCGAAGGACATTTCCATGTCGTCATACACGGAGCTTGCAACCTTATAAGACAACGTAACCTGCTGCTTCTGATAATCGTAAATCAGGCCGTGCAGGTTCGACTCAAAGGTATACTTCGGCGCCGGCACCTTAAACTGGGGCGGCTTCTCGATCATCAGCCCCCGTATCATGCGGTCGATGAGCACCCGCTTCGGAACCTCTGGCTGCAGCATTTCATCTACAAAACTATCCAATACAGACATTATCCACCTCAGTGTTCGTCAAAGAAATGGGCGTGGATCGCCTTGACGGCCGTATCGACGCTTTCTTCGCCAATCAGGCAGGTAATGCTGATTTCAGACGTGGAAATGATTTCGATGTTGATATGGTTGTCCCCCAATACGCCGAACATGCCGGCGGCAATTCCCGGATGGCCGGCCATACCGGCGCCGACGATGGAAACCTTGGCCATCTTGTCGTCGACGAGGATATCTTCGACCGGCATTTCTTCGCGCAGGCGGTTCAGAATATCCTTTGCAGCCGGCAATTCCGTGCGGGCAATCGTAAAGGTAATATCCGTAACGCCTTCCTTAGCGACGCGGACGCTCTGCACGATCATATCGACGTCGACATGGCTGTCGGCCAGCATCGAGAAAATCTTGTAGGCATGTCCCGGCTGATTGGGGATGCCTAATACCGTAATCTTAGCTACATTTTTATCCGAAGCGACGCCGCGAATCAAATACTGTTTAATTTCCATTGAGCAAACCTCCTGAATCATAGTGCCTTCATCTTCCGAAAACGTAGAGCGTACGTGGATGGGAACGCTGAAGCGGCTTCCCATTTCAACGGCCCGGGGCTGCATGACGCCGGCGCCGAGCTTTGCCATTTCCAGCATTTCGCCATACGTGATTTCCTTCATTTTCTGCGCGTTGGGAACGACGCGGGGGTCCGACGTATATACGCCGTCTACGTCCGTATAAATTTCGCACACGTCGGCGTTGATCGCACCGGCAATGGCGACAGCCGTCGTATCCGAGCCGCCGCGGCCCAAGGTCGTAATATCGCCGTGGCCCGTAATGCCCTGGAATCCTGCGACGACGACGACGTTGCCTTCGTCCAGCGCTTCCATAATGCGGTTCGGTTCTAAATCCAAAATACGGCCCTTATTAAAGGCGTCGCTCGTCTTGATGCCTGCCTGGGCGCCCGTAAAGGAAATCGCCTTCTGGCCGGCTTCCTGGAACGCCATAGCCATCAAGGCAATCGATACCTGTTCGCCCGTCGAAAGGAGCATATCCATTTCACGTCCGTATGCTTTTGACGTTATCTGTTTTGCCAACGAAACCAATTCGTCTGTCGTATCCCCCATAGCCGACACGACGATGACGATTTTGTCCCCCTCTTGTTTGCCCTTCAAGACACGCTGTACAATAGCGCGCATTTTGTCCGGCGTCGCAACAGAACTGCCGCCAAACTTCTTTACGATTAAAGCCAACTCAAATCCCTCGCTTTATTAAAATGTATGCGTCATGGAGTATAATTTTTTGACCATATAATTGAATAATATCATGTCGTCATAAAATTGTAAAGCAAAAAAAGGCTCTCTGCCGCAACAGAGAGCCTCCTATAGCCTATGAGACGAGTAATCAGTAAGCCGAGTTTTGTTCTGCCGATGGCAGCGACAATCATCTATCTAGACATACCATTGCTGGCATGTTCAAGCGACACAACCCGGAAGATCAGCGGGCCGCTTCATCCCTCCCCTATTCGGTCTTGCTCCAGATGGGGTTTACCTAGCCAGTAAGTTACCTTACTGCTGGTGCGCTCTTACCGCACCGTTCCACCCTTACCGCTTGCGCGGCGGTACACATTTCTGTGGCACTATCCCTAAAGTCACCTTCGCCGGACGTTATCCGGCATCTTGCCCTGCGGAGCTCGGACTTTCCTCTAATGCAAGCACTAGCGATTGTCTTTCATACTCGTCATCTAGAAATCTTACATTAATTCAGCGCAGAAGTCAATATGCAATTACGCCTTCAAAGCATTACGCAGCTCCTGCACGGCCGCCGTCATGTCTTCTTTTCCGACAATGGCCGATATCATGGCAAAGGAACGGAAGCCTTCTTTATATAATGAGCCGATATTTTCCAGGCTGATGCCGCCGATGGTCACGACAGGCAGGGAGAAATGCAGGGCAAAGTGCTTCGCTTCGTCCGACACGACTTCGTGGGCGTCCTTTTTCGACGCCGTCGGGAACATGGGGCCAAAGCCGACATAGTCGGCCCCGTCGGCCAAGGCCTGCTTCATTTCGTCAATCGTATTTGTCGACACGCCGATCACTACATCAGGGCCAGCCAGTTGACGCACGACCGTTGCCGGCGCGTCGTCCTGGCCGACGTGAATGCCGTCGGCGCCGCAGGCAATCGCCAGATCGACGGAGTCGTTCATGATGAACGTCACCTTATGGTCATGGCATAATTTGGCAATGGCCGTCGCTTCGGCGTATTTTTCCCTCCACGTCTTATGTTTTTCCCGGTACTGGATAATCGTAACGCCGGCCTCTATGAGATGCCGCGCCGCGTCGATATTGCTCCGTCCCAGAGATAACTCGGCGTTCCCCATAATCGCATAGATGGGGTCGCTCATCAGTTGTCGTATATGTTCTTCTTTTGTCATGTCCTATCGCCTCGTTTACTTTATATAGTGGAACATATCGCGGCTCGTCGGGTCACTGATACATTCGATAGCCCATTTTCTTTCCCGTCCGGCCGCCCGCAGCCGTTCCTGCAAATCGCTGACAACGGGGTATTCCGTGCCGAAATGGCCGCCGTCGGCAGCGACGATGCCTAACTTCACCGCTTCCTGAGCGTCGTGGTAACGGATATCGCCGGTCAGATAGAGCTGCGCCCCCGCTTCCTTGGCCAACTTCATAAATCCGGCTCCAGCGCCGCCGAGGAGGGCCACCTTGGTAACCATCGTATCGGCGTCACCGGCAAAGGGCAGGACGTCACGCTTCAGCGCCCGCTTTATCTTCTGCAGGACGATGCCGGCCGGTTCCGGCGTCGGCCAGAGCCCGACGCGTCCCATGGCGTATTGACGGCCTTCATTGGCCAAAGGATATACGTCGTACGCCGGTTCCTCATAGGGATGGACTTTTAAAACTGCCGCCAGCAGCGCCGACAGTTTCGGCTGCGGTACAATCGTCTCGATTCGTTCTTCTCGTACCGTTTCTACCGTGCCGACGGAGCCGATAAAGGGATTCGCGCCGGCGCGGGGCTTAAACCGTCCGTCGCCCTTCACCGTAAAGGAGCAGTCGCTGTAGTTTCCCGTATACCCCGCGCCGGCTGCCGCCATGGCCTGACGGACAGCCTCGCTGTGGCTTTCGGGTACATAGACGGCAACCTTGTACAAGGGTTCCTTCACTCCCGGCACGAGGCCCGTGACCTCCCGTAGTCCCAGCCTGCGGGCCAGCACGTCGTTTACGCCGCCGTCGGCGCTATCCAGGTTGGTATGCGCGCTGTACACGGAAATACGATGAGCCAGCAGCTTCTGATACATTTCTCCGTCGTACGTATCGCTGCGCAGGGCCTTGAGGCCGCTGAAAATAATGGGATGGTGGCTGACGATGAGATTGACGCCGTGCGCTACGGCATAGTCGACGCTGTCCCTCATGACGTCCAGCGTGACCATGATCTTCTGCACCGGTTCGTTGGGACTGCCTACGAGCAGCCCCGGATTATCCCAGGACTCCTTCAGCGAGACCGGAGCCCATTCTGCCAATACTTTTACTACCTCTCCGACTGTAACTGCCATATAATATCCCTCCAATGCCTGATTTCCTCATCCAGCGCCTGAATCTGCGCCGACATATCGCTGCGGCTCTTCGTCCATCCGGCGCGAATGTGTTCTTTTTTGCCGATAAGCGACTCTATTTTGCGTACCAGCAGGGGATGCTTCCGCTGCCAGTTGACCGGGCCTATATCACAGAGCCATGGCGCGGGCATCGCTTCCCTGCCCGGCACGGCCCGCATCATCTCGTACAGCCGCCCGTCTTCGACGAGCATCTCTTCGGCTTCTATATGCCAGCCCGCTTCGTATAGGTACTGCCGGACCGCGCCGCTGTCGCTCTGGGGCTGCAGGACGAGGAACTCCATTTCCTGCCATACGACGGGCGACGCCTGCAGTATGCTGATGATCAGCGGTCCGCCCATGCCGCAGATGACCGCCCCGTCGGCTTCGCCGGGCTGTATGCACGTCAGACCGTTGCCCAGGCGACAGTCGATGCGGTCGGCTAACCCCGACTGCCGGACATGGGTGACCGCAGCCTGCAGCGGCCCCGGCACGATGTCGGCAGCAATGGCCTTGGGACAACGCCCTTCCTGGCACATGTAGACGGGAATATATCCATGATCGGTGCCGATGTCGGCAATGACCTTATGATTAGGAATTAGAGACGCCGCGGCGGCAAGCCGTCCGCTCAGTTTCATAGCAACACATCCTTTAGTATCTATTTAAGTCTTTACAATATACTGTATTTATTATAGCATAAATTATAGCACAGAATAGCAATAGGTTCCTTCTCGTACGCCTTATGATAAAGAAGATGAGCTGATCATGATCTGGAAAACATGGAATGGCATACTGCGCCTGTGTATAGGAATACTTCTTTTTTACGTGCTGCTGACGCCTATCCCCTATCCGTATCCGGATACGCTCGTCGTGACCGATGCTTCCGTATCTGACGAAGACATCGTCCGCCGCATCATGGAGCAGCAACTGACGTATTACACGCGCATGGGCCTGCTGTATCCCGACCGCATATTCGATTATGAAATCGTCCGCATCATCCCCACGACAGACGCGACGAAGCCCCAGGAGCCCTTATACAGCGTCGTCTATTCCGTCAAAAACTATTGGCAATCCCCTGCCTGGACCGCCGGGAACGGCCATATCAGCGAAGACCATTGGATTCGCGGCAAATCGATGATATATCGCCTGGTCAAAGACGGCAGCACGTACCGCCTCGTCGCTGTCGGAACGGGGCTGTAATCTTTACCTATCAAATTATAAAGGAGAAGCTCATGAAACTCCCCTTTGCCATTACCTGCAAAAGCATTCTCATACTGGTTATCGTCTGCCTCTGCGGCGTCGTGCATTATGAAACGATACCGCCTCACGAATTGTATCCCGACACCCTGAATATGATAGAAGCCGGCGGCCTCAACGACTCTACGATCGTCTACCGCATCGTCGAGCAGGAACTGGCCTTTCACAAGAGCAAACGCCTTCTCGTAGAAGGGAAGATTTTCGATTATAAAAACATTTTCGTCATCCCCGAAGAAAATCCCGAAGACCCGGAGGAAAAGCGGTTCCGCGTCACCTATTCCGTCCAAACGCGGGACGATTACTGGAAATCGGACAACGGCGAACCGTGGGAAGACGACTGGATTTTAAACAAATACACCTACGTCCGGCTGGAAAAAGACATTACGAGATACCGCCTCGTCAATCTCGGCCCAAAGCCATAGAAAAAACCTGCCCTCGCATATGCGGGAGCAGGTTCTTATTATGCTGCCGTATAGAAACGCATCCTATTAGAAGCCGCCGAAACGGTAGGAAATACCCGTAACAAAGCCCTTATAGGTGACGCTGGGGTCGTTGCCATGCCGTCCTTCCGTATCGACGTAACGGTAGCCGGCGTTGATGTCCAGGTCCGGCGTGACGCCGTAGGAAAGGCCCGCTTCCCATGTCGTCGTGTTCTTCGTGCCTACGCCGACCTTGCCATAGAGGTCGAGGTTGTCCGCCAGCGGCGCTTTGCCGATAAGGCCGACTTGCAGGACATTATTCGTCGTGCTGCCGTGATGATCCCATTCGTTTTCAATGCGGTTGTAGCCGGCATAAGCCGCTACGTTGTCGTTGAGGGAATACAAGAGGTTGACTTCCTGCTGATTGCCTGTCGTAGCGTCATATCCGTTGACATCGGTCTTTAACCCTGCGTACTGGTACTGGATGGCCACGTCGTCAGTCAAGCCGTACGTAATGCCGCCCTGGAAGTTCCAGTTCGAGTCGGAACTGAAATCGCCAATATCAGATTTCGGATTCCATGCGCCTACATCTACCTGTACAGCTCCTTCCTGGAAGGTGGTCTGCGGAGCTGCAAACGCAGCGCCGGATACACAAACTGTCAACGCTGAGAGCACTGCAAATAATTTTTTCTTCATATAAATCATCCTTCCTGTCCTTGTCTTTTCGTTTCTCCCCTTTGGGATTGACTACAGTATAGCAGTATCCGGCGCACTTGTCACGTTTTTAATATCTCATAAATATGCATTATCTCAATTTTGTTACAAGAAAGGATTTACAATTTTCATCCCATTTATATACTGTTATACAGTCCTTTCTAACTGTTATCAAAATTTCTCCGTAAGTATATATGAATTATTTATTATATATCATACATTTGTGACAGAGACGGTCCCGCTCGGAAACAGAACTGTAACAAAACCGTTTCGTCCCTGTCACAACGGCGGGAATATAAAGAAGTAAAATGTTTCCGCATCCTCTCGATTTTCATATGAGGCCTGATGTGGTAATATATACTATAGCGTTATAAAGAATGATTGGAATAGGAGCTTGATACTATGTCGACAACACCCGAATATATGCCCTGGGAAGAGCAATCCTTAAAAACGAAGTTATTTACCTTTCACGGCCGCCTCAGCCGGCGGCATTATATCTACCTGACGATCCTCACCTGGGTACTGGCCGGCGCCATTTCCTATCTGCTGCACACGGCCAGCGCTACCCTTGGGACGATGACCGGCGGCATCTGCCTCATCGTCGCCGTCATCCTGGCCATTCCGACGACGATCATTTCCCTTTCCATCGCCGTCCGCCGCTGGCATGACCTGAACAAATCCTGGCAATACGTGCTCATCAACGTCTGCTGCGCCTTTGCCGGCGTATTTTCCCTCTTTCTGTACGCCTACTTATTCATCGCCAAGGGAACGCCGGGGAAAAATCTCTACGGCCCGAATCCGGCAGAACCCTGGGAAGGCCAGGCAGAATACGTTCCTCCTGCCGTACAGCGACGGCTGGAAGAAGAGCGGTTGAAGAACGAAACGGAAGAAGAAAAAGCCCTGCGAAAAGCAAAATCGCAGGAGCCGGCCTATACGATGGAGTCTTCGCCGCACGATCAGCCCGACGATACCTCGACGGAACAGCCGAAAGAAAAACCGTAATACACGACAGAAAACAAGCGCAAGCTGAGTATGTATCAGCCTGCGCTTTTGTATTCTCTCTATAGTTTCCTTCCTTACACGCCGTTGATATACTGCACCGTGCCGCCGCACACGACGCACTGATACCACTCCGGCAAATCGTCGTAAAACCAATCCAACGTAAACTCATATTGCGGAAACTGCTTAGATACCTCTTTCAGCCAGCCCAGCGGCGGCGTATCGGCAGTCTGAAAGGTCAGGATATTCCCCATCAGCTCCGCATGGACTGCATTTTCCTCTGTCCCCCAGAAAGCCGAACGCCAGTCCCGCCCTTCCTGTCCCGTCAAATCCCGGGGCATGGGCTGAACGGCGTTAAAATCAAGGGGCTCCGCTCCGCCGATATACTCCAACACCCGTTCTACGCCGTCCCGAGGCAAGTACATGCGATTTGTAATATAAACAGGCATCGTCATCCCTCCTGCTCGTAATGTCTTTAGCTGCGTTGCCCGATTTCAAAACACTTTCAATCCATAGAAACGCGGATATTCTGTCCCGTTATACGGCGAACACCTCGGAAAGACTCTGCCCCGGCATGGGCCATACATTCCGCTACGACACGGGTCTCTATCGGCGCAAGTCCTCGAAGCAGGCCGAAGGCATTGGCTATTTGCAGCGCTTTGACAGACACCGTTTCGCCTAGCCCCTTGGCCGTTTTGCGTATCAAGGACGGCGGCTGAATGATGGTAAGTCCATCGAATCCCAGCGCTTCTGAGTCTCTTTCTATCTCTCCCTTTAGACGCAGATAAAAAAATTTAGAATGGCAGTCGGCGCCGACGGAAGACACGAGTACCAGGTGACGCACGCCCTGTTCTTTCGCTGTCCGGGCTGCGGCCAGTTGGTATTCATAGTCGACGCGGTACTGCCCTTCCTTAGAGCCGGCCTGCTTCCGCGATGTCCCCAGCGCGGAAAACAACACGTCGCCCTGCATGAATTCCCGCCACTGCTCCGGATGGGCAAAGTCGACGATATGAGACGTCAATTTTTCATGTCGAATGCCAAGGCCCCTCCGTGCAAACGTCGCTACAGAGCTATACCGCTCATCTTTCAATAAGATGTCTACCAAATCCCGACCGACAGCCCCCGTCGCCCCGATGACGAGGGCCTTTTTCAGATGATGTTCCATATATACCATCCCTTATGTAAATTCATAAAAGCAACCCGTAAGATCATGATACCATTTTGACTAAATCTATGTCCTCATACTGAACAAAACTCGCTAAATACTCAAGGCCAATTTGTTAAAACGGATATGCAACACCTTATTTTATACAGATTATAAGCCAAAAACTGCCAGGGTATCAATAATTTTGTACTTATAATTCAAAATTATATGAAATAAGTGATTTTTATACGTCTATCAAAATACACTCGTTTCTTCAATCATTTCTATCCCTATGCGCAAATCACCTCTACTCCTTTTCTCTCGCATAGCTGCCGCAATATTTTTTCTCTGATTTGATTCGTCCATAGATTCCCTGCCGCCTATATTTAGGCGCGAATACAATATGATATTTACATCTCCCCTTGCGGAGTGATAACCTTTTTACGTCATTCATTGACAGAAACCTCCTATTCTATACGGGGATGTGGTTGCCAGACCCTTTCCATGGTATCATAGGAGGTTCTTTCTGTTTCTATAAGGATCGTATGTCTACCCCCTAGTGCAGTCAGGGATTTTATCATGCCTATTCGGCGGCAAAAAAAATCTATCGCCGCGGACATGACGCCGCAGGGATAGATTTTTTTGTCTCTATTACAGTTCGTCGAAAATAGAATAGGACTCGACTTCGCTTTCCAAGACTTCGCCCGTAATAGCGTTGATTTCCAATTCATAGCCTAAGCCGTCGCCGTTGCACTCGATTTCATAGATAGGCAGGAAAAATTCTTCCTGTCTCGTCCAGCCGTCGTGCTGTCCCGGCGTCGTCTGCGCAGCCTGTCCCTGTCCGTTTCCTTGGGCAGGAGCTGCTGCAGCCGGTCTTACGTCGCGCGGCTGGCGGTCGCGGCGCGCGTTCCGATAGTTGCCGTCGTCCCATTTATTTTCCAGGGAAATTTCCCGGAACCGCAATTCTGCCACATCCTTGCCGACAGCCTGGGCGGCGATCGCCTTGATGTCCTCGACGCCGATGAGCTGCACGTTGCGCTGCGCCGCCTGATATTCTACCATGCGCGTCTGGGCCTGCTGGATCTGCGCCTTCCGTTCCATCTTCTGCTGGTGGTAATACCATGCGCCGCCGCCTGCAACCATGGCGCAGACAACCACTAAGACTGCGCCGAGTTTCAGACGGCGCGGCGTAAATATCCGTTTCAGCCAGTTCGTATATCCCTTTTGTTCCATGTCATGTTCCTCCTCATATATCTATCGTAGTATACCGAATTATATGCATTGCTGATTACATATACAGTATAGACAATAAATCTAAACAATCGCTTAAGAAAGCAAAAAAATAGTGTTAATCTTTGCTTTCCCTTTTTTACAGCAAAGCGGCCTCATCCATCGGCCTGAATTTTAATGAAAATTTAATGAACTAACTTGATTTTTGCGTTTTTTTCATCTAATTTTCATGTAATTCTCCATTTGTTCTAATGTTCCTTTCGTATACTGCCGATAGATACCTCGTCAAAGGAGTGGATATCATGTCAGACGCCTCGTTGGGAAAGGCCGGCGAAGAAGCCGCCGTCAAGTACCTCCGCCATACGCTGGGCTACGCAGTCCTCAGCCAAAATTATCGCAATCGCCTGGGAGAAATAGACATTATCGCCCAAGACGGCGACACCCTCGTCTTCGTCGAAGTAAAAACGCGCCGGTCGCAGCAGTGCGGCAGGCCGGCCGAAGCCGTAGAAAACCGCAAGCAGCGAAAGCTGTCCCTCGTCGCCCTGTCCTACATGACGCGGCACCATTGCTGGCACATGCCCTGCCGCTTCGACGTCGTCGAAGTCGTCCCTTCGCCGCAGGGATTTCACCTTCATCATATACGCCACGCCTTTTTGAGCCAGGCATAGGAGACGCCCATGTTTTCACGTACGTACGGAGCCACCGTATTCGGGCTTCACGGCAATATCATAACGGTCGAGACGGACATTTCCAACGGCCTTCCGGCTTTTGAAATCGTAGGACTGGCGGCGACGTCCGTCAAAGAATCGAAGGAGCGGGTCCGCTCGGCTATCAAGAACAGCGGCTATGAATTTCCCATGCGGCGCATTACGGTTAATTTAGCGCCGGCCGATTTGAAAAAAGACAGCGCCGGCCTCGACGCGGCCATCGCCGCCGGCATCATGGTGTCGAGCGGCCAAATTCCGGCCGAGCTGTGCCGCCAAACCCTGTTCATCGGCGAATTGGCCTTAGACGGGACGATCCGCCCCGTCGCAGGCATCCTGTCCATGGTGCTGCAGGGCGCCGAAGAAGGCTTTCACACCTGCTTCGTCAGCAAGAAAAACGCCGCCGAAGCGCTGCTGTGCCGCGCCATGACGGTCTATGCCGTCGAGTCCTTGTCGGACATTATTTCCCATTTGCTGGGCCTTGTCCGCCTCTCTCCGGCCGTGGCCGGAGACGTGTTTACAGACCGGCCGGATTACCGCGTCGATTTTTCAGAGGTCCAAGGACAGTTTACGGCCAAGCGGGCCCTGGAAATCGCCGCGGCCGGCGGCCACAACGTCCTGCTCATCGGCCCGCCCGGTTCCGGCAAGACCATGCTGGCCAAGAGGATTCCTACGATTCTGCCGCCCATGAGCCTGCGCGAATCGCTGGAGGTGACAAAGATATACAGCGTAGCCGGCCTGTTTCAGCAGTCGAAAATGCTGGCGCAGCGGCCCTTCCGCAGTCCTCACCACACGATTTCCACGGCAGGCCTCATCGGCGGCGGCACGATTCCCAAGCCCGGCGAAGTGACCCTGAGCCACAACGGCGTCCTGTTTCTCGACGAGCTGCCCGAATTTCCCCGTTCCGTATTGGAAGTGCTGCGCCAGCCCCTGGAGGATTTCGTCGTCCACATTTCCCGGGTCAACGCCTCCCTGTCCTATCCGGCCCGCTTCATCCTCATCGCCGCCATGAATCCCTGTCCCTGCGGCTTTTTCGGCAGCTCCGAATCGAATTCCTGTACCTGTACGACCGGCGAAATCCGCCGATACGTCCGCAAAATATCGGGTCCTCTCCTGGACCGCATCGACCTGCACGTCGCCGTAGACCGCCCCAAATACCAGGAATTGATTACGACCATTCCCCAGGAGTCGTCCGAAGCGATCCGCAGCCGCGTCCTGGCCGCCCGAGAAAGGCAGGAGCGGCGGCTCCAATCGTACGGCCTGTCCTGCAACGCTCACATGGGCCATCGGGAAATCAAAGAAACGTGCCGTCTATCAAGCAGCGCCCAGGATCTGCTGCAGACCGTGTTCGACACAATGAAGCTAAGCGCCCGCAGCTGCGACCGCATCGTCAAAGCAGCCCGGACGATTGCCGACTTAAACGGGGACGAACACATACGAAGTGAACACGTTGCCGAAGCAGTGAGCTACCGCAATACATTACAAAGGGTGTGACGCCATGACAATACAGGACATAGAAAAGGAACGACTCTATACGGCGTCCCTCGCCTCCCTGCCCGGGCTGGGCTCCCGCCGCATCGGAGCCCTGATCGGCCGGTTCGGCTCTGCCGCGGCCGCTTGGGACGCTTCGGCCGCCGACTGGCAAGACGCGGGCATACCGGAAACCGTCGGTACGGCGCTGACGGAGGCGCGGTCCCGCTATGACTGGGATGAGCAGCTCCGCCTGCTGTCCCGATATCATACGAAGCTCATCGCCTTGTGGGAAGACGACTATCCCCAGCTTCTCCGCGAAACGTATAATCCGCCGCCTATACTGTACTATCAGGGAGCGCTGCCGCAGTTTCCCAAAGCCGCCGCCATCGTCGGCGCCCGCAAGGCCACGCCGTACGGCAGGAACGCCGCCCAGACCCTGGCGGAACAAATGGCCCGCAGCGGCATCGCTGTCGTCAGCGGCGGGGCTCGCGGCATCGATACCAAAGCCCATCTAGGGGCCTTAGCCGGCAAAGGGATTACCTGCGCCGTCGTCGCCAACGGCCTGGACATGGCCTATCCGCCGGAGAACAAGGCCTTATTTGCGGATATCATAGAAAAAGGCGGCTCCGTCGTCAGCGAATACGCCTTCGGAGTCCGCCCTTTGGCGATGAATTTCCCGGCCCGCAACCGCATCATCGCCGGCCTGTGCCGCTGCGTCGTCGTGACCGAGGCGGCCTTGCGCAGCGGCTCCCTCATTACGGCTGATTTTGCCCTCGAAGAAGGGCGGGACGTCTTCGCCGTCCCCGGCAGCATTTATTCAGAAATGAGCAAGGGGACGAACGCCCTCCTGCGCAAGGGAGCCATCGCCCTGACGGGTATTGAAGACATCCTGTCCGAGTATGGCTGGTACGCAGAAGAAGGGGAACAAAGCGCCCTGCCATTTGCCCTCACGCTGTTGGAAGAAGCTGTATTGGAAGCCCTGTCCTGCGACCAGCCCATGTCCCAGGACGAGCTGGTCGTCAAAACGAAGCTGCCGCCGTCTCAGCTGAGTCCCCTGCTGCTGAAGCTGCAGCTGTACGGCCTCATTGAAGAAACAGGCGGCACGTCGTATGTCAAAAAGCCCGTGCAGTAGCTCCTATCCTTCGGCAAAACGGTATCCTGCGCCCCATACGGTTTCAATATAGATGGGCTGCGTCGGATCAGGCTCTATCTTTTCACGGATGCGGTTGATATGAACCATGACCGTCGCCGTATCGCCGGCGGCATCCAAGCCCCAAACCCGGTCAAAAATCCGCTCGCGGCTGAATACGATGCCCGGATGCTTAGCTAAAAAGGCCAGCAGCTCGAATTCCCGGTTGGTCAAAAAGGCTTCCTTGCCCTGGGAAAAGACGCGGTGCTTTTTTAAATGGATTTCCAGCTCGCCGACCTTGAGGACATCCTCGTCCTTCGGTGCGGCGCCGGCGCGGCTCGTCAGCCGTTCATACCGGCTGATATGAGCCTTGACCCGGGCCACCAGCTCGCTGGGGCTGAAGGGCTTGCTGATATAGTCGTCGGCTCCCAGTCCCAGGCCACGGATCTTGTCGATATCTTCCCGCTTGGCCGACACCATGAGAATGGGAACGTCTTTCTGCGCCCGTATTTCCCGGCAGACCTGAAAGCCGTCCATGCGCGGCAGCATAATATCCAATAAAATTAGATTATATTCATCAGCTAACGCTTTTTCCAAGCCGGTCACGCCGTCTCCGGCAATATCGACTTCAAAATCGTTTGCTTCCAGGTAATCCCGCTCTAACTCCGTAATTTCCTTATTGTCTTCAATGATCAAAATGCGCTTCATGTTACTCCTCCTTTGCAATGGGCAGGCGCATGGAAATCGTCAGGCCGCCGCCTTTCGTTTCCTCTGCCCAAATCGAGCCGTGCAGCGATTCGATAATCTGCTTGGCAATCGCTAGTCCCAGGCCGCTGCCCTTCTTTACGTCCGTACGGGCCGCGTCGGTGCGGTAAAAGCTGTCGAACAATTTCGGCAAGCTTTCTGCAGGCACGCCGACACCGTGGTCGACAAAGGAAACAACGACGGATTCGCCCTCTTCGGCAATGACGATGTCTACGTCGGCCTGGGGCGTCGTCTTATATTTTACGCAGTTCGTCAGCAGGTTTTCCACGACCCGCCGGAATTGGTTCCTGTCTATAGCCACGGCCGCCGTGCTTTTATCTCCCCGAAGCGTCAGCGTCACGCCCTGCTCGGCCAGCGCCATAGCCGTCTCGCCGATGACGTCTTCAAAATACCGGTATATGGGCACGACTTCCAGAGAAAAGGGAATCCGTCCCAGATCCAGCTTGGAAAACAGAAACAGGCTGTCTACGAGCCGCTCCATAGCGCAGGCCGTGTCGTAAATTTTATCGATATATTGGCGCTGCTTTTCCGGCGTCCGGGCAATGCCCTCGCGAATGCCGCTGGCATAGCCCTTCAGCAGCGTAAGAGGCGTCGCCAAATCATGAGAAATACCGGCGATTAATTCCTTGCGGTTCTGCTCGTACTTCTGCCGTTCTTCCCGCACCTTCCGCAGTTCCTTGCGCATGTCGTCAAAATCGCGGCACGTCTGGCCCAGCTCATCCTGCGCCGGCACGACGAGGGGATACTCAAAATTGCCCTGCTGAATTTCCGCCGCAGCCTTCCGCAGTTCTGCCAGCGGCTCGATAATCTGCCGCGACAGGAGGCGCGACAAATACAGGCCCAGCCAGATGATGACGATGATGGAAAGAACGAGGACGGCAAACAGCACGATTTCCAGCACATCTTCCAAGGCGTCGTCGGCATCGTACGACGTGACGAAGGGCATCTGTCCGGCCGCCCATATGACCGTGTCGCGGCGGGGCGAAGAATAAATAAAGGCAAAGTCCTCGTTATTCCACGACATGGCCGAGGCGGCGTTTCCGCACTGTTTTTGAACCAAATACCGTATGTCGTCTTCATCAGCCCCGTCGGTGATATACAGCAGGCGGCCATCGGCGACGATGACGGTCTGTATGCCGTGTTTTTCCAAAATCAGGCATTCTTCAAACACGTCTTCCAGCTTCAGCGAATCTTCGCTCTCTACCTTCATGCGCAGGGAGCTCACGGCATAGGAAATCGACATGGACGATCCCTTTTCCGGCCACAGCAGGGCCAGCTCGCTCTGCCGCACCGTGCCGGTAAACTGCAGTCCGGCAAAGATGACGCCCCCTAAAATCGTCAGCCACACGACGGGAATGAATACCATGAGGAAATTCGTCAGCATCATCCGTTTCCGCAGCGAAATATCCCGTATCTTCAGCAAAATCATCCCTCCCCATGTATCGATACGTTTTCATTTTATATTATACTCTACATTCTTTAAATATTTCTAAAATTTATAAAAAGATTCCTCCAGCAACAGGCAAAAACACCTGACATGGCCTAACAGACCGATATCAGGTGTTTTTATATTTCCGTATATATTTGTCAGATGCCTCCAGCGCCGTACAAGGCGGCGTCGGCCGCGGTAATCGGACGAACAGGCCGGCAGGGATTGCCGACAGCGACGACATTGTCGGGAATATCGTGAACGACGACGCTGCCGCCGCCGATGACGACGTTGCTGCCGATCGTCACGCCAGGCATGACCTGCACGCCTGCCCCGATCCACACGTCGTGTCCTACCGTAATGGGATAGGCGTATTCCAGCCCTTGATTCCGCAGCCCTGCGTCGATGGGATGGCCGGCCGTATAAAAGCCGCAGTTCGGCGCGATAAAGACATTATCGCCGAATACGACCTTATTGGCGTCCAGGATCACGCAGTTGTGGTTGGCAAAAAAATGGTCGCCGATTTCGATATTATACCCGTAGTCGCACCAAAAGGGCGGCAATATCGAAAAGGAAGCCCCAGTCTTTCCCAATAAGGACCGCAGGATGCGTTCCTGCTCCGCCGCTTCCGACGGACGCAGCTGGTTAAAGGTATAGCATAAGTCCTTTGCCCTCATCCGTTCTGCCAGCAGTTCTTCGTCATAATTGGCGTCATACAGCATCCGGCGGAGCATCTTCTCTTTTTCCGTCATCGTCTTCCCGTCTCTCCTTTGCTACGGCTCGGGAACAAAGACCGCCAAGGACCTCGTCGCTTCCCTGGCTTCCAGCCCTTTATGCAGGCGCCACAGCCACGAGCTCAATGTACTGAAATTCAGGCGGAAATAGAAATGGCCGAAGCTGTCGGGCCCTTCAAAAAAGGGAACCCGGGCCAAATCGAAGTGGTCGTCCCAGGGAAAATCCCGCCCCGTTTCTACAGTAAAGCCGTACTCATACCCGGCCGCCCGCGTCTCTTCCATGACCATGTCGTCAAACTCCCCTTCGGGAAAGGCGATATACTTGCAGGGCTTCTGCAAATGGGATTCTATGGCCGCCTTGGATTCCCGCAGCTCCGTCCGCACGCCCTGGCGGTCAAAGCTGGTCAAGGGCTTGTGACTCATCGTATGGGAGCCGAATTCCATGCCGTTCCGCCCCATTTCCTGTACCTGGGCCCACGTCAGATATCCCGGCGTCTCCATCAAATCGACGATGAGAAAAATCGTCCCCGTAAGGCCGTATTTCTTCATGATAGGATAGGCATGCTCATAGTTGTCGACATACCCGTCGTCAAAGGTAATCATGACCGGACGGTCGGGCAGGCTGCCCTCGCCGCGCATATAGGCGGCGAACTGGTCCTGCGTAATCGCATGATAATCGTGGTCGTGAAGGTACTTCATCTGTTCTTCAAAATCTGCCGGCGTCATCGTCAGCACCGTTTGAAACTTGTCGTTTACCTGATGATAATTCAGGACAGGAACGCCGGTCAGCAAATAATTTGTCGAGCCGAAAAACCAAAACAACCCTATGCCTGCTACCAGGACGGCCCCGGTCAGCGCCAGGCCGGCAAGCCAAGATACGATTTTTTTCATCGCCACGATCTCCCTTGATGCGTACTCTAATCATTGCCTAATAGAATAGCACATTTGACCTGATGACGCAAGAATAGAATCCAGAACAGCGCAGCCCTTGCGTCTTCCCTTCCCAACGGCTGCCAACGGCAGAAATTCCATGTCTTCGCCTATCACTCCTGTGAAAAGGAAATTTTCTTCGCAACATCAGCCGCTACAGCGCCGTAATCGTCGGATGATCCCCGCAGACGGCGCAGTCTGGATTCTGCGGAAAAGGCACCCTGCGGAAGGTCATGGTCAGGGCGTCGTAGGTCAGGAGCGTCCCCGTCAGCAATTCGCCGACGCCGGTAATATACTTAATCGCTTCCGTCGCCTGTATCGTCCCGATCGTGCCGGCCGCAGCGCCCAATATACCGACGTCCTTCGCCGTCGGCACGTCGCCGGGAGCCGGCTCTTCCTCGAAGATGCAGCGATAGCACGGCCCCTGGCCCGGCACGTAGGTTAGGACCTGCCCGTGATACGCCACGACGCCGGCGTGGGAAAAGGGCTTCTGCAGCAGGACGCAGGCGTCGTTGATGAGGAACTTAGCCGAGAAATTATCCGTCCCGTCGATGATGAAATCGTAATCCTTATCGTTGATAATGTCGGCAATATTGCTCCGCGTCGCCTCTTCGCAGTACGGCACGACTGTCACGCCGCCGTTCAGCTCCTGCAGCCGCCGCTGCGCTGACAAGGCCTTCTCCGTGCCGACAGCCGGCTCTGAATGAAGAATCTGCCGCTGCAAATTAGACACATCGACGACGTCGCCGTCGACAATCCCCAGCGTCCCCACACCGGCCGCCGCCAAATACAAGGCAATAGGCGACCCCAGCCCGCCGGCGCCGATGAGCAATACCTTGCTTTCCCATAATTTCCGTTGTCCTTCTTCGCCGATACCGGCCAAAGCCATATTGCGGGCGTATCTATCCCGTTGTTCCACTGTCAGTTTCATATAAACTATCCTTCCAGCTTTTATTCCACATCGCGGCATATCCCCTCATCTATCCAAAGAGAATAGGCCGTATCAAAATCAATAAAATGGTCTGTCCCCGTTTCATACAACACGGTGATTTTCTCATCCGGTACGTCAAATAAATGGATTTTTCCCTTTACAGGAAACGGAGCGATCGGCACGACCTCTGGATCAAAATGCCACGCATACTTTCGATTTCCGCCCGTAATATGTACTAAATTGACAATGCATAAGGCATACCCTCTGGGAAATTGAGGCCCGTCATTATATTGCGAAGCACAAATTAACAGCAGCCCTCTGTAAGGTGTACTCCATGACCGATATTCAATATGCTTTTCGCCTGCAGCAATCAGTGTCGCATAATACGGATGCAGCGATAAGGCTTTCATGTCTCTCATCTCCCCGTTCCTTCGCCATACACATACCATTATCGCAACTAGGCCTATATTACTTGATATTATACCATACCCTTAGGGGAACGCCATGACAAAATCTATGGAACCAGCCATCAGCGTCAGCATTTTGTTCTTGAATATTCCTCTTTCAACCATCATTTTTCCAAATTCTCGCTTCTTTTTCTTGCATAATACACAAGGTTTCTTATCTATAAGATACCACGACGTCAACCGCTAATTACCCATGATATGCAAGTTATCTTCTTCATTATTCTCTTCCATTATGTACAAATTTATTGTAATATGACATTATAATATGCTAAAAGAAGGTTTCAATGGAGCGTTCTGAATTTAATAAACTATTCGAAATCAGTGAAAGTACAGTAAAACGAGGAGCATTATGATGAATGTACAACAAACTAAACAAGAAAAGAAAATACTTACTAGCCAGACCAGCCAGGAAATTAAAGAAAAAATCCGCAAGGCATCTGAACTGATGATGCAGCGGAATTACCAAGCATATAAGGATTTGGAAAACAAATGAGTACTGAAAAAGATACAATCGCAATCATTCTAGACGATGTATTGGCTTTTCATAAACAAATGGAAAAAAACTTTGTCATGGATAAAGGCATTCATGACATGGGACTATTAGAATCTGCTGTCAGCACGCCGTTTCAAACATTCGGCGGTCAGGAATTATATCCCTCTCTTCTAGATAAAGCAGCCCGTCTTTGTTATGGTCTGGCGAAAAATCATCCTTTCCGCGACGGCAACAAACGTTCTGCGGTTCACAGTATGTTGGTCTTTCTGTACATCAATGAGATAGAATTAGAGTATACCCAGCTTGAACTTGAAGAAATGATTATCGCTGTCGCTGATAATCGCATGTCTAGCGATGAATTAAAAGATTGGATTGAAAAAAGAATACAAAAGAAATAATCATCAATTGCCGTCGTGAACGATCATCCGGCAGCTTAAAGTGATTATGACCTACAGCGGAGCTCATAAATTACGTTGCAGATGTATTGAGAGGTAATCCCCTATGGATGATGCAATCGAAAATATCAAGATGTAGGTTTGACGAAATCGACTATGTGAAGCTTTTTCTGTAAATAACTGCCAGGTATAGGTCTTCTATGATACAATCTAAATCATAGGAGGCTTA
>NZ_JAOQKD010000017.1:0-49153 GCF_025567065.1 Megasphaera stantonii
TTTTTCAGAGTTTCTTCGGTTCGTTAAGTCTTTCTCTTTTCTTCAAAAAAGAGGTTTGTTCGTTTCGTTTTATGCAGTTGTCAAGGTACGGGTCTTTCGTAATAAAATTGTGGTGGAGATGAGGAGAATCGAACTCCTGACCCCCTGCTTGCAAGGCAGGTGCTCTCCCAGCTGAGCTACACCCCCACACTCGTTGCGCCGGCTTCCCGCCAGACGGGCAGGCATGTCATTGCAACATATGACGGCTCCTCGATTGTCCGTACTCTGCCTTTGCATTTCGGGTGTATCGACTTGCCCTGGTGGGCCTAGGTGGACTTGAACCACCGACCTCACGCTTATCAGGCGTGCGCTCTAACCAGCTGAGCTATAGGCCCATGGGATATGATGTTAAGAGGTTCATGGCCTCTCAAAACTGAACAATGTGTACGTACTCCAGAATGCCGACCTAAAGATTTGTAACGTCTTCCGCAGAATCCGTTACCTCTTCCCTAGAAAGGAGGTGATCCAGCCGCACCTTCCGATACGGCTACCTTGTTACGACTTCACCCCAATCATCGCCCCCACCTTCGACGGCTGGCTCCTTACGGTTACCTCACCGGCTTCGGGTGTGAATGACTTTCGTGGTGTGACGGGCGGTGTGTACAAGGCCCGGGAACGTATTCACCGCAGTATGCTGACCTGCGATTACTAGCGATTCCTGCTTCATGCAGGCGGGTTGCAGCCTGCAATCCGAACTGGGACTCTGTTTTTGGGGTTTGCTCCGGATCGCTCCTTCGCTTCCCTCTATTAAGAGCCATTGTAGTACGTGTGTAGCCCAAGCCATAAGGGGCATGATGACTTGACGTCATCCCCGCCTTCCTCCGCATTGTCTGCGGCAGTCTCTCCTGAGTCCCCGCCATGACGCGCTGGCAACAGAAGATAGGGGTTGCGCTCGTTGCGGGACTTAACCCAACATCTCACGACACGAGCTGACGACAGCCGTGCACCACCTGTTTTCGCGTCTTCCGAAGAAGAACTCCTCATCTCTGAGGATAGCACTCAATGTCAAGGCTTGGTAAGGTTCTTCGCGTTGCGTCGAATTAAACCACATACTCCACCGCTTGTGCGGGCCCCCGTCAATTCCTTTGAGTTTCAGCCTTGCGGCCGTACTCCCCAGGCGGGATACTTATTGCGTTAACTCCGGCACAGGAGGGGTCGATACCCCCTACACCTAGTATCCATCGTTTACGGCCAGGACTACCGGGGTATCTAATCCCGTTCGCTCCCCTGGCTTTCGCGCCTCAGCGTCAGTTGTCGTCCAGAAAGCCGCTTTCGCCACTGGTGTTCCTCCTAATATCTACGCATTTCACCGCTACACTAGGAATTCCGCTTTCCTCTCCGACACTCCAGTCTCACAGTTTCCGTCCCCTCACGGGGTTAAGCCCCGCACTTTTAAGACAGACTTATGAAACCGCCTGCGCGCCCTTTACGCCCAATAATTCCGGACAACGCTTGCCACCTACGTATTACCGCGGCTGCTGGCACGTAGTTAGCCGTGGCTTTCTCTTACGGTACCGTCATTCTAATGTGGTATTGGCACACTAGCCGTTCGTCCCGTATAACAGAGCTTTACAACCCGAAGGCCGTCTTCGCTCACGCGGCGTTGCTCCGTCAGGCTTTCGCCCATTGCGGAAGATTCCCCACTGCTGCCTCCCGTAGGAGTCTGGACCGTGTCTCAGTTCCAATGTGGCCGTTCATCCTCTCAGACCGGCTACTGATCGTCGCCTTGGTGGGCCGTTACCCCTCCAACTAGCTAATCAGACGCAAGCCCCTCCCCCGGCGGTAGCATATTCAGAGGCCACCTTTCTTCCCACTGCCATGCGGCAATGGAAACGTATTCGGTATTAGCAGCCGTTTCCAGCTGTTGTCCCCATCCGGAGGGCAGGTTGCTTACGCGTTACTCACCCGTTTGCCACTAGAGTCCATAGGAAGCAAGCTTCCCATGTCCTCCCGTTCGACTTGCATGTGTTAAGCACGCCGCCAGCGTTCGTCCTGAGCCAGGATCAAACTCTCCATGATATGTGAAGAGCTGATTGCTCGTTCTTACTTATTATTGGTATTACCTGTTTTGAAATCTTATTGCTAAGACCTCGCACTCTGGCGTATTGTTTCATATCACACTGTTCAGTTTTCAAAGGCCATGCCGTCTCGCGACGACTTGTATATCTTACCAGACTCGTCCGAGCTTGTCAAGCACTTTTTTCGAAGTTCTTTTCAAGCGAACCGGCTATCCGGCCTGCCGCGGCGCCCTGCCGCAACAGCTTGTTTAGTATATCCCCTTTTCGTCCTGTTGTCAAGGAAATTTTTCTGCAAATTTTACAAAACGTCGCAAAACGGGAAAAGGCGGCGGGAAACGCCCCTGCCGCCTCGCCGGATGTACTCTTATTCAGCCATTTTATAAATCTTATATATATCGGCCGACGTCAGCTGCCCGAAGCAGCCTTCTTTGACCATATCCCGCTTCGTGCATTTCTTCGCCATGTCCCAATACTGTTCTTCCGTCGGCTGGATGCCCAATTCCGTCAGCGACGTCGGCATGTCGATTTCTTTAAAGAAGGCTTCCATCTTGGCGATGCCTTCCAGGGCCGCCGCTTCCTCGTCTTCAGTCTGCACGTCGAAGACGAGACGGGCTAATTTAGCGAAGCGCCCTACGTCTTTATGCAGGACGTACCGGGCCCAGCTAGGCCAGATAGCCGCCAAACCGGCGCCGTGGGCGACGTCGAACAGGCCGCTGACTTCCATTTCGATATGGTGCGTGCCCCAGTCGCCGCGGCCGTTGCCGCCGTCGAACAAGCCGTTATGAGCGAGGCTGCCGGCCCACATGATTTCAAAATTGGCGTTGTAGTCCTTCGGATTTTCTTTTACGATGCGCGCGTTTTTGATGACGTTGCGGATGAGAGCCGCCGCCATGGAGTCGGTCAGGTCGTCTTCTGCATTCGGGTTGAAGAACCGTTCCAGCACGTGCATGATCATATCGACGTTGCCGCAGGCCATCTGATACGGAGGCAGCGTGTACAGCAGCTCCGGATTCATGATGGCGAAAATCGGGCGAAGGATGTCGTTCTGATAACCGATTTTATACCAGCCCTTTTCGTTCGTAATGACAGAAGCCCAGCTCGTTTCGCTGCCGGCTGCGGCGATGGTCAGAATGCAGCCCAGGGGCACGACCCGTTCCGGGACGGCGCGGCGCAGATAAAAGTCCCACACGTCGCCGTCATAGTAATAGCCCATGCCGACGGCTTTGGCTTCGTCAATAACGCTGCCGCCGCCTACGGCCAAAATGAAATCAATCGATTCCTGTTTTGCCAATGCAATAGCTTCGTGCGTATGCGAAAGGAGCGGATTCGGGTGCACGCCGCCGAAGGCAACATAGGACACGCCGGCGTCTGTCAGGGCCTGTTCCACCCGGTCAAGCAAACCGGAACGCTTGACGCTGCCGCCGCCGTACAGGACCAGCACCTTCGTCGCGCCGTAGCTCTTCACGATATCGCCGACCCGCCGTTCTTCGTCTCGGCCAAAAAAGACCTTTGTCGGCGTATAATAGGTAAAATTATTCATAGTCATCCCTCCATATCTGATTCTGCGTTGTGATGATACCTTCATTATATAAGGTCGTCCCGTTCTGTGCAATGAAAACAGGCGGGGCAATCTGCACGCATACGATACGACCTTGCGCGCCGTATGCAAAAAAAGAGACTCCGCAGAGCCTCTTTTCAGCAGATATTATGCGTCGAACAACGTGTCCTGCGAATCCTCTTCGCCTTCTACGGTGATCGTATCCAACGCAGCGACTTTATCGTCGCCTTCCAGTTTTTGAATCTTGACGCCCGACGTATTGCGTCCCTTCTTGATGCCGATGCTTTCGATATCCGTGCGGATGACGATGCCGTTCGACGTAATGAGCATGAGCTCCTGGTTTTCGTGGACGACTTCTACGCCGACAATTGCGCCGGTCTTCGGCGTAATCTTGAAATTCTTCACGCCTTTGCCGCCGCGCAGCTGTATCTTATAGGCGTCCATATTGTTCCGCTTGCCGAAGCCTTCTTCGCTGACCGTCAGGACCTGGCAGTCCGGCTCGAGCACGTCGGCGCCGATGACGCTGTCCCCTTCGGCCAAGGAAATGCCGCGGACGCCGCGGGTATTGCGGCCCATGGGACGGACGTCGTTTTCATTAAAGCAGATCGCCATGCCCAGCTTCGTCGCCAGAATAATGCGCTGATCTCCCTTCGTCAGGCGCACCTTCGCCAAGTGGTCGCCTTCCATGAGGGAAATGGCGATGAGGCCGTGGCGGCGGACGTTTTTAAATTCCTTCAGCTCTGTCTTCTTGACCAGCCCCTTTTCCGTCGCCATGAACAAGTTCATAGACGGGTCTACCTGGTCCAGGTCGATGAGGGCGTTTACCTTTTCCCCGCTGGCCATCTGCGGCAGGATGTTGATCGCGGCGATGCCCTTGGAGTTGCGGCTGTTCGCTTCAGGGATTTCGTAGGCCTTCAGGCGGTATACGCGGCCAAAGTTCGTAAAGAACAAGACCGTATTGAGGGACGACGTATACAGCAGGTGGTTGACGGCGTCTTCATCCTTCGTGCTCATGCCCTTGATGCCCCGGCCGCCCTTATTCTGCGTATGGTATACGTTGGCGTTGATGCGCTTTACGTAGCCCCGGCGCGTCAGGGTAATGACCATCCGTTCGTTCGGAATCATGTCTTCGATAGCAAAATCGGACGAGTCGGCTACGATTTCCGTCCGCCGTTCGTCGGCAAATTTTTTCTTCGCGTCGAGTAATTCCGTCTTGACGATTTCCATGATCTTATGGTCGTCGGACAGGACGTCGCGCAAGTAGGCGATCCGGTCCTGCACTTCCTTGTATTCCTGTTCGATTTTTTCCCGCTCCAAGCCGGTAAGGCGGCGCAGGCGCATGTCAAGAATCGCCGTGGACTGCTTGTCGCTGAGGCCGAATTTGCTCATCAATGCCTGTTTGGCAATTTCATCGGTCTGAGATTCGCGAATCGTCCGGATGACTTCGTCGATGTGGTCCAGCGCAATGAGCAAGCCTTCCAAGATATGGGCCCGGGCCAGCGCCTTTTCCAGTTCAAATTTGCAGCGCCGCGTAATGACGACCTTCTGGTGGTCCAAATAGTAATGGAGGACTTCCTTCAAGGTCAAGATGCGGGGATGTCCGTCGACGAGGGCCAGCATGATGACTCCGAAGGTTTCCTGAAGCTGCGTGTGCTTGTACAGCTTGTTCAGGACGATGTCCGGGTTGGCGTCGGCCCGCAGCTCGACGACGATGCGCAGCCCCTTGCGGTCCGATTCGTCCCGCAGGGCCGTAATGCCGTCGATTTCCTTGTTGCGCGACAAGTTGGCAATCGATTCGATGACCCGGGCCTTGTTGACCTGATAGGGAATTTCCGTGACGACAATGCGGTTCTTGCCCTTCGCCATGGGCTCGATGGACGCGCAGGAGCGCATCTTGATGCTGCCGCGGCCCGTAGAGTAGGCTTTTAAAATGCCGTCGCGGCCCATGATTTTCGCGCCCGTCGGGAAGTCGGGCCCTTTAATCTTGGTCATGAGCTCGTCCAGGCTCGCTTCGGGATTGTCGATGAGCATGACGCAGCCGTCGATGACTTCTCCTAAGTTATGGGGCGGAATGTTGGTCGCCATGCCGACGGCGATACCGGCAGAGCCGTTGACCAGCAGATTGGGGATCTTAGACGGCAGTACGACCGGTTCCTGGAGAGAACCGTCGTAGTTAGGCATAAAATCAACCGTATCCTTGTCGATATCTTCCAACATTTCGCCGGTGATCTTAGCCATACGCACTTCTGTATAACGCATGGCAGCCGCGGAGTCGCCGTCGACAGAGCCGAAGTTTCCGTGACCGTCAACAAGAGGGTAGCGCGTGGAGAAATCTTGGGCCAGGCGGACTGTCGCGTCATATACGGAACTGTCACCATGGGGATGATACTTACCTAAAACTTCCCCGACGATACGCGCTGACTTTTTGTACGGCTTGTTTGGCGTCATGCCCGCTTCATGCATGGCGTACAAAATACGGCGGTGAACAGGCTTGAGCCCGTCCCGTACATCAGGCAGTGCGCGCGTAATGATAACGCTCATGGCATAGTCGATGTACGACGTCTGCATTTCGCTTTCCAGACAAACCGGTAATACTTTATCAGATTGTTGTTCGTCCACAATGTCACCTCAAATATAATGTAATAATATAAATACTGGGACGTCCTGCACATATCATTATAGATATATATTTAGGATATCTGTTCTATTATACCAAAAAATCAGCGAAATAGATAGCTCCGCCGAAAAACAGCCCTGTATCTGCCTTGACGCGCCTTTTATAAAGGATGTAGAATAGAGAAAAAGCATTCTTTAGGGAGAATCCATCATGACAACATCGCCTATTATACCCGATGATCCGGCAAAGGAAATCGGAAAAATTTTAAAGCGCATCCGCTTTGACCGCGACTTGACGCTGGATAATGTCGCCGCCATGACCGGCGTGAGCAAAACCATGCTGGGACAAATCGAACGGGGCGTATCCGTACCGACGATTTCCGTCTTGTGGAAAATCGCCAAGGGACTGCAAATTTCCTTGTCGACCTTGCTGAACGAACCGCCGCAGCAATACCAGGCCGTCGACATCCTGAAGGATCTGCAGCCCATTTACGATGAAAACAACAACATGATATTGTATAATATCTTCCCCTTCAATCCCCTCAGCGGCTTTGAATATTTCTACATCATCCTTCAGCCCGGCACGAAGCATCATTCCGACGCCCACCGCAACATCGCCGAAGAATACGTCATCGTCACGGAAGGCACCCTGACCCTGCAGGTCGAACAGCAGACCTTTACGCTGACGGCGCCGGCCAAGATCAATTTCCGGGCCAACGCGGACCACTACTACATCAACAACACGGATAAGCCGGTTATTTTCCAGAATATCATGAAATATTAATGCACGCCCGCAGCAAGAGCTGCAGCAAAAAACCTCTCTGCCTCCTATCCCATGGATAGGAAAGCAGAGAGGTTCTTTTTTATTTAAAGGATACGGCGCGGACGCCTTCTCTTTCGATGATATCGGTTAAATGCTGCAGCTCCTCCTGCGTGGGAGTCCGGAACTCGCCCTCGTCATAGGGCATTCCCAGCTGCACATACTTGTCCACGCCATACGGATGATAGGGCAGCAGCTCGATCTGCGGGTCGCGGAGATGGGCCTTGACAAACTGCGCCGTGCGGCTGATGTTGTCGTCGTCGCCGTTGACGCCCATAATCGTCGGAATGCGGACGACGATGCCGCCGCGCTGCGCGCCGAGAGCGGCGATATTGCGCAGGATGAGGTCGTTGTCGACGCCGGTAAAGGCGAGGTGCTTGTCCCTATCCATGTGCTTGATGTCCAGGAACAGCAAGTCGATTTTATCCAACGTAGGCTGCAGGGCCTCCAAGTCGAAATAGGCGCTCGTCTCGATAGCCTGATCCAGCCCCATGTCGTACACGGCGTCGACGAGCTCTGCCAGAAATTCCGCCTGCATGGTGCATTCGCCGCCGGAATAGGTGACGCCGCCGCCGGAATTGCGGAAAAACCGCAGCTGCGATTCCAATTTGGCCACAATCTCATCGACAGTATACTCTGTGACAGTATTCTTGCGTGCCTTTTCCAGACATGCGTCGACGCAGGCGCCGCATCCCGTGCAGCGTTCCCTGGCCTGGGGCGACTGGAAATCGAAGGGGATGCCTTCGGGGCATACAGCTTCGCAGCGTCGGCAGCCAATGCACCGCGACGCGACGTACAGGATTTGATTTTTCGGCGTATATCCTTCGGGATTTGCGCACCACCGGCAGCGCAGGGGGCATCCGGCGAAAAAGATCGTCGTCCGGATGCCGTCGCCGTCGTTGACGGAATAATTCTGCAGCTGTAAAATGCGGCCCTTAGAAGCCATCGTGGACGCTCCGGCGAATGATGGAATCCTGCAGCGTCTTGGAAAGGTGGACGAACTGCGTGCTGTATCCGGCTACGCGGACCAGGAGGTCTTTGTAATCTTCAGGATGCTTCTGCGCTTCGAGGAGCGTTTCCGTAGACAAGGTGTTGAACTGTACGTGGAACGCGCCCATATCGAAGAAGGTCTGTACCATAGCGGCCAGATTGCTTCTGCCCCGTTTCGTCTTGACCAGGTCGTGGCTTAAGCGCATGTTGAGCAGCGTGCCGCCGGAATGAACGTCCTGGTTCATCTTAGCGCAGGAATTCATCGCGGCCAAAGGCGTAGACGTATCGGTACCGGCGACAGGCGAAACGCCTTCGGAAATCGGTTCGCCGGCCTTGCGTCCGCATGCCGTCGCGCCGATAACCCGGCCGGTCGGAATGAAGTTGGAAATGCCCATAAAGGCACTCGTAAAGGGATTGCCGTAAATATCCGTGTATTTATGCGTTTCTTCATAGAAATGATTGGAAATGCGCTGGGCGATGTCGTCGACAAAGTCGTCGTCGTTGCCGTACTTCGGCGCGTTCTGAGCCTGCTTGCGCAATTCTTCGTAGCCTTCCCAGTTCTTGTCCATGGCGTCGAGGATTTCGTCCATCGTGCAGACCTTATCTTCGAACACGAGCTTCTTAATCGCCGCCAGGCTGTTGGCCGATTCGGCCAGGCCGATGCCGGTCAGAACGGGGCCGACGTTGTACTTGGCGCCGCCGTCGACGAGGTCCTTGCCCTTTTCCAGGCAGTCTTCAAACAACGCCGAGAAATAGGGACGGGGAATCATGTCCTTCTGCAGGCGCTGGGCGATGAGCGTACCCGTGACGGAAATGTCGATGAGGTTGTCGAACTGTTCCATGAAGGCTTTTTCTACGTCTTCATACGAAGCGAACTTTCTGTCCTGATAGATAGGCAGGCCCATTTGCTTGCCCGTCATGCGGCTCTTGCCGCCGTTCGTCGCATATTCGAAAGCGCCGCTGAAGTTGACGTTTACGGTGCTCGTCCATTCAAAGGTCTTGCGGAAGTGGGGAACAACGCAGCCGCAGTTATTCCAGTCGCGGGCGTCTTCCGTATCGTAGCCGAGGTTTTTCAGCATCTGGTAGCCCGTCTTATCGCTGTGAATGGCCGGGAAGCCCGTACCCAGGGCGACGAGGTCCATGACGGCGTCGACGAATTCCTTCGGGCTGTTCTGGGAAATGCGGACGGATAAGCCCGGCTGATGAGTCTTTACTTCAGCCGTCGCCTTCAGCGCCAGGTAGCTCAGCTCGTTCGTCGCGTCCTTGCCGTAGCGGTCGCTGCCGCCGACGGTCAGGTTCTGGAACTGGTTATAGCCGGCGAAGAAGTCTGCCGTGTTGGCCGAAATCGTCCAGACCCATTCGGACAGCTTGAGCCAGTAGCATTCGATGAGCTCTAAAATACCGTCGTCGTCGTGGAGCTTATTGTCGATATCGTAGCGGTAGTACGGATACATGTACTGGTCGAAGCGGCCCGGGTTGAGGGACAAGGGATTTTCCATCAAGATGCCGCCGAGCTGATAGAACCAGATCATCTGCAGGGCTTCCTGGAAGGTCTGAGGCGGGAATTCGGGAACGCGGCGGCAAATCGCGGCAATCTGCTGCAATTCGCTCTTGCGCACGGCGTCCGTCTCGGCCGCAGCCATTTCTTCCGCCTTGTCGGCATAGCGATGGGCCAGGATAATCATGCCTTCGCCGCACAAGATGACGGAGCGGTAGAAATCGTATTTTTTCAGCGCGTCGGGCTGGGAAAGCTTGAGCTGGGCCATTTTTTCCCGGCACGTATCGATAATGCCGCGGAAGCCTTTCTTAAACAAGACGTCCTGGTAGTCCGGCGTAATTTCGCCGACGGACTGACGCCATTTGGAGTCGATGTCGATGATGCCCGTGTCGACGGCTACCTTCGCCGTTTCTGCCGGAATCTGGGCCAAGAAGGCTTCTTCCAGCGATTTGCCCTTCCAGTAAGGGAAGATATTCTGGCGAACGAAGGCCCGCTGTTCGTCGGTCATTTCATAGGGGTCCTGCACGCGATCGGAGAAATGATCCATTTCCCGATCTACCCAGGTCCAGGAAAATTCAGGCGTCAGGATGCCGCACTTGCGGAATTCGCCGACGGCGCCGACGATGAGCTCGCCGGGGAAAATCGTGACGACGAGTTGTTCGCACACGTCTTTAAACGCCTGGGCGCGGCGAATCGGTTCCGTCTGGCCTTCCGTTTTTTTATACGACTCGGTCCAGATTCTGGCCCGGTCATAAGAAATAGCCGGTTTGTTATTTACATATTCATTTTTTGCTCTTTGAATTCGTTCCGTAAGCATAGGATGTGCCTCCTCTTTGAAGTACAAAGCATTTTGTGCGCTATAACGTCTTTCATGACTTCAATGTATCACATTAATGCTCCATTGTCAATAGAAAAAAGCAGGTCCTTTGCCGCATGCCATCGGGCCCGGCGGCGCGAGCTCCGTCGCCGCTGCGCCTCGCCCTTCGGCGCGATAAAAGGGCCGCCCCGCCGCTGGCGAGACAGCCCTTCATCGTCCGATCCCGACGGAAGGAGCGCCGTCGTCAGGACAGGTTATCCATTGTATTCCTTATATAATTCGTTCAAGATGTGCCGTCTCGTCACGATGCCTACGAGCCGTTTGTTGTCGATGACCGGAATCAGCTTGAGATGCTCCGATACCATGATGCCGGCGATCTGTTCGACCGTCGCCTTCGGCGATGCGACGACGACATCCGTCGTCATGAGCTCCTTCGCATTGCAGGCCATCTTCTTCTGATAGCCCTTTTCATACTCGTTCATGCCGTTGTAATAGACGTTTTCTCCCAGCAAACTGGAATAATGGGCCATATGGGGCTTGACCTTTTTATACACCAGGTCTGCTTCCGTCACGATGCCCGCCAGGGCGCCGTCGTCCCGTACGATGGGAATGACGGCTACGTTATGCTCTACCATCATGTCGATGAGGTCGAAGACGGACGTGTCCGGAGTGGCCGTGACGAAGCTTTTTTCCATAATATCGGCAACAGTACGTTTTTCCATTGAAACCCTCCCCTTCTTCTCTCAACGCACTTGTCTGGAATAGGTCGTATGCAGCAGCTTGTGGGCTTTTTCACCCAGCGGCTCGCCCAGCCAGTTTTGATACAGCGCCTGAATCTGCGGATTGTCGTGAGATTTGCGGAGACGGCTGGCGTCGTCGATGCGATACAGCGCTTCCATTCTCTTCTTTTTGATGGCCATGCTCGTCGGAACGGGCTGGCCGCCGCCGCCGATGCAGCCGCCGGGACAGGCCATGATTTCAATGAAATCATATTCGGCATTGCCGGCCCGGATGCGGTCCATGATCTGCTGCGCCGCTCCCAGGGAATTGCAGACGGCAATGCGGACCTTATGACCGGCTACGTATACTGTCGCTTCTTTCGTCTGATACAAGCCGCGGACGGCCGTATATTCGATGTCCTTCAGTTCTTCGCCGGCTACGATATCGGCGACGGTGCGCAAGGCCGCTTCCATGACGCCGCCGCTCGTGCCGAAGATGACGCCGGCACTGGAGCCGAGGCCAACCAAGGGATCGTCGAAGTCGCTGTCCGGCAGGGATTCAAAGCTGAGCCCGTCTTCGCGGAGCATACGGCCCAGTTCACGCGTCGTAATGGAAATATCGACGTCCTGATAGCCCGACGCGCGCAGCTGCGGCCGCAGGCATTCGGCCTTCTTAGCCGTGCAGGGCATGATGGACACGCTGACGATGTTCGCCGGATCGACGCCGGCCTTTTCGGCCCAATAGGTCTTGATGATGGAGCCGAACATGCCCTGCGGCGATTTCGCCGTCGACAGATGATCCAGCAAATCGGGATATTTCAATTCGCACATGTTGACCCAGCCGGGGCTGCACGACGTAATCATCGGCAGGACGCCGCCGTTCTGTACCCGCTGCAGGAATTCGTGGCCTTCTTCCATAATCGTGAGGTCGGCGCTGAAGTCCGTATCGAATACGCGGTCAAATCCCAGGCTCTTCAGGGCCGATACCATCTTGCCCGTTACGATGCTGCCCGGTTCCATGCCCAGCTCTTCGCCGAGAGATACGCGGACAGCCGGCGCGATTTGGCAGACGACGACCTTGTCGGGATCGTGGATGGCGTCCCATACGCGTTCCGTATCGTCCTTTTCGCGAATCGCCGCCGTCGGGCACACGCTGGCGCACTGTCCGCAGTAGGTGCAGGCTACGTTGGACAAATCCTGCTCGAAGGCCGTCGAGACCATGGAGTCAAAGCCGCGGCGGGCGTAACTGTATACGTTCATCTTCTGTACGTCGCGGCACATGCGGATGCAGCGGCCGCAGAGAATACATTTATCCTGATCGCGGACGAGACAGGGATTGGAATCGTCTATCGTATGGGCTTTCATTTCCCCGCCGTCGAAGCGCCGCGTGCGGACGCCCAGGTCGGCGGCCATCTTCTGAAGCTCGCAGTCGCCGTTCTTCTGGCAGGACAGACAGTCCTGAGGATGATTTGCCAGCAGGAGCTCCATGACCATACGGCGGGCCGCCCGCACCTTGCTCGTATTCGTCTTGACGACCATGCCTTCGGCTACGGGATAACAGCAGCTGGCGACCAGTCCTTTGGCGCCGCTGACTTCGCAGATGCAGAGACGGCACGCGCCTTCAGGCTTTAAATCAGGATGATAACACAAAGTAGGAATATATATACCGGACATCCGCGCCGCTTCCAAAATAGTAATTCCTTTGGGAACCGTGACGGTCATGCCGTTTATCGTTAAAGTAATCGATTCCATAACACACTCTCCTTACGCCTTTTTAACAGCCTTGAACGGACATTTACTCATGCAGACTCCGCATTTGATGCAGCGCTGCGGGTCGATAACGTGCTTTTCCTTCGGCTGGCCCGAAATCGCGTGGACCGGACAGTTGCGGGCGCACAAGCCGCAGCCCTTGCATTCGTCAGAAATGACGTAGTGCAGCAGGTCGGCACAGACGCCGGCAGGACATTCCTTGTTTTCAATATGGGCCTTGTATTCGTCGCCGAAGTAGTGAATAGTGCTCAGTACGGGATTGGGAGCCGTCTGGCCCAGGCCGCAAAGAGCAGACAATTTAATATTATTGGCCAAATCCTGGAGGAGATCGAAATCGCGGCGCGTTCCCTGGCCCTTTGTAATGCGGACGAGGATTTCCAGCATGCGCTTCGTCCCTTCGCGGCAGGGAGCGCATTTGCCGCACGATTCGGCCTGCGTAAAGGTTACGAAGAATTTCGCCACGTCGACCATACAGGTCGTTTCATCCATGACGACCAAGCCGCCGGACCCCATCATTGCACCGATGCCGGACAAGGAATCAAAGTCGACAGGTGTATCAAGCATGGCTTCAGGCAGACAGCCGCCGGAGGGGCCGCCGATCTGCACGGCTTTAAAGGCCTTGCCATGAGGAATGCCGCCGCCGATTTCAAAGATGATTTCCCGCATCGTAATGCCCATGGGCACTTCGGCCAGGCCCGTGTTGTTGATTTTGCCGGTCAGGGCGAAGACCTTCGTCCCAGGAGACGTCTTCGTGCCGATGGAGTTGAACCACGACGCGCCGTTGCGGATAATCGAAGCGACGTTGGCCCACGTTTCGACGTTGTTGTTGTTCGTCGGCTTGCCCCATAGGCCGCTGTTGGCCGGGAAAGGCGGACGGGGACTCGGCGTGCCGCGGCGGCCTTCAATGGAAGCGATGAGAGCCGTTTCTTCGCCGCAGACAAAGGCGCCGGCGCCTTTCTTGATATGAATCTTAAAATTAAAGCCGCTTCCTAAGATATTATTGCCGAGCAGGCCGATTTCTTCTGCCTGCTTGATCGCGACTTCCAATCGGTGAATAGCCAAGGGATATTCAGCGCGGCAGTAGATATACGCTTCGTCGGCGCCGATAGCGTAGCCGCCGATGCACATACCTTCCAATACAGAGTGGGGGTCGCCTTCAAGAACGCTGCGGTCCATGAACGCACCCGGGTCGCCTTCGTCGGCGTTGCAGATGATGTATTTCTTATCGCCCGGCGCGTTGCGGCAGAACTGCCATTTTTTCCCCGTAGGGAAGCCTGCGCCGCCGCGGCCGCGCAGGCCTGAGGCAACAACTTCGTCGATGACGGCCTGCGGTTCCATGGTCAGCGCTTTCGCCAGGCCCTGATAGCCGTCCATGGCGATGTATTCGTTGATGTTTTCCGGATCTACGAGACCGCACCGTGCCAGGACGCGCCGTACCTGCTTCTTGTAAAAGGGAACTTCGTCGTTTGTCTCAACGCGCGTTTCCGTCACGGGGTCCATGTACAGCAGCGATTCTACGACTTCGCCCTTCATGATATGCTGTTCTACAATGTCTTTGGCGTCGCCGGCCTTTACGTGGACATAAAAGGTATTTTCCGGATATATCGTCACGATAGGGCCGTTTTCGCAGAAGCCGTGACAGCCCGTCTGAATCAGCTTAACCGCCGCCGACAAGCCGTTGTCTTCCAAAGCCTTCTGAAAGGCCTCCTGCAACTTTACGGAATTGGAAGCCACGCAGGCCGTACCGCCGCAGACCAGGATGTGCTTCTGCACGCCGGGACGAGTCCGGTTGACAGGCGTTACGGGAACGTTCTTTTCCGGCATCCGTATTTTCATATAGTCTTTCAGGGATTCGCGCAATGCGTTTAATTCTGTTATGGATTTCATTCCTGTATACTCCCTTCACGGTAAAATGAATCGATCTTATTCGTAGCTGGCCAAAATACGGGATATATCGTCGCTCGTCAGCCGGCCGTACGTTTCGCCGTTGATCTGCATGACCGGAGACATGCCGCAGGCGCCCAGGCAGGCAATGGTTTCCAGCGTAAACTTCTGATCGTCCGTCGTGTTGCCGGCTTTGATGCCCAGCTGCTTTTCCAGCTCGGCCAGAATGTGCTTGCCGCCGCGGACGTGGCAGGCCGTCCCCTGACAGCAGCAGATGATATTGCGTCCCCGCGGGTTCAAATGGAACTGGGAATAAAAGGTTACGACGCCGTACACGTCGGCAATCGGCACGTGAAGCCGTTCGGCAATGTATACCAGCGACGGCCGGGGCAAATAATTAAATAAATCCTGCACGTCCTGCAGGACGGCTATCAGCGAGCCTTCCTGCCCTTCATATTTCCTCATGATTTCATCAATTTTATCTTTTTTCTGTTCAAACGCTTCTTGTACGCTATTCGATGTCATCATATCCGCCTCCCATATTATGCAATTTTCTCATTTTCCCATTGCATTTCGATAATGATACTATACAACTTTTTTATCAAAATGTAAACATTTAAGTATAATATGCATTATATTTAATTATTTGTGAATCTTTTAACTTTATTAAACGTTTTTGTAATAATTTTCGTCAACTATAAAAAACAGGGATGCAAATAGAGTACGGTCTCCATCTGCATCCCTGAGTCTGCGCCCAAAAGGCTGTATATGTAATTGTCAAACTAGCTGCTGCATCCGCTTGTATACGGGAAGCTTCCGCAAGTGAGCGAGCGTAAAAGAGGCCGTTACGCCGATGAGAATCCCCGTGCCGACGCCGGCAACGGAAAGCACCGGCAAATACAGCATGATTTTGATATTTTCCACGACCAACGAAGCGACGACGACCTGTCCCAGATTATGAAACACGCCGCCGGCCGCGCTGACGCCGATTAAGCTGAACCGTCCCGCCCGTTTCAGGGCGATCATGCTCCCCAGGCTGAATGCCGCACCGGCCGCGCTGTACAAAAAGGCGTTGATGCCGCCGCCGAAGGCCGTCGACAAGGCGACGCGCAGCAGCAAGATCAGGCAGGCGTCCCGCTTTCTCGGCAGGGCATACAAGGCGATGACCGTGATGAGATTGGCAAGGCCCAGCTTAGCGCCCGGCGCAATGAACGGCACGGGCAGCATGCCTTCGACGATATATAAGACGAGGGACTGTGCAACAAACAAGCTCAATATGATGATGCGAAAGGTTTTATTCATGTGACACCTCTACCGGGCAGGAATAACGTCGGGCTCACCGCCGTGAGACGAACGCACTTCTATGAGAACTTTGTGAGGCAGGCAGACCGTCGTCGCGCCGGGCTGGGAAATAAAGCCTTCTCCGATGCAGATTTTATCGGGGCAGTCCGCCTCGACGATGCCGATTTCCTGATCTCTCACGACGACCGTATTATAGCCCGACTCGGTACGGATCGTAAACGTATCCGTACCGTGATGATCTGACAGCGGTACCGTTTTATATTCTTTTCCATCGACCTGTATGACGGCGTACGTCCCGCCCTTGTCTGCCGAATTGCCGCCGAGCAGGAATACTCCCTCGGGAATGAAGGAAGCCGCCAGCAGCGCCGCTATGAGGATAATATCCCATTTTTTTATCATGACACGACTCCTATCCGCCGAAAGACAGCCATTCCTGCCTCATCGGCGCGGTGCAGCACCGGTAATCAACGTATTCTAATTATAGCAAATTTTAGTATAATAGGGAAAAGAAATACTATCTGAAAAAGGAGCCCTCGCCATGAAATACAAGATATGCCTCGCCGTCTTAGCATCCATCCTCGCCCTCGCCGCCTCGGGGTGCAGCTCATCCCAAGACGAAGGGCAGCCAAACATGCCCCAGCAACGGCAGTCCGAGACGAAAACCGCGCCGCCTATCAGCGCTGAATCAGAACGATTTTGCCAGGAAGGACTGGCCGCCTACAGCCGGTTCGAATACGACGCGGCCATCGCCGCCTACGACAAGGCCATACAGGCCGACGGCCGCAATTACCAGGCCTTATCGGGAAAGGGCGTCGCCTTGGCGATGCGCGGAAACGAAACGGGCAGCCATCAGGACGTCGCCGACGGCATCGCGTCCATCCAAAAAGCTTTGGCGCTGCAGCCCGATTACGTCCCGGCCTTTTACGACCTGGCCCTGGCTTATAAAATCGACGGCCAATACGACAAATCCATATCCTATTTTCAAAAGGTACTGGCAGCAGACCCGAACAATACGTGGAGCTATTACGGCATAGCCACCATATACGGCGATAAGGGCGACGCCAAAAACGCCGTAGTCTATTTGAAAAAGGCCGCCGCACTGGACAAAGAAAACGTCTTGGAAGCGGCCCGCACGCAATCCCACTTTGACTCCATCCGCAATGACGCGGAGTTCCGCGCCCTCATATCGCCGTAGCAGAAATATCTGCAAAATAGGCATTAAGTATCCTCTAATATCATACAATGGTTATAATAAGTCACCGTTTCTTCACAGCTTTAAGCATTACCTTAGTCGCTCTATAATACGCATTTATTCGAGGAATAGCCAACAACGCCGAATCCCGTTCTGCCACTTGGACAAAAATCTTCGATAATCCATCCCATTGCCGAACATCACCTTTTTCTTTCAGTGTCCATCCCAGTTGTTCCAACGTAAAGTTGCCTTTCGCTAAGTTATTCATCATCGACGTCGTTACCCAATTTGATGAATCGTCTATCCCGCCAAGCGAAACGGGTATGATATGGTCTATGGTCGGCTGCCATTCCCAATAAGCTATGTGACATGCGTCGGTTTTCCAGTGAGGATGATATGGAAATATATCGTTTAATTCTTCCGACATGACGCGAAGCATACCTGGATTGATAAGTCGTTGTCCCGAATACCTATCAATAAAGCCGTCTTGAAAAAACTGGTTTATCATTTCTTTAACTGAATATTTCCGTTTATTCGCTGCTACAGGAATAAAGGGATAGCGTTCTTGAATGAGATGTTTTGCCTGCTCTTTCTCACCGGCATTTAAACAGAGCGCAGCTTGAACTAATGCTTCTATATGTAAATCATTCACGATTCGTTTCTCCACCTAAAAACAAAGCACCGGATCCTGCCAAGGAATTCGGTGCTTTTGCAAATTGAATTTACATGTCTTCTTCGGCAATTTCACAGAGGATATGGCCGATCATGATGTGCATTTCCTGGGCCCGGGCCGTCGTCTTTGCCGGAACGGCCAGGATGACGTCGCACAGCTCCTTCATCTTGCCGCCGCCGATAGCCGTCATGCCGATGACCTTCATGCCTTTGGCCCGCGCTTCGGCAATGGCCGCCAGGACGTTGCCGCTGTTGCCGGACGTCGAAATGCCGACGAGGACGTCGCCTTCGTTCCCCAAGGCCTGGACCTGGCGGCTGAATACGGTTTCATAGCCGTAATCGTTGGCCACGGCCGTCAGGACGGACGTATCGACGGTCAGGGCAATCGCCGGAAAGGCCCGCCGTTCCTTCTGGAATCGGCCGACGATTTCCGCCGCTAAGTGCTGTGAATCTGCGGCGCTGCCGCCGTTGCCGCAGAACAAAATTTTATGTCCCGTCTGCAAGGCCGTCTTGATTATATCGCCGGCTTCGGCAATGGACGGAGCTAAGGCCTTTGTCGCCTGAAATACGGCTTCATGTTCCGCCATGCGTTCTTCAATGATATTCATAGTAATAGCGCCTCCTCATCAGACATTGGAATTATCGTCTACTACGCGGATTTCCCCGCTGTGCGGATGGATGACCATGCCATAGACAGCGATATCCTTCGGCAAATAGGGGTTGCTGCGCAGCCGCCGTACCGTTTCCTTTACAGACGTATCGACGTCGCCGATCGGGTCGGCCCATTGCTGCAGCTTCGGCCGCACGGCTTCGATGACGGCGCTTTCGATGCCGGCTTCGGCCATTTTCCGGCTCAGGCTGTCCGACGTCGTGTTGAGCATGCCGCAGTCGTCGTGGCCCATGACGACGATATCGTGGACGTGAAGCTCGTACACGGCTACCATCAGGCTGCCGATTACGCTGTCAAAGTCGTCGAAGGCCGTGTTGCCGGCGACCTTGATGATCTTCGCTTCGCCGCGGCGCAGCCCCATGGCCGGCTCGAGAAAGTCGAGAAGACGCGTATCCATGCAGGTCAGGACGGCCAGATTGCGGTTCGGGTATTTGCTGACTTCGTCCAAACCGCCCTGGGCCAGGGCTTCCTTGACAAAGGCTTCGTTCGCCGTCGTAATTTGCTGTATCAATGCTGACATGATCTGTTCCTCCTATGGCCGCGCGGCTCTGGCGAGCTGCTTAGCCTTAACCTATTCATCTATTTGTTTCTATTCATTTCGTCTGCTCCGAACGCCTTCCTATCGCCGCATTTCACGACGCCGATACCAAAAGACTGTCCGGACTGGCTCCTACATAAAAAAATGGTGCGCCCAAGATGACTCGAACATCCGACACGCAGTTTAGGAAACTGCTGCTCTATCCAACTGAGCTATGGGCGCACAATAATACTATACGCTATGTATGATAGCATGAATCTATAAAAAAATAAAGTGGAGATTAAACAATGACCGGCTCCTTGCACACAAAAAACGCCGCCTCGGCATCGAAAAGCGCAGAGGCGGCGTGATGTACAGCTGTTAATTCGAAGCTAATTTCCGGCTGTCCTGACGATGGAGGAACGTTTCTCCCGCAATTCCCGGCTTCGTCATCTCTTGCGGCGAAAGAATGACGTCGAGCTGCTCTTTCGTCAAGGTGCCGTGAGCCAGGATGATGTCCCGAACGGGCCGTCCCGTGCTGTACGCTTCTTTCGCCAGCATCGCAGCTTCTTCGTAGCCGATATGGGGCAGCAGCGCCGTAATCACGCCTACGCTGCGGTCCACCCAATGCCGGCATCCTTCCGTATTCGCCTGCAAATCCTTCAGAAGGTAATCTACAAAGGTCTGTACGGCGTTCGTCAAATAGTCCATGGAATGAAAGAGATTAAAAGCCATGACCGGCTCCATGACGTTCAATTCAAACTGGCCGTTTTCAACGCCGAGCGTAATCGCCATATCGTTGCCAATAACCTGATAACAAGTCTGATCCAGCACTTCGGCGATAACGGGATTCACCTTGCCCGGCATAATAGACGACCCGGGCTGACGGGGCGGTACGTTTAATTCATGAAGGCCGCATCTCGGTCCGGACGCCATAAGGCGGATGTCGTTTGCCATTTTAATCAGCACCAGCGCCGCCGACTTCATGCTTCCCGATACGTCGGCAAATACATCCGTATTATTCGTAGCGTCGATCATATTGCGGGCCGTAACAAACATTTCCCCCGTCAGCTCCGACAACTTTGCCGCTGCCAGCTTGCTGTATTCCGGTTCGGCGTTCAGCCCTGTGCCGACAGCGGTGCCGCCCATATTGACGACATGCACGTCGTCCAGAGACGTTTCGATTCGCCTGCGGGCGCGGCGGACGGCAGACGCATAGGCGGCCATTTCCTGTCCTAACGTAATCGGCACGGCGTCTTGCAAATGCGTACGGCCCATTTTCAATACGTCTCGAAATTCATCGGCTTTTTCGTCCAGCCAAAATTCCAGCGTCCGCAGCGTACTGGCCAAGGCCTTCCCCTTTGCGGCAAGACATACTTTGATGCTCGTCGGAAATACGTCGTTCGTCGACTGGGCCATATTGGCATGGTTGTTCGGCGAGATGATGTCGTATCGTCCCTTCGGCTTGCCTAAGATTTCCAGAGCCCGATTGCAAAGGACTTCGTTCATATTCATGTTGATAGACGTGCCGGCGCCGCCCTGAATCGGATCGACGGGAAATTGATCGAGCCACTGCCCGTCTATAATTTCATCGGCTGCGCGCGTAAGCGCCTTCCCGACGATGGCATTCAATCGCCCCGTTTCCATATTCGCCAGCGCCGCCGCTTTTTTCACAGTCGCCAGGGCCTTAATAAAGTCCGGATCCAGCCGTTCACCGGTAATATGAAAATTCTTAACGGCCCGCATCGTCTGCACGCCGTAGTATACGTCATCCGGTACGTTCATCGTCCCTAAAAAATCATGTTCTTTCCGCATAGGTGTCCCTCCAATGATACAGCAAGCAAAATACAAAATATTAAACTAACCGCGTCTTGCCGTTTTTCGTCACGGCGCTGACGAGAACAAATACGACGAAGTTCGCCGCTAAGGCGATAAACCCGGCGTTAAAGTGTCCGCCCAGCACCGGCAGCGGGTCCATCTGATTCAGCATGAGATAGAACACGAGTACTTCGCCGACGACCAGTCCGCAAAGGGCGGCTTTCTTACTGGCCTGCTTCCAAAACATGCCCAAGACCAGCAGCGGGAAAAACTGGGTGACGCCGGAATACCCTGTCAGCAGCAGGTTGACAAGCAGATTGGAGTGGAAAATAGACAAGTACAGCGCCGCCGCCGTCAAAATGAGAATCAAGTATCGGGCCGTCCGCTTCATGTGCTCCGGCGAAATCCCTTCGTCGCCGCGGCGCAGCCCTTTAATGTATATATTGCGGGAAATGAGAAGGGACGTGGACAGCAGCAGGTCGGCCGCAGGAATCATGCAGGCCAGGGCGCCGGCCCCTCCGATAAGTCCCAGCACCCATACGGGGAAGGAATCCTTGACCATATATAAGAAGGCCATGTCGGCGACGGGAATCGGATTGTCCGCGTATACCAGGACAGCTGTAAAGCCGACGATCATCGGGAAGATGAGAAACAGGTGGCACACGGGCAGCCATACGGCGTTATGCCGCGGCACGTCGGGGTCCTTGGCGCTGAAGGTGTTCGTCGAAAAATGCGGCCACATGTAAAACCCCGCCGCCATGACGACGAGGGTCGTCATAGCCCAGATGATATCCAGATTGCCCGTGCCTCCGGGAAACATCATAAACCCCGGCTTCATCGCTTCGACCTGGGCAAACATTTCGCCGATGCCGCCGCAGTAATGGTACGGCAGATACAAGCCGAAGAACAACATGGAGCCCATCATCATGACGTCCTTGACGACAGCCGTCGACGCGACGCCCTTCAAGCCGCTCAAAAATACAAACAAAGCGACCATGACGAAGGCGATGACCATGGCGTATACCCGCGGAATCGCGCCCAGGGACGTGACCTCTACGATAAGGCCCAGCGCCGTCAGCTGCAGCTGCAAATACGGAAGCAGAAAGGCGACGCCGATGCAGGATACTAAAATACCCAAAGGCCGGCTGTCGTACAGGTATTCGACCAAGTCGCCCTGCGTGACGAGCTGATGGCGATGGCCGTACTGGCAGACCCTCGGCAGAATATGATAGCCGACGACGTAGGCCAGCGCCCCGTAGCCCAGGATATAGAAGGTCGGGCCGCCCTTGGCATAGGCCCAGCCGCTGGCCCCCAAAAAAGCAAAGGCCGTATACACCTCGCCGGCCATGATAAACCAGTTCAGCCACCGTCCGAAATTCCGTCCCCCGACGGCCCAGTTCTCGGCGTTCATGTGCTTATCTTTCAATCCGGGAATTGCGCCCAGCACGGCGATCCCGATGATGAAGACAAATAAAATAACCAGTGCGCTCATTGCCTCCATAATACATTCCCCCTCGCGAACAAATATACTTTACGACGTCGCCTTATCGAGCACGGCCTGCATCCACTGGCCGATCATCGCGCCGACAGTCAGACGTGTTTCATCAAAAGCATGGTCGGCCTCCAGCATATCGAACTGCTGCACAGCCGCCGTTTCATGGAGCTGCAGCTGCCGCCACAGCGGCCCGATCATGTCTGCCGCCGGCGCGACGTCGTCTTTCGCCGCGCCGATGAAGTACAGGTTCCTGTCGTTGAGGTCTTCGGCGGCATGACGAAGGCCAAATTCGGCGTGAAGACAATACTGCGCGTCTTCATATAACTCCTTCATACTGGACAGGCGCAGGACGTCGGCTCCCTGAATCAGCAGCTCCTTCAGCGATTCTTCGTCGCCCCTTTCAAACAACGACGGAAAATCGTAAGGAGCCATGACGGCGGCGCCGCAAATCCAGGGAAGACGCCGCATGGCGTTCACGGCGGCAAATCCTCCCATGCTGTGGCCGAGGAAGAACATCTTGTCCGTATCAATGCCGTATTTAGAAGCCGTTTCCGTCGTCCGGGCCCACTCCGCCGCAGCCACGGCGTCTTCGATGATGCCCGACAAGGTATATTGGCCTTCGCTTCCCCAGCAGCCGCGATACGATATGCTCACGGCAACGGCTCCCATCCGGCGCAGCCCCTGGCCGATATCGAACAGCGACGTGTATCCCGGATACCCATGCAGCAGGATTGCGCAGGGACGCCGTTCCCCCGGCGGCCTTCCCGGCGTCATCACCTTTCCGTATATGTGGGCGTCCCCGCCGCCGCTGAGAATACTCAGCCCTTCCAGAGCCGGCGGTATCTCTCCGGGACGGCAGGGCGGGTCTTGATACATATATTCCAAATGCAGCGTCATATTACATCTCCTTCTTAGACCGCAGCCGGTCTTTTTTATCCAATACCCACAGCGTATGGATACAGGCCACCGTTACGATGACGCCGGCCTGAATCCAAAAAGCCAGGAAGGGCAGCCCGGCAATCTGCGGATGAAAGGTATTCACAAACGGCAGAGCCGCAATAATCCAAATAAACGGAATCACCGTCAATAGGCATTTCATAGCATGTTCCCCCTTTTCACTGCAAAACAATTTGCGGCGCGGCTGTTAGGAATGAAGCCGCAGCCAGTCTACGGCATACATGGCGTAGATGCCGGCCGCTCCCGGCAGCGCCGATTCGTCGATCGTAAAGGTATCGCTGTGATGGGAATGCACGGCGCCGACGTCGGGATTATAAATGCCGATCAGGGCAAAGCACCCGGGCTTCTTCTCCAGATAGTAGGCGAAGTCTTCGCCGCCTGTCGTCTTTTCCAGCGTCGTCACGGCGTCGCCGCCCAAAATCTTTCTGACGGCGTCTTCCGCAATGGCCGAGCAGCCTTCCTCGTTGACGACGGGCGGTACCATGACCCGGTACTGCAATTCTGCCGAGGCGCCGTAAGCCGCCGCCGTGTTCTGAACGATCCGTTCCATCGTCGTCTTGATGTCCTCCGCCATTTCCTTCTTGAAATACCGCGTCGTGCCGCACAGCTCCGCTTCGCCGGAAATGATATTGAACCGCGTGCCGCTCTTCATGGTCCCGATCGTCAGGACGACCGAATCCAGCGGGCTGACATGACGCGACACGACGCTCTGCAAATTCAGGACTATGGCCGACGCGACGACCGTAGCGTCCACGGTCTGCTGAGGCTGCGAGCCGTGGCCTGCCAGGCCGTGTACGAGAATGGTAAATTCATCGGCCGCCGCCATCCGTTCGCCTTTTTCGACGGACACCTTCCCCGACGGCACATCAATCCAAAGATGGCCGCCGAAGATGGAGCCGATTTCTTCATACCAGTTTCCAAAGCGTATCATATACGGCGCGCCGCGCCCCGTTTCTTCGCCGGGCTGAAAAATCAAATACACCGTGCCGTACAGCCGGTCCTTCATGTTGACCAGCATACGCGCCGCCCCTAATAACACGGCGATATGGCCGTCGTGGCCGCAGGCGTGCATACAGCCGCTGCAGCGCGATTTGAAGGGCACGTCGTTTGCTTCCTGTACGGGCAGGGCGTCTATGTCGGCCCGCAGGGCCACAGCTTTTCCCGGATGATCCCCTTCAATCTTGGCGACTACGCCCGTATGCTGCTCCGGATTCACTTCGCACGGAATGCCCATGTCTTCCAGGATATTGACGATTCGCAGCGTCGTCCGCCGTTCCTGAAAGCTCGTTTCCGGATATTCGTGAAACTGCCGCCGCCACTGGCGAATCTGTCCTTCGTATGTTTTCATATATGTTTTAATCATATCGGCGTCGTTCATCAGTAGTTCCCCCTCTGCCGTTCAGATTCTTTCACACTACGCGCCGCGCGGCTCCGTTTTCCCTCCAGCCGCGCAAAAAAGCGCCGTTGAATGCAGATTCAACAGCGCCTTTGCCGCACGTACTATGAAATTAAAGCCATTATAGGGGTTCCCTTTCGCCTTGTCAATAAAAGCCCCGTATTTTTTACAAAATAGTTAGAAATAGTTTAGAAAAAGTAAGGCTTGCGCGTCTATGCCATCCTTTCTATAATGGAAGGTATAAGTAAAGAAAGGACCTCTGCATATGATTGATCTCCACTCCATCGCAACAGAACAGCGCAACGAACAGACGCGGCATATAGACCGGCTGTCTACGCTGGATATGATACGCCTTATCAACGAAGAAGATACAAAGGCTGCCCTCGCCGTCGGCGCTATCGCCCCGGCCATTGCCGACGCCGTCGACTTGATTGCCGGCCGGCTGCGGCAAGGAGGGCGGTTATTTTACATCGGTTCGGGTACGTCGGGACGGCTGGGCATACTCGACGCCGTCGAATGTCCGCCGACGTACAGCACGGACCCCGACATGGTCCAGGGCCTCATCGCCGGCGGGTACGAAGCCATCTTCCGGGCCAAGGAAGGTGCCGAAGACTCACAGGACATGGGACGGGCCGACCTGGCAGCCAAGGCCGTGACGGCAAAAGACGTCGTCGTCGGCCTCAGCGCGTCGGGACGGACGCCCTACGTCCTCGGCGGACTTCAGTACGCCGCTTCCGTCGGCGCAGCGACGATTTCCATCGACTGCTCGCCTCAGGCCCCTATCGCCCAGTATGCACAAATCGACTTATGCGCCCTCGTCGGCCCGGAGGTCATCACCGGCTCGACGCGCATGAAAGCCGGCACGGCGCAGAAGATGATCCTCAACATGCTGTCTACAGGGGCCATGATACGGCTCGGCAAGGTATACGGCAACCTCATGGTCGACGTAAAGGCCTCTAATGAAAAGCTGAAAGAACGAGCCTGCCGCATCGTCATGACGGCGGCCCAATGCGGACGAAGGGACGCCGAACAGGCCTTGCTTCAATGCCGCGGGCAGGCTAAAACGGCCATCGTCATGCTGCGCCTCGGCGTGTCCGCCGCCGAAGCGGAGCGGCGGCTTGCCGCGCACGGCGGATACATAGACCGGGTATGCAAGGAGACGCCTCATGACCGATAAAGAATTAGCGGAACAGCTGCTGGCCGCCGTCGGGCCGGCCGAGCGCATCGTCCACGCCTACAACTGCATGACCCGCCTGCGCCTTCACGTCAAGGACGGCGGCATCCCTGCCGAGGAAATCAAAAAAATTCCCGGCGTCTTAGGCGTCAACAAGTCCGGCGACGAATGGCAGATCGTCCTGGGCCCCGGCAAGGCCACCAAGGTGACGAAGGAGTTTAAAGCCCTTCTGGAAAAAGACAGCGCGACGCCCAAGTCCGACGGCGGCACGATTTCCTCCCTTGCCCAGGCCGCGTCGGTCGGCGACGGGAAAGAGCTCCACGACGCCATACAAAAAAAGAACGCCACGCCGGCTAAGCTGGCCTTAAAGAAAATTTCCGCCATTTTCGTCCCCATCATTCCGGCCTTCATCGCCTGCGGCCTCATTACGGGACTGCTGAACGTCGCCTTGAAAATAGAACCGTCGTGGGCGGCGTCGCCTATTGCGCAAATGCTGGCCGTCGCCGGCAGCGCCGCTTTCTTCGGCCTGAATATATTCGTCGGCATCAACGCCGTAAAGACCTTCGGCGGGTCGCCTATGATCGGCGGCGTGCTGGCTGCCGTCATGAGCCATCCGTCTCTGGCGTCGATTTCAGCGGACGGCATCGCTTTCGCGCCCGGCCGGGGCGGCGTCGTCGCCGTCCTCCTCGTGTCGCTGTTCGCCGCCTGGCTGGAAAAAAAGCTCCATCGCCTAATTCCGGACATGTTCGACCTCTTTGCGACGCCTCTCATTACGGTCCTCGTTTCCACCTTCGCGGCCCTCTGCATCTGCCAGCCCGTCGGCGGCTGCATATCGGAGGCCATCGGTGCAGCGGCAACGGAATCTATTCGTTCCGGCGGAGCCGTTACGGGCTTCCTGTTAGGCGGCTCCTTCCTGCCCATGGTCATGGCCGGCGTACACCAGGGCCTTACGCCGATTCACGCCGAGCTGCTGGCTCGCTACGGCGTGACGATTCTCCTGCCCGTCCTGGCCATGGCCGGCGGCGGCCAGGTCGGGGCAGCCTTAGCCGTATACGTCAAAACGAAAAACAAAGGGCTGCGCAAAACCATCGCCACCGCCCTTCCCGTCGGCATCATGGGCGTCGGCGAGCCACTCATCTACGGCGTCACCCTGCCCTTAGGCAAGCCCTTTATCGGCGCCTGCATCGGCGGAGCCTGCGGCGGCGCCGTCCAGGCCTACTACATGGTCGGCTCGGCAGCCTTAGGAATTTCCGGCCTGCCCCTGGCGGCCAGCACCGATAATATTCCCATCTACCTGCTCGGCCTGGCCGCATCCTACGCCGCCGGCTTCCTCGCCGCCTGGATTCTCGGCTTCGACGACCCCGAGCCATAAGGAGGAACAACATCATGAAAACGGGAATCTCCCTGTACCCGGGCCTGCACGGCACGGCAGAAGCACATATGGAATTACTGGAAAAGGCCGCAGACGCAGGCATAAGCCGTGTGTTTACGTCCCTGCATATTCCCGAAGCAGACACTGCGGCGCTGCGCAGGGAACTGCGCGCCCTGCTGCAGACGGCACAGCGTCGCGGCCTGGACGTCGTCGCCGACGTATCGCCCCAAACGGCGGCCATCCTCGGCGTCGACAGCCTTCAGCCGCAGCAGCTGGTGGAGCTGGGCATCACGACGGCCCGCCTGGACTATGGCTTCGACGTGCGAAAGACGGCCTTGTTCAGCCGCGTCATGTCCGTCCAGCTCAACGCTTCGACGGTGCAGCCCGAGTACATAGACGCCCTTCGCGACGCCGGCGCGGAGTTTTCCCGCATCGACTGCCTGCACAATTTTTATCCCCGGCCCCATACGGGACTGAGCGAAGCCTTTTTTACCGCCCAGACGGCGCGGCTGCAGCTGGAAGGCCTGTCCGTCGGGGCCTTCATTCCCAGCCAGCACGGCCGGCGCGGCCCCTTGTTTGAAGGACTGCCGACGCTGGAAGACCACCGCCGCCTCGACGTCAGTCTAACGGCCCGGCACCTGGCCGCCTTAGGCGTCCAGTCGGCCTTCATCGGCGATGCTCAGCCGTCCGACGCGGAGCTGGAAGCCCTCGCCGCGGCAGGCCGCGAAGAGAAAGGCGTCGTCGTCTTAAAGGCCCGCCTCTGCAGCCGCGAGCCCTGGGTCCGCGATTTCCTGTCCTATACCTTTACGTCCCGCCTGGACCCGTCCCGCGATATGATACGGACGCAGGAAAGCCGCTCTCACGCGAGCGGCTCCATTGTAAGAGACGAGGCTTGCCCCCGCCGCGGCCTGCGGCGCGGTGACGTAACCATCGACACGGATATGTACTTGCGGTACCGGGGAGAAATGGCGATTATGACAACCGACGCCGAAGAAGACGACAAGACGATGATCGCCGCCCAAATCCTGCCGGAAGAACGATTTTTACTGAAATACATCACGCCGGGACGGCGATTCCGCTTAGAATTCGTCCGCTGATTAGGATCTGCAGTTCAGCAGCACGACGGCTCCCAAAATACAGGCGATACCGCCGAGACCGGCTGCCGTAAGAGGTTCGTGAAATACGGCGACGCCGACGAGGGTCGACGTCAGCGGTTCTACAGATGCCAGAATGGACGCTTTCCCCGCTTCCATTTTATTGAGCCCCAGCGTATACAGGCCGAAGGGCAGAGCCGTCGACACGACGCCCAGCAGGACAAACAGCGCCGCCGCTTCGGGTACTGTCAGGACGACAGCGGCAATCTGTCCGGCATGGCTGAAGCCGACAAGCCCGGCCGCGGCGACGACAAAGGTCCACGTCGTCACGGCAAAGGGCGTGTATTTCGCCAGAGCATAGCGGGCGAAAATCGAATACAGGGCGTAGCCGAAGCCGGCGCCCAACCCGGCCAGGACGCCGGGAATGTTGACCTTCCCCACGCCCAGCCCGCTGACGAGGACGCAGCCGGCAAAGGCCAGGACCAGACACAGGGCTTTCACCGGCGTGAAAGCCTCTTTAAACAACAGGATTGACAAGACCATGACGATGCTCGGCGCGGTGTACAGCAAAATAGCCGCCATGGACAGGGTCGTCAGCTGAATCGCCGTGAAATAGCAAATGTTGAAAAAGACGATGCTGCACAGGCCCGTCCCCAGGAACATCCATATATCCCGTTTGGCAATGGCCAGCTCCGACGCCCTCGTGCTGGCCATGAACAGCACCATGACCACTGCCGTCACAAAGGAGCGGCCGAAGGCAATCTGGACCGGCGAAAATCCCAGCGCCGCCAGCTGACGGGAAAAAATCCCGATGACGCCCCAGCAGATGCCGGCGGCGATAATAAAAAACGGCGCCGTCTTGCCGTCAAGTCGTATAGTCATAGTCCATCCCTTCTTTTCCCTTTGTTATGCGTTTCATAGTAAAAGACTTTCGTCTCATTGTCAATACGCTGCCATAAGCGCTCCGCTATCGCCGCGCGCCTATGGCATGGTATACTACATGTATATGCACGATGTATAGTCACGGTATCTGCTTCGCCGATACCGCCTCTGCCGCCCTGCCTGCGCAGGAGAAAGGAGATACCTCTCATGTCCGCATCATCATGGAAACGAGCGGCCATACGCGCCGCCATCTGCATCACCCTCAGCACAGCCGCCGCACCGGCCGCGCCAGTCCAGGCCATTAACCTCGGCGCCATCGGCACGATCATCGGAGCCGGCGTACAGTACGCCAGCCTGAATAAGCAGCTCAGCTATCTGGACAATGAAGGGCGCGACGAATTCATGGAGCAGGTCAAGGCCCAGTACGGCGTCAATTACGACCCTCAGGCCAACGCCATGACGGCCCGCGTCATGGAAAACCTGTCCCGCTCCGTCGCGGCCATCGACCCGTCCATCCTGGATAAGCCGTACAATTATTTCGTCAACAACGACACGTCCTTCAACGCCTTCTGTACCATCGGCCACAACATGAGCGTCAACATCGGCCTCTTTGAGCCCCTGAACTACAATGAAAACGAAGTCGCCTTCGTCCTGGCTCACGAAATGGGTCACGGCCAGGAAAACCATCCCATCGAAGGCGTCAAGAAATCCATGCCCCTCGATTTACTGGCATCGCTGGCCGGAGCCAACGGCAGCGCGGCCCAGCTCGGTTCAGCTATCTTGTCGCAAATCGGCACGGCTAACCTGGTCACCAAGCCCATGGAAAAGGAAGCGGACAAGCTGGCCTTCGAATACGCCGTCGGCGCAGGCTACAACCCCGGCGCGGGCGCCGCCTTATGGCAGCGCATGCTGGAAAAGGGCGGCTCCGTCAAGACGAGCGGCGTCATGGAGCTGTTCAACGACCATCCGACCAACGTCAGCCGCCGCGACACGTACAGCAAGACCCTAACGAAATGGAGCAACAACGTCGTCAAGGTCGACGCCGAAACGGGCATGATTTCCATCCGCGGCAAGGAATGGTTCGCCCCGGCCGATACGGCCTCTATGAGCGGCCGGGAACAGGCCTACCTAGTTGCCGGCAACCTGGCCGCCGTCTACCATCAGAACAAGCGGCCGACGGCCTCCGTCCATACACAGGGACAGATGCTCTACGTCGGAGCCCAGCCCATTGCCGATTTGAGCGCCGAGCCGAACCCAGCTGCCGTGACGGCCCGCCTGCAGGCCCTGCTGTAATCGGCATAACACAATATCTTTTATTTTCCCGGCCTAAATGATACAATAGCAGGCAGGAGGAATCACATTTATGGATCATGAAATGAAATTAGCCGTCCTCATCGACGCGGAAAATATTTCCAATAAATACATTGACGTCATCTTATCGGAAGCCAACAACTTAGGCGACGTCATATACAAGCGCATTTACGGAAACTGGACGACACCGCAGATGGCCTCGTGGCGCAGCACCATTCTGGACAACGCTATCCAGCCCGTGCAGCAGTACAGCAACACGACGCGCAAGAATTCGTCCGATTCGGCCCTCATCATCGACACGATGGACCTGCTGTATCAGAGCCATCTCGACGGCTTCTGCATCGTATCGTCGGACAGCGACTTTACCCGCCTGGCATCGCGCCTGCGCGAATCGCAGAAATACGTTCTCGGCATGGGCGAAAGCAAGACGCCCCGCTCCTTCATCTCGGCGTGCAACAAGTTTCTGTATTTAGACGTCCTGCTGGAAGAAGCGGAAGAAAACGAAAGCGAAGAAGCTAAGCCTGTTTCAACGCCGGATACAGCCGTAGCGGCCCAGCCTTACGTACCGGCTCACGAAAAAACGCCGGGCAAGGATTTCCTGACCATCAAGCAGGCTCTCATCAAGCTGACCGAAGAAAACTCCGACGACAACGGCTGGATTTTTTCCGGCACCCTGGGGAATTTGCTGAGCAAGCAGTTCTCCGACTTCGACGTGCGCAACTTCGGCTACAAGAAATTCGTCCCCTTTATCGAATCACTGAAGCTGTTCGACGTAAACACCATTACGGACGACAAGAACAAGACGGTAAAGCACAATTACTTCCGCCTCAAGTCGCAGACGTCGTACCGTCCGGCCCGCTCGTCCCATCCGTATCACAAGAATTACCGCTAATACGGCGAGGTACAATGGAACGGCCCATCCCGTTCCATGGCACCTCGTTTTTCCTATCGGCCTGCTCCCATGGAAATACAGACGAAAGGAAGGGTTCCCATGTCTGACGAACAAATGCAGAAAACGCTCGAATCGCTGTCCCGGAAGCATCCGAACCGGCCCATCGCCGTGACGGCCGATTTGGCCAACGACAACTTAAACAGCATTTGCCGCCTGTCTCTGGCATGGATCAGCGACGGCAGCGTCCACGGTCTCACCTTCTTGATCAAGCCGCCGACGGACGAGTTTACGTGCCGCAAAATCACGGCCGACATGGTCGCCGACTGCCAGCCCTTCGCCGACGTCTGGGACGGTGAAATCAAGATATTGCTGAAAAACGCCGTCCTTTCGGCGTATTCGTCAGAACAGCTCTTCCTGGCCATCAAGGCCAGCTACGAAGCCAGCGGCAAGCCCTTTTCCATGGAAGACGCCTACGTCCGCGACCTGAAATTTCTCGCCGCGGCCTATATTGCCGACTTGGAAAACTTTTCTTTTTTATCGATTATGCATTACATGAACATTTCTGTAGACCTGGACAATTCCCTCAGCCGGGCCATGGCCTGCGCCTGCGGCATGAACTGGATGGAAAATCTGTATCCCATCGGCAACTACGGGCTGCCCCTGTCGGCCGTCATGGCCGGCGCGCTCCACGAACCGACGGAGGAAGAAACGCAGCGAAAGGCTGATGCGCACAAAACACTAGAACAGGCCGCTCACTATATGCAGCGCCTCTTCCTGCCCTTCGTCCTGCTGTGCCTGATTCTGGCTGGCTACTATCTATACTCGCTGCAGGAAAACGCCAAGACTCACGTCGACTTTTCGCAGTACTCTTCAGTCAAGGCCGTGCCGCCGGAGCAAAAGCCCTCCTTTCCAGCCATCGAGACGAATAAAGAGTACCTGATGCTCCGCGGCACCTACATCGTCTGCGACGCCAGGACTATTCCAGAATTTCTCGACGCCTTTCAAAACCACGACGTCGAGCTGATTCGCCAGATGGTGCGCTCCGACGAGGTCATCGTCTTTATGAATCCGACGCGCGTAAAATCACTGAGCCCGGCCGATGAAAAAGGCTTCGTCCTCGTAAAAATCCTCGGCGGCGAATACGACGGCGCGACGGGCTACGCCCACAGCATGATGCTGGAATAAGACTGTACTTCACACACCGACATACGCCCTCTTTACAGAAAGGACACGATATTGATTATGAAGCACTCTCCTATAGTTACGTTTCTCAAAGGTTTAATCGTCGGCGGCACGATGCTCGTCCCCGGCGTCAGCGGCGGCTCCATGGCCATCGTATTAGGCATATACGACAAGCTCATTCACGCCGTCAGCGCCCTGACGCGGCTCGATAAGGCCTCCTTCATCTTCCTGTGCGCCTTCTCCGCCGGCGGCGGCCTCGGCATCATCGCCTTCGCCAAACCGCTGCTCCACTTCATGGAAACGTATCCCATCCCCACGTCATACTTCTTCCTGGGCGCCGTAGCCGGCAGCGTCCCCATTACCTTCCGTCAGGGAAATATTTCCAGCCTGTCGGCCAAGGCCGTCCTGTATATCCTCTTAGGCGTGGTCATCGTCGCCTTGTTTGCCGCCGCGCCTATAGACGGGCTGCACGCCCAGACCGACGGCGGCCTGTTCTTCCTCATTCTGTGGATCGTGACGGGCTTCGTCGCCTCCATCGCCCTCATTCTGCCAGGCATCAGCGTATCGTACCTGCTGTATCTCTTAGGCGTATACGACCAGATACTGCTGGCCATCAGCAGCCTGTCCTTTTCCTTGCTCATCCCCTTGGGCGGCGGCGTCATCGCCGGCATCCTGGCGACGACGAAATTGCTGGAAAAGGCCATGAACCGCTATCCCCAGGCGACGTATCTCATCATCTTAGGCTTCGTCCTCGGCTCCATGTGGGAGCTGTTCCCCGGCGTCCCGACAGACCTGCTCTCCCTCGTATCCGCCGCCGTTCCCCTGGCTGCCGGCTTCGCCGTCATCTACACCCTTTCAAAGCAAGAGTTTTCCTAAATACTTTATAAAAAAAGCTGAATGCACGCGTTATAGGCGTATGCATTCAGCTTTTTTAGTATGCTCTTACATGATGGATAGCTGCGAATTCAGGACGTCTGTAATGAACATGTATCCCGGCGCATGGGTAATCATGAACTCAGGCTTCACGGCCATGGCCACGGCCTGAGGCGTGACGCCGCAGGCCCAGAAGACGGGCACTTCGCCCGGCTTGATGTCGGACCGTTCGCCGAAGTCGGGCTTGTCGATGTCGGAAATGCCGATGGCTTCGGGATCGCCGATGTGGATCGGCGCGCCGTGGACGAAGGGCATGCGCGTCGTAATCTGCACGGCCCGGATCGCGTCGGCAGGCTTCATGGGGCGCATGGACACGACCATGGGGCCGTGAAATACGCCGGCCGGCACGCACTCGATATTCGTCTTGTACATAGGCACGTTGTGATTGTCCGTAATGTGGCGGATTTCCAGTCCCGCCTCTATCATGGGGCCTTCAAAGGAAAAACTGCATCCCAGCAAAAAGGCCACCAAGTCGTCGCGCCAGAACGGCGCGGCGTCGGTCACTTCGTCGGTCAGCTCGCCATGGCGATAAATGCGGTACCGCGGTATGTCGTGCCGCAGGTCGGCTTTGGGAGCCACGAGCTTCGGCACGGGAGAGCCGGCTTCCGTCACGTCCAACACGGGGCAGGGCACCTTGTTGCGCTGCGTGAACAGCAGGAAATCAAAGGCCAGTTCCTTCGGCAGCACGGCCATATTGGCCTGGGCGTAGGGAGCGCACATGCCGCTCGTCGGCTTATCCAATTCTCCGGCCCGGATAAGGCTTCGCACTTCTGCCGGAGACGCTTTCGCTAAATCCATGACAGTTCCCTTCTTTCTACGTATTTAAAATCTCTTCCAGATGTTCTTCTAAGTAATTCGTGTTGACCTGGCCGCAGCGGAAGGCCTCCGTCGTCAATATCTTCCGCTGGAGGGAAATATTCGTCGTCACGCCTTCGATCTTAAAATCGGCCAGGGCTTTTTCCATCTTGTCGATGGCTTCCAGCCGCGTCGGGGCCCATACGATGAGCTTGGCAATCATCGAGTCGTAAAACGGCGTAATGACGCAGCCTCTGTACATGGCGCTGTCCACGCGGATACCGCGGCCGAAGGGCGGCGTGTAGCGCGTGATTTTCCCCGGGCATGGCATGAAATTGTGCATCGGGTCTTCGGCGTTGATGCGGCATTCGACGGCCCAGCCGTTCATGCGGATGTCGGCCTGCGTCCACGGCAGCTTTTCCCCTGCCGCGACAAGTATCTGCGCCTTAATCAGGTCCGTCCCCGTCACCATTTCCGTGACGGGATGTTCGACCTGGATGCGCGTATTCATTTCCATGAAATAGAAATTTCCCGTATCGTCTACGATGAACTCGACAGTGCCGGCGCCGCTGTAGTCGACGGCTTTGGCGGCCATGACGGCGGCTTCGCCCATCTTCTTCCGCATGTCCGGCGACACAACGGGCGACGGCGCTTCTTCGATGACCTTCTGGTGACGGCGCTGCGTCGAGCAGTCCCGTTCGCCCAGGTAGACGACGTTGCCGTAGTTATCGGCCATGATCTGAATTTCTACGTGCCGCGAATGGGATAAGTATTTTTCCAAATACACGCCAGCGTTGCCGAAGGAGCGCTCCGCTTCCTGCGAAGCCTGCCGCAGGGCCTTGACCAGCTCCGTACTGTCTTCGACGATGCGCATGCCCTTGCCGCCGCCGCCGGCCGTGGCCTTGATCAGCACGGGATAGCCGATGGCTTCTGCCGTGCGGCGCGCTTCGTCTTCGTCGCAGATGACGTCTTCCGTTCCCGGAATGACGGGCACGCCGACGCGCTTCATCGTGCTGCGGGCCATGGCCTTGTCGCCCATATGGCGGATAGCCTCGCCGCTAGCTCCGATGTAGGTAAAGTGATAATTTGCGCAGGCGTCGGCAAAATCAGCATTTTCCGACAAAAATCCGTAGCCCGGATGAATGGCGTCGGCCTTGGCTGCCTTCGCCGTCTCGATAATGCGGGCAATATCCAAATAGCTTTTCTTGGCCTGGGCCTGTCCGATGCAGTACGCTTCGTCGGCCAGGCGGACAGGCAGGGAATCGCGGTCGGCTTCGGAATACACGACGACGGCGCTGATTCCCAACTCGTGACATGCTTTGATAATACGCACGGCAATTTCGCCGCGGTTGGCAATCAATACTTTCTTAAACATATGCCCAAGCCCTTTCTATACGCCGACATGGCCTTTTTTCACCTTGAACAACGGCTGGCCGAATTCGACGAACTCACCGTCTTTTGCCAGCACTTCCGTAATCTCGCCTTCGACCATCGCTTCGACTTCCGTAAAGAGCTTCATCGCTTCCAATACGCAGACGACCGTATTTGGCGTCACGGCGGAACCGACCTTTACGAAGGGAGGCGCCTTGGGGTCCGGTGCGCTGTAGAAGGTGCCGACGATAGGCGCCGTAATTTCGACGACGTGCTCGCCGGGCTGGGGCGCTTCGGCCGGAGCGGCGGGCTGGACGGCCGGCATCACCGGCTGCGGCACGGCGACGGCTACGGGGGCGCCGCCCTTTTCCAGCAGGACCTTTCCGTCCTCATAGGCCAGTTCCATCTTATTCAGGGACGACGTTTCAAGAATCCGTACTAATTCCTTGATTTCTTCTAACGATAACAAACAAATCCCTCCTAGTTATAGCATGCCTGCGACGGCAATCTTTATATTTTCCATGCAGCGTTCCATGTCGATAAACAAGCGCTCGCCTTCTTCGTTGCTGATCAGCCTGAAATACATGCGGTCGCCCGGCTTGAGCTGGGCCACGCGGGCCACGTCTACCAAGGCGACCTGGCCGATGACAGGATAGCCCGCCGTCGTCTGGTGATCGGCCATCAGGATGATGGGCATGCCGTTGGGCGGTACCTGTACGGTTCCCAGCCCGGCGACTTCGGAAATCATTTCCAAAGGCCGCTTCATTTCCAGCTTAGGGCCGTTCAGGCGATAGCCCATGCGGTCGGACTGTGTCGTAATGAGAAAGTCCGTCCCGAAGAAGTCGTACTTGGCCTTTTCCGTAAACTCGTCGTACTGCAGTCCGGCCATGACCTTAATCGGCTTGCGCAGCCGCTCCGGCGTCGTATGAACCTTGCTGATGCTCCAGCGGGCATGCGTAAAGGAATGAGCGCCGCGGGTCAGCAGGTTGAACATCATCTGCTGGCCGTACTCGCTGGGCTCCTTCGTATTCAGCAAATCGCCGCGGCGCAGGGCCCGCCCTTCCAACCCGCCGAACTGAGCCCGCAGATAGGTGCTCTTGCTGCCCATGACGACGGGCACGTCGTACCCGCCGGCCACGGCCAGATAGGCCCGGCAGCCGACGACACAGGGGCCGAAGCGCAGGATCGCGCCGGCCTTGACGGCGACGGGACGGTGCATGGGCACCTTCTGGCCGTCGATCACCGGGCCGAAATCGCCGCCGGTAATAGCGATGAGCGTATCCGACGTAAACTCGATCGTCGGCCCCATGAGGGTGATTTCCAAAGCCCCTTCGGTTTCATCATTGCCGACCAGTATATTCGCCAGCCGCAGGGAATACACGTCCATCGCCCCTGAAGGGATGACGCCGATCTTCTGGTATCCATAGCGTCCCGTATCCTGAATCGTCGTCAGCAGGCCCGGGCGGATAATGTTAAGACTCATGGCCGTATTCCTCCTTTAAGGCTGCAAATTCTTCTTCCGATACGGCGTAAAACTTCACGATGTCGCCGGCGTGCAGCAGGCTCGGATCGTCTTCCTTCTTCAAGGAAAACATATCCATCGGCGTGCGCCCGATAATCTGCCAGCCGCCGGGCGTGCTCAGGGGATATCCCCCGGTCTGTTCGCCGGCAATGCCGATGCTGCAGGCCGGTATGGCTACGCGCGGCGTATCGCGGCGCGGCGTGGCGATGCGCTTGTCCATGCCGCCCAAATAGGGAAATCCCGGACAGAAGCCGATCATGTACACCAGGTATTCCGGCTCCGTATGGATGGCGATGACTTCCTCTACAGACAAATGATTGTACTGGGCCACATAGTCGATATCCGGCCCGTATTCTCCGCCGTAGCATACGGGAATCTGCACGACCCGGGCCGTTTCCTTCTGTACGTCGGCCAGCTGTTCCATGCATCTGCAGAGGTACGCCGACGTAATCTCCAGGGCCGAGTCGCTTTTATACTTACCGGCCTGCTTTTTGACGACGAAGGGATTGTAGTACACGGCCAGGCTCGTATACGAAATGACGTATTCCATCATCCCGGCGAAGGGATGGGTTTCCAAATAATCGGCCAGCACCTTGACCTTGCAGTGAATTTCCGGGCTGATCGTACTGCCGAAATTCACGAGGACGCCGGCTTCGCCTAACGGTTTTATCGTAAATTCATGGTTCAAGCGTAACAGCCTCCCTGTCACATAAACAATTTAGGCAGCTGCTTCATAATAGTCAGCACGCCCATGTACGCCGTCATGATAACGACGATGACGCCGAAAATGCTCATCCACACCGGATGCTTGTAATCGCCGACGATCGATTTCTTATGGGCCGCGATGATCATGACCAGCAGCGTAACCGGCAGGATCAGACCATTCAGCGTCCCTACGAGGATCAGCGTCTTGACGGGCTGTCCGACGAAGGCGAAGACGACCGTCGAAAAGACGATGAAGGCGATGACAAACCAGCGGTAGTTGTTTTCGATCTTAGGGCTGAAGGTGCGGATAAAGGAAACGGACGTATAGGCCGCGCCGATAACCGACGAAATAGCCGCCGACCACATGACGACGCCGAAGACCTTGTAGCCGATATCGCCGACAGCCAGTTTAAATACCGAAGCCGGCGGATTGGACGGGTCGAGCTGCAGGCCGCTGGCTACGACGCCCAGCGTCGCCAGGAACAGGAATACACGCATGACGCCGGTCAGGCAGACGCCGGTAACGGAGCTGCGCGTAATCTGCGGCAGCGCTTCCTTGCCGACGACGCCGGCGTCGACCAGGCGATGGCCGCCGGAGAAGGTAATATACCCGCCGACGGTGCCGCCGACGAGGGTGACGATCGCCAAGGGATCGATGACGTCGGGCACGAAGGTCTTCATGACCGCTTCGCCTACAGGCGGGGCCGAAGACACGGCGACGTACAAGGTCAGCACAATCATGACGACGCCTGCGGCCTGGGTGAATTTATCCATGAGTACGCCCGCTTCTTTAAATACGAAAATCGAAATGGCGATAACTGCGCTGATGGCCGCACCGGTTACCGTATCCATGCCGAAGATGACGCTGAAGCCCATGCCGGCGCCGGCAATGTTGCCGATATTAAAGCCCAGGCCGCCCATGACGATCAGCGCCGCCACGACGTATCCCAAGCCGGGAAGGACCATATTGGCCACGTCCTGGCCGCGCTTTCCCGAAATGCCGATGACCCGCCATACATTGAGCTGTGAGCCGATATCCAAAATAATAGACGTCAAGATGACAAAGCCAAAGCTGGCCAGCAGCTGCTCCGTAAATACGGTCGTCTGCGTTAAAAATCCCGGACCGATAGACGACGTAGCCATCAGGAAGGCTGCGCCCATCAGCACGCTGAAATCAAATCCTTTTTTAGTCTTCATATTCTCGCCTCTTCCTCCTTCATCTCAAGACACCCTTACCGGTGTATAAAGGACGTTATTTGAATCTGTTCCTTCTGCAGCGCCTCGCCGATGCTCCTGGCAAAGGCCAGGGCCTTCGGGCTGTCACCGTGAATGCAAACCGTATCGGCTTTGACGGGAATATCCTTGCCCGTCGCCGTACGGACCTTGCCTTCGGTAATCATCGTCAGCACCTGCCGTATCGACGCGGCGTCGTCTGTAATCATGGCGTTCGGCTGCGTCCGCGGCGTCAGCGACCCGTCTTCCTGATAAGTCCTGTCGGCAAATACCTCGCTGGCCGTCTGCAATCCCGCCGCTTCCCCGGCTTTGACCAGCCAGCTGCCGGCCAGGCCGAACAGCACCAGCTGCGGGTCAACGTCGTACACGGCCTTGGCAATCGCTTCGGACATGGCCTGATCCTTGGCCGCCAGGTTGTACAGGGCACCGTGGGGCTTGACGTGCTGCAGCCTGCCGCCTTCGGCCTTGACAAAGGCCGACAAGGCGCCGACCTGATAGACGATTAAATCGTAGATTTCATCGGGCTTCATGGCGATATTGCGGCGGCCGAAGCCGTTCAAATCCATAAAGCCCGGATGCGCGCCGACTGCCACGCCCCGTTCCAGAGCCAGGCGCACCGTCTTGTGCATGACGAAGGGGTCGCCGGCATGCATGCCGCAGGCGATATTCGCCGAGCTGACGTAATTTAAGACGTCACTATCGTTGCCGATGGTATACATGCCGAAGCTTTCGCCTAAATCGCTGTTTAAATCGATTTTCATCATATGAAATTCCTCCCGTTTATTTTCATATTTTATACAAAAAAGCGCTGAATATTAAACATACTCAGCGCTTTTATCCAGTAAAGTATATTTATAATTCATTATAATATACCACGGAAACCCTTGTCAATATATAGTCATTTCGACTATTTTCTTAAATTTTTAACAAAAACAAGGGGTGTCTTCCGTTCTATCGGCACATTACATATTTTCACATACTTTAAAGGTTTTTATTGCATCAATATAAACTTTTTTATTTTTATTGCGATTATCCTGCAGTTTTATTTTTAAATGAAATTTAATTGCGCCATTCGAAAACGCCGCGGTTCAGGACAGCCTTCCCCGTCGTCTTATTGACCAGCTTGAAGTAGGCCGTTCCTTCTCCCATCTTCCAAAGCTGCAGCATAATCGGCGTATCGGGGAACAAGACCGACGTCATCTGCGCCGCCATGCGGGTCATCCGTTCCGGCTCTCCCGGGATCAGCGCGCCAATAGCCATGCGGCAGGCAAAGCCGAAGGAGCACAGGCCCTGCATGAACGACGTTTCAAACCCCATCTTCCGGGCGTACTGCGGGTCGACGTGCACCAAATTCGTATCGCCGGTCAAGCGGTACAGGAGATTCTGCACGGGACTGATATAATCGTCGATTTCAACGTCGGGGCTCCTGTCGGGAATCTGAACGGAGCTCTTGGGCATGGGTACGCCGCCGAAGCCGCCGGCTTCGTGAAAAAAGGTCGTCGAGTAGTTGGTGCATACGTCGTTGCCCGCCTCGTCGCGCACGTCGATGCGCGTGCGCACGACGGCCCCCTTGCCTTCGCCGCGGTCGTATACATCGGTAATGACGTCCTGATACTGGAAGGTTCCCTTGATCGGGTCGATAGGCCGGTGCATGATAATTTCGTGGTCCATGTTCAAGAAGGAAATAGTCGGCTTGATGATATCGTTGGCCAGCATAGACGCCGGCAGGGGCATCCACTGGTACGGCCGGACGTTGACCGTCCCCCAGTACGGCACGGTACCGTAGGTCGGGATGGCCTTCAAATACTTCTCATAGGTATACATCAAATCGTCCCGCTTGGCTCCGACTGCCAAAGCGTACAATACGACGTCGCGCCAGTTGTACTCCAGATAGCGCGGCTCCATCTTTTTTCCTACGAGGATTTCATCCAATTTCAGCTTCATCATACGTCACTCCTTTATGCGTTCTCGCGTCTAGTATCTACGTACTATTGTACACGATGCACAAGGGAATATCTACAGGACCGTATGCCCCCTGGCTGGACTTTTATTGCCAATACCTGTCCAGACGGGCGGCGGCAGCCTCGATGTCGTTGATCAGCTTGCACGTGTGATACCCGTCGGCCACGGCGTGATGAACTGAGACGGCCAGCGGCAGCAGCACCTTTTCCCCGGCAGCCTCGAATTTCCCGAAGCGGATGAGGGGAAACAGGAGGGAGTTTTCAGCGTACGTATCCTGAGAAAAGGACGTGAAGTGAAGCCACGGCACCGCCGACACGGGGCAGAAATTAGGCGGCTGATTGGGCTTGGCCTTGACGAAGCCTTCGCCATCCTTGTAGGTCTCCATATCTGCGGCGACGCCGTCGTAAAAGGCCTGCAGGTCTGCGTCGTACTCGCTCCAAATATCGGAAAAGGTCTTATCCCTTTCGTGAAAGACCGTATAACAAGGCACGACGACATCCCAGTATCCCAGCCGGCCGTCGCCGTCAAAGCTCATGCGGAATTCCCTGTTCTCATTGACGGCCCGCATGATCGCGTACAACATGAGAGGAAAAAACCGCAGCTGCCGCTGTGTTTGAAACTCCCGCAGCGGCGCAATATCGATGTGGGCCGTCAGCGTGTAACGGCACTTGATTTGATTGTAATAATAATTGAAATGGTCCCTGCGGGGCCACGTTTCCCAGTCGATGAGATAAAACATAAGCAATCTCTCCTCACTATCCAGATATGGCGCATCGGACGGCCTTATACGATTTTTTCGGCAATCAGTATATCCATCGCATGCTGATGCGGCGCGCCGCCGCTGACGCAGTCGAAGATAATTTCTTCGCAGCGGTGGAATTTCCAATCGGCAAACAGCGAAAACAGCTCGCCTGACCGCCAATAGCCGCCGTCTATTTCTTCATCAGGCGGAGGCGGAATAAAGGGCTTCTGGACGAATACGTTCAAGGCGCACAAGCCGCCGGGCCGGATGCAGCGCTGATACTCCTGCAGGATGGCGCCTCGCCGGTCCGGCGGAAGATAGTGCAGCACGCCGCTTGCAAACAGTATATCATATTCCTGCTGCGGCACATACTCCAGCATGTCGGCCCGGAAGAATTCTGCCGCCGCCGTCGGATACTGGCTCGCCAGCCATTTCGCCTTCGCAATGCCTTCGGCGGCCAAATCAAAGCCGACAGCCCGATATCCGCACCGCGCCAGAAACACGGCGTCCTTTCCCTCGCCGCATCCCATATCCAGGACAAGACGCCGCTGCGACGGCGGTTTCAGCCGCAGGATATCGTAGCACATTTCATTGGGCTCCAGGCCCCAATAAAACTCGTCGGCCTTATACCGGTCAGCATAGACAGTCTTTCCATACTGCCGATGATGCCCCAGCAGCTCGTCGGTGCTCGTCTGCAGCAAATCCGCCAAGGCCGGCAGCAGCAGGATATCGGGCATCGTCTCGCCGGATTCCCGAAGTTAAGGATATTGGTTATGTATGAGTGCCGATGCAGCCCTGCAAAGGCACTCATATTCAGTTGTTTACTCGATTTTGCCGATAAAGCGGTAGTAGATGTCAATGTTCTGCTCTCGCACACCGCCCTCGTTGGTGGCTTCATGAATGACGATCTTTTCAATCAGCGTATTCAGAAGCTCCGCTGTCAGTTCGGTGGGGTTGGCGTACTGCTTGATAAGGGAAATCCATGTCTCCGCATCGACAGTTGTTTGTTTTTCGGACTCAAGCTCGGTGGACAGCCTTTTGATCTTCTCGGTAAGCTCCTGCTGCTCGGTCTGATATTTCTGAGACATCATGTTGAAGTTGTACTCCGTGATACGACCATCCGACCAGTCCTCATACAGCTTCGCAAACTTGCGGTCAACCTCTGTTCTGCGCTTCTCGGCTCTTGTAAGCTCTGCACTCTGCCTTTTGGCATTGGCGGCAAGCTCTTGACCGCTGGCTTTCAGCAACCGATGCAGAAGCTCCTTCTCATCCAACTGCGCCTGTCTCGACAATTCCTGTATTCTTGAAAGAACGTAGGTGTAGAGGTAGTCATAGCGGATATAATGTGCGGAGCATTGTTTCAAGCCTTGACCGTATTGACTGCAAGTGTAGTGGCTGTACGGTGTCTTGTTCTGCCTGTTCGTACCGAAGCGCATCGACCATCCGCAATCTGCACACTTAACAAGCCCGGAGAAGATTTGCGTGGTGGCGTCCTTCTGCTGTCTGCGGCGGCTGGCGATCTGTTCCTGCACCTGCTTAAAGACTTCCTTGGAGATAATGGCTTCATGGGTGTTCTCCACTCTGAACCATTCCTCCTGCGGCTTGCGTACCTTTTTCTTGTTCTTGTAAGAAATGTTGGTCTGCTTGTTGTGTACGCTGTTGCCGATATAGGTTTCGTCTTTTAGGATGCTCTTGACCTGTGCCAGCGTCCATGCGTAGGACTTTTCCTCCGGCTGTCCCTCGTAGATATGAGCAAATGTCCCATATCGCTGATAGTTCAGCCATCCGGCAGTAGGAACGTGTTCATCCACCAATACTCTTGCGATCTTGGCAGCACCCGCCCCATGATAGGCAAGGTCAAAGATTTTTTCGATAATCCAGCGGGTCTCCACATCAATCACAATGGCGTTCTTGACTTCGGGATGTCGGATATACCCCAACGGCGCATAGGCAAAGGTGCGTTCTCCTGCGGCATACTTGGCATGAAGTGCGGTCTTGACCTTGCGACTGGTGTCCTTGGCAAACCATTCGTTGAACAGATTTTTGAAAGGAACGAAATCGGACAAGCCTTTCTTGGTGTCCTCGTTCTCGGATACGGAGATATATCGCACTTGCCTCTCCGGGAACTCGTATTCCAGATAGTAGCCGACCATGATGTGGTCACGCCCGAAGCGGCTGAGGTCTTTGGTGACAATGCAGTTTACTCGTCCTGCATCCACATCTGCCATCATTCGCTTGAAATTCGGTCTTTCAAACGTAGTGCCACTCCATCCGTCGTCGATGTACTCGCCGACCACATGAAGCCCCTGTTCCTTTGCGTACTGCTGTAAAATGGTTCGCTGGGTCTCGATGGAAACGCTGTCGCCATAATTCTCGTCATCACTGCTGAGTCTCATATATAGTGCTGTATTGTACGGTTGTTTCATTAAAATCCTCCTGTTCGTGAAACAACCCACGCTTACAATACTTTCCTATGATAAGCGTGGGCTGTGATTCAATGCGATTCTGTTAACAATTCATCGAAATAATTTATTTTCCAAACTAAGTTCCACCCATTTTATTTTAACCATAGAAATTACTTTGACAAAGTTACAGATAGAAGTTACTTAAAAAAATTCTTTACCTCTCGCTTTCACTCCTGTTATGATTTTATCTCCTCACCCCAGGTTGTTTTGCAGGAGGTTTTAGAAGATGAAAAAACATACGCATTTATCTTTAGATGAACGGATTACAATTGCACAGCTTTTAAAAGACTGTTCCCCTTTTAAAGCAATCGCCCGCGAACTTGGACGTGATCCATCTACTATTTCAAAAGAAGTCCGGGGACATCGGGTTCCTAAAAAATCCGGTGCCCTTGGGAAAGCCTTCAACAATTGCGCCCATCGGTTCGGCTGCGACTGCAGACGTCTCTGTACCGGATGCAAAAATAACCGCTATTGCTGGACCTGCGGTAAATGTATTTCTATCTGCCCTGACTACAAGGAGCAAAAATGCTCCCGCCTTTCCTCTCCTCCCTACGTCTGCAACGGCTGCCAGAACCTGAATTCCTGCACGCTGGAAAAATGGTTTTACAGGGCTCAGTCTGCACAGGAAGAATACAAGAGCCTCCTTTCAGAGGCAAGGGAAGGGATCTCTCTTTCCGAAGATGAAATCCGGCATCTGGATTCTATCATCTCCCCTCTGATCCTGAAAGGGCAGTCCCTCAACCATATCTTCCAGAACCACGGGGATTCCATTATGGTCAGTGAAAGCACTCTCTACCGGCTGATCAATGACAATCTTTTTACCGCAAGAAATCTTGACCTGCCACGCAGGGTTCGTTTTTCCAAACGCAAGTGCAGAAAAAACAGGAAGATCGACAAGCAGTGTCGGACTGGCAGAACCTATCTGGATTATCAGGTTTATATACAGGAGCATCCTGATCTCCCTGTTACGCAGATTGATTCGGTAGAGGGCGTCAAAGGCGGGAAAGTCCTTCTCACCATCCATTTCGTGCAGGCAGAATTCATGGCCGCATTCCTCAGGGATACCAATGATTCCCAGTCTGTTATCGATATCTTTAACAGGCTTTACCTTGAACTGCGCTGTGATATTTTTATCTCTCTCATGCCAGTCCTTCTTGCAGACAACGGTTCCGAATTTTCAAATCCATCCCGGATTGAATTCGATACACAGGGGAATCAGCGGACACATCTGTTTTACTGTGATCCTGCTTCGCCTGGTCAGAAAGGATCTGCAGAACGGAATCATGAACTGATCCGCCTTGTAATTCCCAAAGGGAAACCGCTGGATTCCTATACTCAGGATGACATCAGCCTGATGATGAGCCACATCAATTCTTACTGCCGCCCAAGCCTTGGCAATAAGACTCCTTATGATATGATGTGCTTTTTATATGGGAAAGGAATTCCTGAACGGTTTGGGATTCATAAGATTGCGCCGGATGATGTCACACTGCGGCCGTCTCTTCTTGCGAAAGGAGATGACAAAGATGAATGACAGAGAATGCATTACTATACGGATTGAAGAATACGAAGAGATGATCTTCCAATATTTTGACGCATTGGATCAGATTTCTGATCTGGAACTGGAAGTTTTCGAATTAAAGGAAAAGTTATCGCTCCTGACAGGAACCCAGGAGCGATAATACAAAAGACAGGCTGATCATGCCTGTACCAAAACCACAACCCGGGATGAGACTTCATAGGCACAAGAACAGGGGTGGAATTTACTCTGAGAAAAAAACAATGAAATTTCACTTCCGGTCAACTGCGCCCATTTATAGCCCTATTCTCTCGGATTCGCATACTATTTTAGTAAGCGTAAAACTAATCGGCGGCTTGAGAGACTTTTCTGAATATGGGATAATATCACCATATAGCAGCGGCTAGTATACGCGACTGGAAGATAGTATACGCCAGTTGTGTATAGTCGTGTAGATATGGAGGTATTTTCGTGGAGCAAAAACTACAGACATTGAATCAGCAGAACAAACTGACGTTATGGTCGGAGCGTATTTCCGCCTGTCGTGACAGTGGGAAGAGTGTGAAAACCTGGTGTAAAGACCATAATATTTGTGAGGCGACCTTCTACAAATGGCAGAAAAAGTTGTTTGAAATGGTCAATTACCAGCAGACCTGTTTTGCAGAAGTTACACCTCTGGTACAGAATACCAACACTGTTGCTGTTACCGTTCGAATAGCTGGAGCAGAGGCAGATATTCACAGTGGCGCAGATGCCGCAACAGTAGAAACTGTACTGCGAATTTTGCAATCATGCTGAGCGACTTCACTGGAGCCGACAAGGTGTACATCGCCTGTGGCTATACAGATTTGCGCCGAGGGATTGATGGTCTGGCAGCAATCGTTCAGCAGGAGTTTTCTCTGGATCCATTTACCAATACACTGTTCCTGTTCTGCGGCAGACGCCGGGATCGAATCAAGGCTCTGTATTGGGAAGGCAACGGTTTCATACTGTTGTATAAACGATTGGAGTCGGGTTCTTTCCAGTGGCCGCGTTCGGAGAGTGAAGCCAGGATGCTGACCCCGCAGCAATATCGCTGGCTGATGGAAGGGCTCAGTATTGACCAGCCCAGGGCACATAAGCCAGTGAAAGGACTGGAAATTATCTAAAAACAGTATACTTTTTTAAGCGAATATGGTATCATAGAGTTATGAAAAGTATGGAAAACAACGAGGAAATGATCACAATTCCTCGTGCAGAATATGAAGCACAGAAGCAGCAGATATTGAAACTGGAACAGCAGGTATCGCTTCTGATGGAAGCAATACGGCTGAACCGGCATAAACGGTTTGGAGCGTCTTCTGAAAAAACAGAGGATGAATCCGCAGAACAACTGAACTTTCTGTTTAATGAAGCGGAAGTTTATGCGGAAAAAACAGCAGAAGAACCGGCCACAGTCGTCACTGCATACAAGCGTCGTAAAAAGCAGGAATATACACTGAATAATCTCCCGGAAGGAGTTGCCACAGAGCTGGTGGAACACCGTTTAGAGGGGGAGAATTTGGTGTGTCCGAAATGCGGGGACACCATGACTGAAATTGGTAAGGAAGTTGTCAAAACCCTCAAAATCATTCCTGCCAAAGTAGTTGTGGAAGAACATCATTACTTTACTTACACCTGTCAGAGATGCAATCGGGAAAGCACGGAAACTCCTGTTGTTAAGGCACCGAAAGAGAAGAATATCATTTCCGGCAGCTTTGCAACGCCAGAGGCGATTGCCCATATCATGACCCAGAAGTTTGTCATGGGTTCTCCTCTGTATCGTCAGGAGCAGGAACTGAGCCGGCAGAGGATTCCGTTAAGCCGCCAGACAATGTCCAATTGGATTTTGAAAGCTGCTGAGGATTATCTTATGCCGGTCTATGAACAGCTGCATAAAGAGCTGCTCAGCCGAGAGGTACTTCATGCAGATGAAACTACGCTGCAGGTTTTGCATGAACCGGGAAAGAAAGCACAGAGTGAAAGCTATATGTGGCTTTACCGGACAAGTGGAGATACCGATCAGCCAGTGGTTTTATATGAGTATCAACCAAACCGAAGTTCCCATAATCCGAGAAACTTTCTGCATAAATTCACAGGCTACTTACATACGGACGGTTATTCCGGGTACCATAATCTGCCTGAAAATATTACGGTGGTTGGATGCTGGGCTCATGCCAGACGGAAGTTTGATGAGGCAGTGAAATCTCTGCCCAAAAACAAGGCAAAAGGGAGCTCTGCAGCTCAGGGATTAGCCTACTGTACCAGACTTTTTTGAAATTGAAAAAGATTTGGCAGACTTATCCCCCAATGATCGATATATTCAGCGGCTGGAACAGGAAAAACCTGTACTGGACGCTTTTTTGGTGTGGGCAAATGTAAGAACTGCGGCACCTAAGTCTGCTTTGGGTAAAGCACTCACCTACGTAAAGGAGCAATGGCCTTATTTGACCAATTACCTTAAGGACGGCAGACTGGAGCTTTCCAACAATCGGGCAGAAAGAAGCATTAAGCCTTTTGTGATTGATCGCAAGAACTTTCTGTTTGCCAATACACCTAAGGGAGCTACCGGCAGCGCGGTAATTTTCAGTATCATCCAGACTGCTATTGAGAATGGACTGGACCCTTACAGATATTTGACCTGGCTCATGAAAACCGCTGCTTCCTCAGATTTTACTCAGCCAGAAGAGTTTCGCAAGCTGCTGCCATGGTATGCTCCCTCGGAATGTCAAACCAAGTAAATGTAAAAATATGAATTTGCCGTCTCAGAAAATGTTCTCTGAGACGGCATTTTTGGTATATAGGTTGATTTGACGGTTACAAAATACCGACTGCCAGGATGGGTAGTGTCAAGTATTTTTCGCAAAATGGTTTGCAGGCCCTGATATGAGTGAAGTCACCCAGCAATGGAGGTATCCTCCAGAGCCGCCTGTAGGTGCTTCATGTTCATGTACTTCTTGTTGCCCCACTGGGTACCGGCCACATGGCGCAGCCGGGCACAGACCAGCATGAGGGCGGAGTTGCCGTCCGGGAAGCTGCCCACCACACGGGTACGGCGGCGGATCTCCCGGTTAAGCCGTTCCATGACGTTATTAGTACGGATACGGGTCCAATGTTCACAGGGAAAATCGCAGTAAGTCAGCGTTTCCGAGCCTGTGAAAAAATCTCTGTAAACATAGATCTTCTATGATACTTGGTAAGCTGAAAGCGAATTTGAGAACTTTCAGCTCATG
>NZ_JAOQKD010000018.1:0-46434 GCF_025567065.1 Megasphaera stantonii
AACTAAATCGCCGTCCCCGAAAATGTTTAGGATACAAAACGCCATACGAAGTACATTACTCTAAAAAGTTGCACTTAGCTTGACAATTCGCCGGAAAATTCTTTGGTGTATATTGAGGTGTTGCGCTTATCTTGACGTCATATTCTTTCCCTAAAGATTTTAACGTTTCGTATCCAGTTCCCAAATTTTCTCCCCATGTTTTTACAGAATCTTTTGATTTATATGGGTTACTCAGTTTGCCATCCTTGACAATCTCCTGTAGGCTTTCTGTAAAAATAATGAGTCCGCCGATACCAAGAGAATAGCTTTTCTTTAATCTTTCAAGCGTATCCTTGCGCGGCTGTGATAGCCCGTCGTCAATTTTTATTGAATCAACCTCCTTTTTGTATGAGTTAAAATTGTTTTTTATATTGTCTAGGTCGAGCCAAACTTCAGGATTGGAACCTTTGTTATCAAAGGTTTCCATCATTTGGTTCATATTTTTCTCGGTTTTATAATTTATTTCGTTAAAGTGAATAATGGCTGCTTTCATGATTTGTTTTTGCTCATCTTCTGTTTTAGCGCAGCCGACTAAAGATAACGCTAATAATAGGGATAGAAACAAATAGAGAATACGTTTAATCATGAGACACCTCTTTCCTGCAATATTCTCTGGCTATTTTTTATTGTTGAATACTGTATTTTTGGGGTTATACAGTTCCGGAGAAGTGATTTTTACTCCGTACTCTTCTCCTAGAGGTTTGATCGTTGCGAATATTGTTTTTAACTTTTCGTCAACTGTAAACGTTGCATCTCTTAATTTGTTAGAAGGTTCGTCAGGAGCCCCATTTTTAATAAACTCTTGCAATCCCCCGGAAACTATTATCAAGTTCTCTAGGCAGGTAGAGTAATTCCCCTTTACTCTTTTTAATGTTTCTTTCCTAGGTTCCGATAATCCATCATCAATTTTTATTGAATCTATTTGATTTTTGTAGTTTTTAAAAGACGTTTTGACATATCCCATATCAGACAAAGCTTTAGGATTTTTATCTTTCGTGTCGTAAACCCTAAACATCATATTAACATTATCTAGCATATTATAGTGTATTTCATGTATGTGGGCTATGGTAGCCTTCATTATTTGTTTCTGTTCGTCTTCGCTTTTAGTACATCCAGCTAATGATAAGATCAATAGTAAAGTCAGAAATAAAGAGAGGGCACGTTTTGCCATAGAGCTTCTCCTTCTACCATATTAAATCATAAATATTATCCATTACATCACCGGGGCGTATGTTTTGCCAGTTTGGGGAATTATAGGTTCGACTAGATATACAAAGACCATCTCTGTATATTGCCGCGTCCATCAGTGTCCATGATTTTGGGTTTCTATTAACGAATATTTGAGAGACCATTGTGTCTCCATTTGGCAAGTCTAACTTAGACCAAATGACGGCGTATTCTGGGGTCTTTTGAACGGAACTATTGTCAATATATATAGATCCTCCGTTTTTTGAGCAGACCCAATACCAATCTGCGGCAAATGATGGCATGGATAAAGACAAAATTACCAATAACAATAGTAATATTTTTTTCATTGTTTTACTCCTGTACTGTTGTACGGTGCCCGTTAATGCAAGTATACGTATATTCTCCTAAAAAATATCCTCTTTCAACCGAGGGCAACGGTCCTCCACATCTAGGGCATCTTTCCAATGCGAATGCACTCGTAATACCTAACATCAATAAAGCCATGAGTACCAAAATAATTTTTTTTATAAAAAATACCCTCCTTTAAATGCATAAAAATTCAAATCATATGCATAATAGGGGGCTGTGTTAAAAGCCACCACACCCTCTATAAGATACCTTCCATATCCAGTTCCTTTGCATACGAACGCAAGTGTTTCTGCCGTTCAATGGAACCGGGGCAATACAGGTTATAAATTGTAACTGGTTTTGTCTGCGAAAGCCTGTGGATTCTGTCCTGAGCTTGTTTGGACACGGCGGGAGACCAAAGATATTCCAAGAATACAGCCGTATCACTACTCGTTAACGTAATCCCAGTGGCAGAAGCTTGTAAAGAGCAAATAATCAAAGGAATTTCCTCGTTCTGAAACCGTCGCACGGCTTCTTCACGCTGGTACATGTTCTGACCGCCGTAGATATTGACTGCCTTATCCTTGTACTTTTTCATCAGCTTGCCCATTAGTTCACGATGATGAACGAATACGACGGGACGTTTACCTTCCAGCATGAGTTTGTCAAGGAAGCTTACGGCGTAGGGGAATTTGAGATTATTCACCTTCCGCTGCTGCATTTCAATGGCTTTGAATGTCTCGGCATAGGGCTGCTGGCATTCTACCATAGGCACGTCCACAATCGTCTTGCGGGGAAGCTTGATTCCACATTCTTTCTTCGTCCTTCTTATCATATACTTTTTCAGGAAATTATGCAACTCCCCTTGATTGGACGAACCAGAGTAGTCCCAGCCGTAGCCATTCCAAGTAGGATCGCAATAGCGTTTGTAAAATTTTTGGTATCCGCCGAGAAGGGGGAGAAGGCCGAGCACATCCAGAAGGGCAGCAATATCGCAAGGGCCAGATACCATAGGGGTACCAGTCAATAAGAATCGTTTCTGCATATAACCAGCACAAACCTTTGCCCAGTAATGCCGTTTAGATTCTGGATTTTTAAGGTAGTGAGCCTCGTCAAAGATGACGGCGGAGAAAACCCCTAATTTACTCCATTTAGCAGCTTCCTTCAATCGTTCATAATTGGTAACGGATACATAGCCTTTCATGAGTTTATCTGTTTCTAAACTGCCTATGCGGCAGACAACGGTAGAAATGCCATTAATTGCTGACGCCATTTTTTCTAAACTGCCTATGCGGCAGACAACGACCACGAACGAGAAGGGATGGAAAAGAGATTTTTCTAAACTGCCTATGCGGCAGACAACTTCAGGTTGCTTATAAAGATATTTTCGGGGAATTTCTAAACTGCCTATGCGGCAGACAACGATTACAGTTATCTGCAAAATGCCATCATAACTTTCTAAACTGCCTATGCGGCAGACAACATTAATGTCGTCAATTTTACCAACAGATTCCTTTTCTAAACTGCCTATGCGGCAGACAACATTCTCCAACTCCTGCTTTTCCGCAATGGAGATTTCTAAACTGCCTATGCGGCAGACAACTACAGCACCTCCTGCTATGATAAAAAATAAAATTTCTAAACTGCCTATGCGGCAGACAACCGCATAGGTGAACAATACGGCGCGGTTAGTCATTTCTAAACTGCCTATGCGGCAGACAACTGTAAGAAACCATACGGCCATACGGCATACTTACTGGCATGGCAGTATGGTTACCTTATTTTACCCTAAATTTTTCGGGATAGCAAAAATCCTCATATTTTCAAGGGTTTTCCTTTGTCTATTTTATTTGGGTTAAAATTCAGGTACTGCAGAATGAGGACTTAATCCATAACTGCCAAAATGATATTTCTCTCCTGGTTCAGCTTTCGTCCGTTTAATGAATAATCGGAATGGATTGCGGTTCGTCATGCTGCACATCTGAATATACGGCAGCTGCGTCGCCCGATTCTTTGATTTCATAATCTGGAGAGCCTGCGCATAGGAAGTATCAGGATGGCGCTGGCTGTACCGTCTTGCTTTTTGGTGGACGGAGCTGTCTGGCTGATATCGGCTGTACACAGCATATCCTTTTATCTTATTGTACGGTATTTTCTTTATCCTCCCAATATCAGCATAATCAGCAAAACGATGCAATACGCCCTTTATATCCAATATTTCCAATAGGTGTTCATCTTCTGCCAAAATCCGCAGCTTAGTCCCTAATGAAGTATCTCCATACTCTGGAAAAGATACGGCAATATTCGTAATTCCCCAGGTATTTTTTAGATCTGCCAAAGCAATATGAACTGCTGTAAATATCTTTCCCCAAAGAAAATTTACAGAAGAGCTTTCATCAGGAAGCAGCGTGATCTCCTGATAGTACTGCATGATATCATTCCTTTCCGCCTTGTCCGAAGACGCCGCCGCGCACTAATACGGCCATAACATAGTGTTCGTCTTCCTCACAGCCTAATGCCTCTCCTACCGAGTATTTGTCAAATAAGGTATAAAAATCCTTCTTACTCGTGCCTGTCCGATAGGCTTTCCCCAAATTCGTAACGGCGCCGTACGGTTCTATTGCAATGGGACGCAGGACGTCGTCGTATTCCGGATACCACGTGTCGATAGTCCTCAAAGCATTGCCTAATTTTTGAGAATGCATAGCCGCTGTATCGTTTACAGCGTATAAAATCTTGCTTTTTTTACCCTTCTTGTCGAGGACTAATTCTTCGCTGGGATATCCTTCTTGTCCACGACCCAACAGCACATTGGCTTCGACTTCAAGGAAAAGATACGGTTTAGTACCGCACAAGGCATCGGCGATGCAGCTTGCCAGAGCTAAGACATTCGTATCTTCATCGTCAAAATCCCGTAGGCTGTAGTCATACGCATTAAACACCCATTGTGCTTCCAGCTCTTTTGCCGTCACAATAATTTCAATTCGCTCTGCGCCGACACGATTTCTCCATAAAAACCGTCCGTTGGCAATATTGAAAGCATATCGTTTCGCTAATTCGGTAAAGCCATAGCGGTCTTTATAGGCTTGGATCATGCTGTTGATTTTCTGATAGTGTTCTTCATTATTGCAGGCCGACGGATGCTGCACCGGCAAAAATTTCAGCGTAAAGCAAAGTTTTAACGTATCGCATTCCATAGATAAGGAAGCGCTGTCTACGGTTTGCAAATTTGCTTTTTCTACTTCTGCATTCAGCTTTGCCGGGTCATTTTTAACGGCGTTCTTCAGCCGATTGGAAATAGTGCCCCGCACCGACTTTTCTGATAAACAAATGGGTGTCTTTTCCTCTTGCCTCACATCCCACCGTGTTTCATACATATATCCGTCAGAAGGAACCATCCGCTTTTCAAAGGCCAATACAGACGCAATAACAGAATCTTTTTTTGCCATAACAAACTCCTCCTTTTACTGCAGCTTCTGATTTCTGCAAATATATAGTCCTTGTTCTTCATCGTATTCATAGTGCCACATCATGTCGTCAATATCATCAAATTGATACGGCATCTTAAATTCGCCCAGCGTAACGATATTTTCGGCAAAGCGATGTGGTTTTGTCATATCCCTCTGATGAGATACCTGCATCAGCGGCGATATCGCCTTAAATCCTACAGAAATGGGAATAACCCAGCCGGGTATCGCTCTTTCGTACGTCCAATCCGTACGACCCGATTCGGCATCCGAATCGGCATGGCAATGGATCTGCAAAAATTTCAGCAACGTATCCAGCCCATCTTCGGAACCAGCGGCTTCCTGCTCCAGTATATCCCGCCGTTCAATCAATACATATCCAGGCATCATCTTGGCAATGAGCGGCTTATATCCATATTCTTTTTCCTCGTCAATATATACAATTTCCGCCTTGCCGGCTTTGAGAACATCTCCGGAAGCAATTTTCATAGTGGGCAGCAGCATAGTGATCGCATGTTCACACCGCTCCTTATATTCCGGCCGAACCCGGCTCGTTTCGATTACCAAGGTTACAGTCACATGAACTCGCGCTTCCGCAATAAACGGCGGCCGTTCGTAGGCTCCACCCTTCTTTTTCAGCGGATTGGCCGTCCCGATAATCGCGTTTCTGTACCCTTTTTGAACCTGTAAATGACAGGAATGGTAGACAACAGCCGTTTTAGAAAATACAATATCTGAAAAAACCGGGTCCCATACCGCTAGGTTCCGCTGCAGAGCATGCACCGCCCCCAGCCATGCCGTCATTGCCGGAAAACCAATGGTATAGGTGCTGCTCATCGCATTGGCGTTGTGAATTTGTACGTCAGGCAATACAATGTAGGTTTTCATCACTCGCATCTCACCGCCTTATCCAGCTCATCTCTGAACTCGTGCTTAAAAAAGCGCATTTCCCCATCCCCTAAGGTGCAGCGTTCTTTCTTCAATATGTATTCATACGTACGTATTACCCATCGTCCAAAATCAGCGCTCAGCTCCTCACGCCACTCATCTTCTTTCCGTTGCAGCGCATATTGCGTATCCAGCCAAATTTTCTGATGCAGCGGCAGAGACGCATAGGCTCCGTCGCCGCTCCACCCTTCTCCCTCACGGCGAAGAGCATAGGCCGCCATCATAGCCTGGGAAATAAGCTGCTCTATATGCGCTCTTACGGCGTCGCGGATTTGCTTATTGTTCCTATCCGCTTTAAACAGTACATGAAGTTCCTTAAATATATACTTATAATTTCTAAATGAAAGGGATTCCCTAAAAAAATTTCTTTTAGGTTTCCGCACTTGCCGGCCAGACAGTACAGGCGGCAGCGAGGGCAGCAAGTACGCCGTCCCTCCGTTGGCGCTGTTTAGATAGCTGATATTCTGGGGTTTCGTCCCGCCGAAAGAAATAGCCGTCAAATCCCAAAGTTCATCATAATCAGCGCCAGCCTCACGGCACTGCTTCCGCTGTTCGTCTAATTGTTTAACCTTTTCTTTCAGTTTCAGTAATACGCTGGAAGACGGCATGACCGTCAGCAAGTGATAGGCATTGGCCCCAATAGGAAAATATACTTGTTTAAGCAGGCCATCAGTCGTATCGGGAAAACTCGGCCGGCTGCATTGCAGGACACGTTCTTTAAAGGTATGATACAATGCCTCGTCTAGGTGCAGAGCTTTAAATTCTTCTTCTACCAAAGAGCTTCCCGTTACTACATGGAAAAACACGGTATGTCCATCTTCCAAAAGATTATCAAACAATAATTTAGCCGTCCCCATATACGCGGCGTTGACAGAAACATCGGTATCATGAGCTGAATTCGACGTAGCGACATATCCTTTACAAGGAGAATCAGACGTATCGCATATGGTTACTTTAGCGTCTGGATGGGAAAACTTTCCGACATGCGTAGCTATCTTGCAGAAGGGAATCTCATCTATCCGTTTTTGCATCCATTCCGTCACTGACAGCTTCTTGCTTTCTGCCTGTTCCTCTATGTACGTCTTGAGCATTCCCATAATCATCACTCCGTTTCCATTATATATTATCCGTGTTTTTTTTTATTTAAATTAATTATACTACAGTTGAAATGAAATAACAATCATTTGAACATGTCTCCATTCCTAAATGGATTACCATGACACGCCTTATACTGGCTAGTCAAATATGATATATATTCCTTACAATAAACATACAACTCTCTAATGGGAAAAACGCTGACGTCCAATAAAACCAGATAAAATGCAATCATATATCCGAAAAAGAAAAAAAGCCAGCCAATTCAGGCTGGCAAACAAAAAAGTTCATGCAAACAACATCGGCATTATGACAGAAAGTATACAGTTCCGGAAACGCCGTTAGTTCACATCCACAAAGCAAATAGCTTGTTGAACTGCCTTTGCGGCAGACACTCATAAATTAAAAAAAACACTTTCTAAACTGCTTATCCAGCAGGCATCTTTATTATACCATGGACATAAAAGATAAAAAATACATAAAACAATGCCGAAGTTGTCAGTGCTGCCGCCGACAAAAGTCATCGTTCATACGTCTCTGCCAGTTTGAAATAGTTTCATGCCTATAACTCTGTTTTCATCTCATCTTTTTGAATATGCCGAATTGGTCGTCATAAAACCATGTTTCATCGCTATCAACGGGCAAAGCAATTTCTCCATATTTGTTAGATAGCGTCTCCAACAGTTCTTCTTCTGAAAGATCATCGTCTTCTGGAATGCGACGACGAAGCGCGCTCTCATATGTACGCGGCAGCCATATTCTTTCGTCCTCATATTCCATGGTGTATTGTTCAATATGCAGCGTATTTCCGCAGTCAATACATTCGCCGTCTTCATACATAGAAAAGTGAATCTTCCCGTCTGTATATACGCCTATGAGCTTCCTATCAGCCTGCCCCTCACGAAACCGGTTGAATGTCTGCGGCAGTGCCGTAAGCCACCAATACTCTTCAATCCAGCCGGACAATCCCTGCGGCCCTGGCTCGGTACTGTTAAAATCTTCCATCGTCATATGTTCCAAGTCGATTAATAGGGAAACGTCTTCTTTATCGGTGCCATTCATGACAGGCTTTCGTATACGCAGTACGGCGTCAATTTTTTTATGAAAGGCTCCTTCATCTATAATATCATGCAGGTCGTGACTGCGGAGATGATACGGCTTGACTTCGTATCCCGGCTTTATAAAGGCCTGCTGTTCTCCTTGCAGAGCCCTCACATTGTACTGCATTACAGCAATATTCGGTTTTATAATGTCCGCATACACCTTGCGATGACGCAGCACGCGCCCGGCCAGCTGAATAAAAGAACGATATGACGACGGCTCTACAACAGCCCAGTCAAAATCATGGTCCCGGCCAATTTCTTCTATAGGCGTTGCGACGACGATAAACAAGACGTTATCTTCCTCAATACTATCTAAATGGCGGCGAATCACCGGGTCTTGTATATCTACAGGAACAGAGCTGTCATACTTTCGTTTCAAGACGACATCTAAATATTTTTCCTGCTCATGGCGCATAATCAGAAGCTGCCGGCTATGATAGGTCATAATCCGAATAGCATACCCTTTCGGCAGCATGCATTCGCTGCTCAACAAATACAGGCTGCACGCCACGCAGGGGCTGGTATTAGCCAAGCGGATAAGGCCAAAGGATACGCGTTTTTTCGTCCTTTTATCAATAATGTAATTATCATCATGCAGGGCAATTGCCGCTTTCTTGGCAGCCTCAAAAAATTGGGTAATCCGGCTTCCCCCTTCTGGAGCATTCGGAATATCGACGATTATGCCTTTTCGTTTGATGAGCTGCTTTTCCAAATGCTGTACCCGTTTATCGACAAAAGCGCCATGCATGGCTTCATAGGCCTGAAAGTCGCCCATAGCAATCCGGCCTGTTACGGTCTTAAACTCATCGCACAAGACGACGCCGCACTGCTTTGCTTCGGTAAAAAACTGATTATAGCAGGCTAAGCCGCGCATATAGGCCCTGAACATGCCTTGGGCCAAATCAGGCGGTATCGTCGCCGAAGATATGGCTACGCTCCGTCCCATCATTCCGGCCAAATGAACTAATCGCGAAATGGCGATCAAATCTTTTTTATCAAAATCATCAATTTCATCGATGACCAAGTCGGACGACATGAGGCGCAGCAGCGGAAGCATATATTTTCCGCCGCGTACGGTCTCTGTCGCAGCCATCATATAATCTATCGTCGCAGTCAAGACGGGCTTATACAAAAAGGCCTTATACTTTTGCGGGTTATGCTGGAAAAATATGTCTAAAAACGCCGTCTGTTCTGCACTGCATGTATCTTCATAGTCCAGGTCTTCCTGTAGTAGAACTTCCGCATCTCCTACAGACGACATATCATCTTCAGCCAGGTTATCTTGTTCATGGAGCGACTGGATGACGCTGGAGCCAATCATGACGGCTAATTCGCTTTTATCCAGCCCGATGCGCGTCCTATACTCGTCTCCCGTCTGCAGCGTAAGAGTCCGCAATCCAAGGGCCAAGACATAACGAAGGGATTTCCCGTCTTCTGATACAGCGTTCATGAGCTTGGCATTGGCAATCGTTTTCCCGCATCCCGTACTCGCCATATTGACGATAAAATAGGCCATCTTTCCTCGTTCTCTCTGCCGGAATTGCTTGATTTTTTCAACAGCTCCATCTTGCCAGCGGAAAGGCCTGGGACTTTGCTTCTTCAGAAAGGCAATATCTTCTGCCTTTTCCATCTGGGCAGCAAAGTTCGGCAATTGATGCGCTATCTGCAAGGCCTGTTCCATAACAGAAACGACGTGCTCTTCCAAGGATTGTTTTAATCCTTTATTGCGATCCGTATTGGCCCATAACTCAACAGAGCTCCACGAATGCTTCTTTTTATACGTTGCTTTTCCTGCACCTTCACGAGGCAGTGAAGAAATGTAATGGTCAGACAGCATCAGGCACAATCGGGCATAGGTGACTATGCTGCGAAAGGCCAGATTTCCTTCCCGAATCAGAGTACACAAAACTCTTTCTTCGCGAAGCGTCTTGGCAGCCCATTTTTTCAAAGCTTTTTGCCAAAGGAGCCCGTCATCCCACAACAATCCTTGCCGAAAGGAAAAACACTGTGTTTCTCTTTTCCGTTCTTCTTCATTACTCTGCTGCCTGCTGTATCCCCAGGAAGCACGTATGCGCTCTATCATTTGCTGAAAGGAATACACGCCGTCGCCTTGGTACCCAGTTCTGTCATTCTTGTCATCTACATACGGCAGCCGGTGATGAGATAGGATAATCCACGCCAGCATACTGGCAATAGGCGGCATAGAGCCTAACGTCCCCATATTCTCGCCTGCCAGCTTAGCCAAGGTTTTCGTGTTAATTGTCCCTTCTGCCAAGGCCGTCAGCCATTTCTTATCGTTATCATATGCGTCCGTATACCGCACTAAGGCTTCCAGCAGCTTGCAGGATACCCACTCATGGCGAAAGGGATCGGCTTCCAGTTTTCCCTTTCCAGCGTTTTTTAACTTATTCTGGAACAAATCCGACGCCTTGCCCCAGTCGTGAAGCAGCGCTGCTAAGGCGGCAATCGCTTTGATCAGGGACAAATACTGCCACTCGTTTTCCCATTCACGGTGCGCGATATTCTTTGCCGTATAATGCACCGGTACGATTCCGTCTTCGTTAAACTTGCTGCGCTTTCCTACGATCCACACCAGCTCGCTTCGGCTGCGCGAACGAATCCAATGACACGAAACGGCCGTGCTCTTCGTCGCGCTGCGCCGCAGCAGCGTCCTAACCGTCGCAAGCCCATCCTCCGTAATGACCGTCTTCCAAGTATCCGTACCGATTCGCAGGGCAAAGCTGTCCAAAACCCTTCTGACAACGGGAATGGACTTTCCTTCGCTTTTACTGACAAAAATGACCATCATACGGCATCACATCCGATGCGGGCAAACATAGCGCTGCATTCCTTAACCTTGGAAAACGTGAAATCCAGCGCTTTGTGCTCTGTAAACTTCTGCAGGCAAACCTGCCTGAATTCCTGATCAGTCGTATTCCTTTCAGCGCAAATAAAGGCCCAAGGCAGGACAATGGCGTCCTTTATCAAATCGGCCACATCAAAAACCAGAGCGCCGCGCCGCGTTTTTCCATGCATGACAGCAAACCCATGAGGAATCCCCAATACCCATAAGGTACAGGCCGCCAGCCCATAGGCCAGATAATTGCCATGATTGAAAAAGACATTTGCTTTGTCATCGCCTTGCTGCCGTCTCGTAAATTCTCCCCAGTCCGATTGATTGGCCGCATACTTGTAAAGATTTTTCGTAAAAGCAGCTTCTTTCGTAAGCAGTTCCGTCACGTTTCTCGCCTTGGGAATCTCTTTTTCATAAGTCTTTAACGCTTGTTTTATTTCCAAATCGTCACAATCAAACAGTTCATCCTGCAGTTCCCTGTCCTTACCCCAGACAGTACGTAAAAACTGGCACCGTTCCTGTTGAAACGCCTTAGCCGCCTCCAAGCGCTTCGCCTCGTCAAACCAAAAGGACAGCCATCCCTGCACATATACGGTCGGCCTGTATTCGCTCTGCGGATTCAGCCATTCTATTTCCGAACCGGCAAACAAAGGCGTACTGCCTCCTCCGCAGAACCCAACCAGAACGCCGGCACTGGCCAATAACCGCATAGCCGCCTGCGTAATAGACGTACCTGTTCCCAATAAAATTACCGTCGTATTGGCAATCGGAATGTTCCAGTACAAATTTTCCTTTTCCGTCTCTGTCAAATACACAATACGGCCGTTCTTCTGCATGACACGGCATTTTTCTAAGTAGAAAATATTAGCTCGCTTGGAATGAAGAATCGGTTTTAAATCGGAAGATGTTAGGTTCTGTTTCATAGGGCATCTCATCCTTTGTAAAGATATTCTTTAGGGTAATGCTTTTGCTATTTTCATTTATTAGTACTGTTATCCGTCAAGGAGCCCTTCAATTGCTATCCTAATGGGGCTTCTTTGAATATTTCAATCCGCACTCTCGCACGAGAAGTGACCCCAGATGTGGAATATGGTGACCGACCGCAACGACATTTCAATCCGCACTCTCGCACGAGAAGTGACTGCTACATATAGTATACTACAAAAACAACCTCAGCAAATATAGGCATTAATAACTGTATTTAGTAATTTATACCGTTTTTTCGCATCACCAAACAGCATCATTCCATATATGTCAGTGCGGAACCAAAGGAAAAATGCCGCATACTTCTGGTTCGCACAAGCGGCCTTATGATATTTTCCCCTATCCGTATGGTTTTCTTTAGTATACCAGATGAAGTCTCTACCGTTCATCTCATCATGAGCAACATTGTCCCACATCTCGCTAAACCAGACATTTTTTATACTCCCACACCTTTCTGCGTCTCGGCAAAACAAATTTGACATTTTGTCCTTTCCGTGCTATAGTTCAAATTAAACACCTGTATTGTACAGTATAGAGGAGGTATATTTCATGAAAGTTGTGTTATTAAACGGCAGCCGCCGTGAAGCGGGCTGCACGTATACAGCCTTATCCGTCGTTGCTGATGTCCTGAAGGAAAACGGCGTCGACGCAGAAATTATTCATGCCGTACCGACAGATGATGTCGTCAAAGCCGTTGCTGAAAAAGTCAAGGAAGCCGACGGATTAGTCGTCGGTTCGCCCGTGTATTGGGCTTCTCCGTCGGGCGAAATTATTTCCTTTATGGATAAGCTGGCCGGCGCAGCTGGTTCTGCTCTGATCCACAAACCGGCTGCCGCTGTCGCATCGGCTCGCCGCGCCGGCACGACAGCTACGCTGGACGTACTGAATAAGTACTTCGCCTATCATCAGATGCCCATCGTTTCGTCCAACTACTGGAACGTCGTTCACGGCAATACGCCTGACGAAGTAAAGCAGGACGCCGAAGGCATGCAGATCATGCGCGTTTTAGGCCGCAACATGGCTTGGCTCCTCAAATGCATTGAAGCCGGCAAAACAGCTGGCATTACAGCTCCTGAAACAGAAGCTAAGGTCATGACCAATTTCATTCGGTAAATTGCCCGCAAAAAAGACTGGCTTGCGCCACGCAGGTCAGTCTTTTATCGTATAATCAACAGGGTCCTTTCGTCTTCTCTTACCCATTGACAGGCCTATGCATCATGCCGTACCATGAACATATATGCTTCGTTTTTTCATACCGCATCAAAGGAGGATGTATCATGGGATTTTTTAGTGAAATGATGGGCAATGCGTCGGAAATAGATATTGATGAAATCCGCGAGGACTACGCCAAGTTTCTGGCGTCAGGCGAGCGCATTGAGCACGCCTACCGGCTGATTCGCGATTTGTTCATCTTTACGGATAAGCGGCTCATTCTTGTCGACGTGCAGGGATTGACCGGAAAAAAGACGGAATACCTCTCGATTCCCTATAAGAGTATTACTCACTTTAGTATCGAGACAGCCGGCCACTTCGATTTAGACGCCGAGCTGAAAATCTGGATTTCCGGCATGGGCACGGAGCCGTTGTGCAAGCGGTTCAACAAGAGCCTGAACATCTATGCGCTGCAACAACTGCTGGCGCAATACATTTTAATCTGATACGTGCAAAGAGGCCTGATCGCAGCAGGCCTCTGTTTCCTATGGGCGCATTTCAGCAATTTCCCGTATACACATGGGACAAATACGTTCCGGCAATATCCCTCAGGCGATATACGGTTTCTACCTTCGTCGGCCCCCGGTCGGTCATGCGGTACTGCGGGAAAAAGCGGGTAACGTGAAGGGGAATAGCCGCGTCCAGCGACGCAATCCACTTCGCTTCGGCTTCCATTTCGTCTTCGCCGTCGTTTTCACCGGGAACGATCAGCGTCGTCAGCTCAACGTGGCAGTCCCGGGCCGCTCTGGCGATAAACGCCTTGACCGTTTCCAGATTTCCGCCCAGCTTCTGGTAATACGCGTCGGTAAATCCCTTCAAGTCGATGTTCATAGCGTCTATATAGGGCAGCAGCTCTTCCAGTATGAGCAGTTCGGCAAAACCATTAGTCACCATGACGTTCTTCATGCCCCGCTCATGAACCAGCCGCGCCGTGTCGCGGACAAATTCATAGCCTACGAGAGGCTCGTTGTACGTAAAGGCGATACCCATATTTCCGTGGCTTCGGTACGCCTCGGCCAAGGCCGCCAGCTGTACCGGCGTAATCTCCCGCCAGGGAACGTCGGCCTGGCCGGCCATGGAGATTTCGTGGTTTTGGCAAAACGGGCAGGATAAATTGCAGCCGAAGGTGCCGACGGAAAGGATCATGCTGCCGGGATAAAACCGGCGCAAGGGCTTCTTCTCGACGGGGTCCAGCATGAGAGACGTAATCTTGCCGCAGTTGACGCTGACAATGCGGCCTTGTTCCCTCTTCCGGGCCCGGCAGCGGCCGTACTGGCCTTCGGCCAACGTGCAGTGATGGGGACAGACGGGACAGTGAAGCAGGCCTTCTCCCCGCGCTCTTTGGGACAGCGTAGTGTTCGTCATCAATAGTGTCTCACCACCTCAAACCGTTCCAGCTGTACGTCCTCGTCGGCGGAGATGCCGGCTTTGCGCTTGGCAATGGCCACCTGTGCCTGTACCGTATCAACGCCCTCCAGATTGGGCAGGAGCAGCCCTCTCCGGCTGCCTTTGGTCACGATGACGCCGTACCGCCGTACGTCCAGTTCTTCTTCTGATGCGATGAGTTCAGCTGGGCTAAGCACGTCGACGCTGTATTCCAGCCGCTCTAATTCATCTTCCCTTACAGCATGAAACCGCGGGTCCTTCGTCGACGCGCTGACGGCATTTTCGATGATTTCCTCAGCGATGCTGTTTCGTACCGGCCCAATCGTACCGATACAGCCCCGCAGAGCCCCTTCTTCTTTTAGGGAAACGAATACGCCAGCCCGGTTGGCATACATTTCATCGGGAAGTCCGTCGGGCACGCTGATTTTTTTGCCCGTCCGGATGTACGTTTCTATGGTCTGCCGGGCCAAGCGCACGTACGCGTCTTCCGACTCTTTCCTCCGGGCAGCCTGAGCGCAGACTCGCTCTTCATACTGGCGCAGGAAATCGCGCTGCGGCGCAGCCCCTTCCGTTTCGTATACGCAGACGCCGTAGCCCACGCCGAAAGGCCCTTCATAGGACAACGTTTCGGCTTTGACGGCCAGACAATCTAAGGCGCCAGCCATGATGACGAAGGAACGCTGACCGCATTCCGCCGCCTTGGCGCAAAACTCCTCAGACAAATCGAAAAGACGGCCAAAGTCACCCCTTCCCATGATATCCATGATTTTCTCGTCGTATACGGGCCCTTCTGCCTGAAAGCCGTACGGGCCGTCGTCTTTGAGCTTATGGGACAAATCGCCGCTGGCTATGACGGCGACGCGCCGCCCCAATAGCTCCGCCGTCTTTTGAATGCACTGGCCCAGCTTATAATGCTGGGAGAAAGGCAGGCCTGACAGGCCGATGCGCACCGTTTGGTACCCTTCGTAATACTGATTCAGAAACCAAAGGGGAATCATCGTCCCGTGATCCAGACTGCTGTCCCGTTCGCCCAGGGTACCGGCCGAAACACCGCAGCCCGCCGCCTTGCGGGACAGCATATCGACGAATTCTGTATCATACTGCACCTTGATTTCTACTTGGGGAGCCCGGAAGGCCCCGAAATTCCCCTGCGCCCCGCGGCCCGGAGAAATATGAAAATAATCGGCATACATGACCGAATGAGGCGACAGGACGACGACTGTATCGGGCTTCCACGATGCCAGCCTCTTGGCCGCTTCATGATATGCCTGTATCGTCGCCTGAATCCCCCGTTCCTGTCCTCGCCCGACCTCTGGAATAATGAGGGGCGGATGGGGAACCATGATTGCACCTAACATTGCCATACTACATCCCTCCCTGCAACATTCTTGCCGTATACAATCGTCATATACAGCAAGACTTTTTTTATTTTATTATAATCCACAACACGGCCAGTCTACAACTGCCGCCCGACTGCAACGCAAAAAAGAGCCTGCGTTTCCACAAGCTCTCTGTCGATTTCCTTATAAACCGTTCGTATACACATCGTTGATAACTGCCTGCGCCCGTTCCGTTTCCTTCTTCCGAATCAGACGGTCCCTGTCGCTGACAATAGCCAGCATCTCGTCGACGACCATTTCCAGACTCGGCTCGCTGACCCGATATAAATAACCAATCATCCGCATCGCCGTAAAATCCGTGTTCAGCGTATGATAGGCAATTTCCTGACAAAAGGGCTGGGGATATCCCTTGCTCAGCAGGAGCTCGTATAATTCATCAGTCTTCGTCGCCATGAGCCGCCTCCACTTTCTCAAAACGGTATTTCTGCGACGCCGCGGGATACTTGTCATGATCTACTTCGCTCATGAACATGGCGTACGGCCGGGCGCATATCTTAAAGGGCGCGTATAAGGCCTGATACACAACAAGGCGCTCGCCCGACTCCGTATGTTGGGCAAAGGCCAGCACCTTATACAAATATTCTGATGTGTCAGCTGACACCCATTCCCGCTTAAAATGGCACACGATGTCGCCAGCGCAGATATCCCGTACGGGCACATCCTCTTTCGGCGGCTCCGGCTCTGTCGCAACCTCTATATAGTCGCCGCGGCGCAGGGAAACGGCTTTGCCTGAAGCAGTGACAATCGTCACGCCTTCGTCCCCCGCAGCGGCAACGTCAAAGACATCGCCAAAGGCATAGCCGGCGTCATCCTCTATGTATCTCTGTATAATTTTAATCTTCCCCATAATCCATTCCTTTCAATGCAAATATAACAATCCGCTCCCGCTCGTTGTTTCCTTCCAAGTCGCGGCAATCGATTTCATCAAACACCGTCAGCCCGTCAGTAGCCAGCAAATAAGCCATATACTCATCGGAGGGGTAATAGAAAAACAGCAGTATGTCCCGCGGCGCGGCATAATACGATGCCAGAATACGGCTCATGGCCTTCTGCAGGATTTGCAGGGAAAAAGGATTGAAAAAGTAAATGCGGTCTACTTCCTCCGGCACGGCAAAGTGCTCGGCATTAGCCAGCAAGAAGGATACTCGTCTCGAAGCAGTTCCTGACGTTAGGTTCTCCATCGCCGTTTCGTAAATCCGCTCGTCGTACTCGACGCCAATAGAATGACAACGCGTCTGCCAAGACAGGAAGAAATCGACCCGTCCCTTGCCGCATCCGTAATCGAGAAGAGTATTCCCCTTGCGGATATAACCGGCATTAGCCAGCCGCTCCAGCACCGAATAGGGCGTCGGCTCATAAGGGTAGCGGTACACGTCGGCGTGGGTATCGTCCCGCCCCGTCGTCTTAATCTGCAACAGTTTATCCCATTCGCTATCGGTCATCGTCAAATCAATATCCCTTCCAAGTGGTCCAGCTCGTGCTGGCAAATCTGAGCCGGCAGGCCGCGCAGTTTCTGCCGCCGCTTCTTCCAGCTCATATCGTAAAATTCCACTTCGATATACTCATACCGCGTCGTCTTGCGGACGCCGTCCAACGACAGACACCCCTCTTCTGCCTCATAGGGTCCTTCCTTCTTCAGCACGACGGGATTAAACATAACGATATCAGCCGCTCCCATATGAACGACGATGACGGCTTTCCGCACGCCGATCATATTCGCCGCCATGCCTACGCACCGATCGCAATTCGCCTGCAGCGTATCCAATAAATCCCGGCCAACAGCCATATCGGCTTTAACAGCCCGTTCAGCCTTCTGGCCTAAAAAGAATATGTCTCTTACAATTGGTTTAATCATGTGTGTTTTGTCCTAACTCTCATTATTTCATAAGTCCATTCTGAGTAAGATATTCCATAAAACTCCAAATAATATGTTGATTTCTATGTTCTATATCGACTCCCGTAAAATCTGTCGCTGTCTTTGATAATTTAAGGAGTTCTATATTTTTAGTACCTTCTTTGCGCTGATTTCTGTTGTTTATATAGCCTTGATAATATTTAATTTTATCTTCAAACCGATAATCAGATGCCCGAATGTTAATTCTTCTTTCTAAAATAGCTTTATTTCCAAGCGATTCGAGAAGCTCTGGTTTTTCCAAGCTTTTTTCTTTAGTCTGCCTATTTTTAGCATAGATATGCTCAATTTCAAACACTGTTTCTGAAGAAAGTAATTCTTGCCCTTCTTGTTGGAAACACCACCAAGCTAACATCGCTTTCGTAATAGCACGATTATTGCCAAAACGATAATTTAAAAAAGCTCTTTTCACATGGTCTCGATCAAACATATATCCTCTAAACTCAATAGTTTTATGCTTTACAATATTTATCATTTCCGCATATATTGGAGCACGTAATGCATTAACACCTGGATTGGTTATCGCATACGCCCAAACGAAAGCGATAGTCTGGTTTAAAAAAGTATATAAGTCTTCATCATTTAACTCTCCGTCAGAATTTCTATTAGCCATATAATATACAGACAGGAAATAGGTCCACATTCCATTAGGAGCATAATTCAAAATAAACAACTGGCAAAGGACCTGTGTAGAAAAACGATCTGCATTCTGCGCAATCACGTCTTTCCAGAAATTTGCAAGATCAATTATGTTTTCTAACGTCTGGTCATTTTTTAATAAAGCATATCCATCACGCTCATAAAATTTTCGCAGCGCTTCTGTCGTTGATGATTTATTTTCTTGCAGCGCCCTTTCATAGTACATATACCGTGTAAACAACTCATCCATAGGCGTACCTCTGAGCGGATGAAAAATACTATTACATAGCGTTTCCAATGCTTTCCACTTTTTTATAAAATCATCTTTCTTTCCTTTATTCGCATAATATTTATAAAATTGCGCTTTAAAAATATCTGCATCGGATAAAGGTAATCCTCTATCATTTAACGTTGAAAAAATGCGCAACGCCGTATCTTGTGATTCTGCTTCAATAGGAAGCAATATGCAGTTATTTAAAATACGAATGGGTAAAAAAGAAAAATAACTAGGGTAACTCTTCAAAAATTCACTGATTTTCACTTGAAAAAATTTAAAATTAGCAGCATATCTGCTGTGTTTTCCTTCAGCATCTCCTTCGATAAGAATATATAAAAATTCATTTTTTTCATCGTCTGTCGCTACTTCTGAATTAATTTTCAACGCATTCTTATCAGGATCTCCAAACTCATCTGTTTTCCATATGCATTGCTCTATAAGTTTGCTTGTTTTTATAGCTCGGTCATCTTGCATATATCCATAAATAGCATAAAATGCTCGAAGCAAAAGCATCAGCGTAGTTAATCTCTGTTGTCCATCAATAATTTCTTGCTTACCTTCTTCATTTTTGAAAGTAACAATTGGTCCAAGAAAATATTCGTCATTATCACTATCAAATTTATCGCAATCATTCTCAGGAAATGCAAACGCAAAAATATCGTCCCATAAAGTCTGACATTCCTTTTCTCCCCAAGCATAAGGTCTCTGATAGTCAGGAATCAAAAAATCCGCTTTTTTATCAGCAAATAAATCTTTTATAGTCTTTTGATCTATATTCAATTTTGACATATATTTATTAACACCCTTTCTTATCAATTTAATCAGACAGTTTAATGAATATATTATCATTATAAGTTAATTTACATCTTACTTCAATATAAACGCTTTTTTATACTGAAGCATTATTCAAACATTATCTAAATCCCACTTCTTTAAATAGTCCAAAATATGATTTGACATAAGCCGTTCAAGGAAAATAAATATCAAGTAAATCTAACCTATATTCAAAATAATCTGCCATATTTGATTAAAAAGTTTAGTCAATCACGATTTACTAATTTACGATTTACTAAATCATAACTCACTTCACATTTCACAGCACGCCAAAGAAAGCAGCCCTGCACGATGGCATGGAGCTGCTTTCTGCTGCTAATATATTCTATTCTCTGGACAGCCAGTCCTGAAATTCTTCTTCGGTGATGATATGGGTTCCTAACTGACGGGCTTTTTCGTATTTGCTGCCGGGATCGGCGCCGATGACGACGAGGGTCGTCTTTTTCGTAACCGACGAGGTACATTTGCCGCCGCGGGATTCTACGGCTTGTTCCGCTTCCTTCCGGGTCATGGTCTGGAGCTTGCCGGTCAGGACGACGATTTCTCCGTCGAAGGATGTGTTGATGAGCTGGCGTTTTTCCGCGGTCATGTCAACGCCGTACGACGCAAGCTTGCCTACGAGGCTGCGGTTCTTTTCATCACCAAAATAAGCGACGACGCTTTCGGCAATGCGCGGGCCGATTTCATCGATAGCCGTCAAGTCGTCTGCCGACGCGGCCATGAGGGCCTCGATAGAGCCGAAGCATTCGGCCAGAATACGGCCGGCTTTGGCGCCGACGAAGCGGATGCCTAGGGCGAAGAGGATGCGGGCCAAGCCGACGGATTTGCTGGCTTCAACAGCTTTAAGCAGGTTGTCTGCAGATTTTTCACCGAAGCCTTCGAGCTCGACGAGGTCTTCTTTTTTCAGCGTGTAGATGTCGGACACGTCGTGAATCAAGTGGTTCTGCAGCAGCTGCTGCACGATGGCGTCGCCTAAGCCGTCGATGTTCATGGCGTTGCGCGACACAAAGTGGGCGATTTTCTCACCGACGACAGCCGGGCAATCGGGATTAATGCAGCGCGTCGCCGCTTCCCCCTCCTTGCGCACGACGGGACCGCCGCAGCTCGGACAGGTGCTGGGCATGACGAATTTCCGTTCGGAGCCGTCCCGTTCCGATACGACGGCCCGTACGACTTCGGGAATGATTTCGCCGGCCTTCTGGATAATGACCGTATCGCCGATGCGGATGTCCTTTTCCTTGATATAGTCCTCGTTATGCAGCGTCGCCCTCTTGACCGTCGTGCCGGCTAAATGAACGGGCTGGAGATCTGCCGCCGGCGTCAGGACTCCCGTCCGGCCGAGGGAAACGGAAATTCCCAGCACCTTGGTCTTCGCCTGTTCCGGCGGGAATTTATAGGCGATGGCCCAGCGAGGAATCTTGACGGTGTTGCCCAGCCGCTCCTGCTGGGCAAAGGAGTTGACCTTGACGACCATGCCGTCCGTCGCGTAAGGCAAGGTATCGCGCTTTTCATCCCAGCTGTGAATATAGGCGATGACTTCTTCCATGGTTTTGCATTTGCAGTATTCCGGATTGACCTGGAAGCGGAAGGCCTTTAGGTCTGCAAGCAGCTCTTCCTGGCTGTGGATTTCCACGCCGACGTTGCCTCCCAGGGCATAGGCGAAGAACGCCAGCTTGCGCTGAGCCGTAATGCGCGGATCGAGCTGGCGCAGCGAGCCGGCCGCGGCGTTGCGGGGATTGGCAAAGGGCTCCAGCTCGTCGTCGCGGCGCTGGGCGTTGAGCTGGGCGAAGGATTCGATGGGCATGTACACTTCGCCGCGGATTTCAATATGAGGCGAATCGTTGTCGATGCGCAGCGGAATCGTCCGAATCGTGCGGACGTTATTCGTAATATCTTCGCCGACCCGTCCGTCACCGCGGGTGACGCCGCGGACGAATTGGCCGTGCTCGTAAATGAGGTTGACTGCCAGCCCGTCGATTTTCAGCTCGACGACGTATTCCAGTTCTTCGCCGCCTAAATCATTGCGGACGCGCTGGTCGAATTCCATGAGCTCGGCGTCGTTGAACACGTCGCCTAAGCTGAGCATGGGCTGGTCGTGCGTATATTTTTCAAAGCCGCCGGAAATCTTCGAGCCGACGCGCTGTGTCGGCGAATCGGGCGTCACCCATTCAGGATGGTCCTTTTCAATCGTTTCCAATTCGCGGTACATCATGTCGTACTCGTAGTCCGTTACGGTCGGTTTATCCAAGGTATAATACTGATAGCTCAGTTCATCAATTATGTGACGCAGCTCTAAGAGACGTGCTTTTTGCTTTACATCATCCATACGTGCCTCCTGTAAAAATATGCGCAGCTATTTCAAGTTGCTGGCCTGGTCTATATCCGTTTCGATTTCAAAGGCGCTGTCCTCGCCGGAACGGGCGACGGCCAGCAGATGGCAGAGACGCTGGTGCTTCGACCGCTCGATAAACTGATGGGCGATCATATCGGGAATCGTCGCGCCCAAGGCGATAGCCAGGATAATCATAAAGGCCTGGACGCCGCTTTGTATAGCCGTGAGCAGCCCCTGCGGATCCAGGGAGGGAATATAAAAAATGCCGATGAGCAGGCGGTACATGAGGACGCCCGGAATCATGGGAATGACGGCTGGGACAGTCACGACGGGCCGGGGAGCGCGAAGGCGGCCGGCAAGCTTGAAGCCGACGACGCTGACGAGGGCCGCCCCCCAAAAGGAGGCCCAGGCCATGGGAACGTCGAAGCCGATCGCCAGGATATTCCGCGTGCCGACGGCCATGACGGCGCCGATGCCGGCGACGGGCAGCAGGCGCGGCGGAATATTGAAGATGACAGAAAACCCCATGGCTGCCAGTGCGGCGGCGATAGCCTGAGAGCCGTAGATGCTGTCGGGCACGATGTCGTACGTCGAATAAGCCGGAATCTGGCACAGGCTGATGGCCCCGACGATACCGAAGGTCATAGCCAGGACGACGAGCATCGTGTTCATGGCCCGGGTCATGCCTGATACGATGTAGTTGTTCATGAGGTCGTCAAAGGAGTTGATGAGCGGCACGCCCGGCACGAGAAACAGCATGCAGGCAATCATGGGAAACCATGGCGTTGCCGATCCCGGCAGTACCTGCGTCCAATAGGCCGCCGCCGTCGCGATACACGCCGACGCAGCGATGCTGATGTAGGGATTGACGCCGAAGCGGTTGCAGCCGTGGCGCACCCAGAATCCGATACAGGCTGCCAGAGCCGTATAGGCAAAGGCGATCCAGTCGCAGCCAAATAGTTTGCAGAACCCGCCGCAGGCAATACCCGCTGCCAGCGACGTCGCCCACTGGGGATAATGGCGCTGCATGCTTTTTTCCTTCATGGCTTCCAAATCGGCCTTAAAAGTCCCCGTTTCATATTTCTGTTCTAAGGCCCGCCAGGACAGCTGGCTGACGTCGGCAATCGTCGTCATGTTGATGCCGTGAATGCGGCATTTCCGAAACACCGTATACGACTTCTTCTCGCTGTCGTAATTGGCCATAATCGTCGTATAGGTCATGTGGAAGTTCAAATGCTTCCAATGCAGCCCTAAATAGGCCGCCGCCCGCAGCATATCCCTGACGATGCTCTTCGAATCGCCGCCGCTCTCCATGAGCAGCTGGCCGATATCCAGCACCATTTCCATTTTATCCTTAATCGTAGCTTGTCTGGCCGAACAAATGTCGATAGACGACATGGCCGTTTCCAAGCCCTTGGTCATAGTCTGTCTCCTCGCTTCCTGCTAAGCCTTTTCCAGCGGTGCGTACTTGACGACGACCTGCCGGACGCCTTTCGTCGGAAATTGTATCTTCATCTGCATGTTCTGCCCTTCGCCGATGACCTCCAGGACGGTGCCAACGCCCCAAATCTTATGGCGCACCTTGTCCCCGGCAGCAAAGGACGTGTCGACGGCATGCTTTTTCGGCAGCGTCGTCGCCACGGGCTTGGACAGAATCGATACGCGCTGCCGTCCCGGCACGGACGGCGACTGCTGGGGCATAGCCGTCTTGCGGCGGAATTCTTCTATGAGCTCCGCCGGGATTTCGTTTAAGAAACGGCTCGGCAAATACGCCGATATGCGGCCGTACATCGTCCGCGTCGAAGCGTTGGTCACGTACAGCTGCCGTTCGGCCCGCGTAATGCCGACGTAAGCCAGGCGGCGCTCTTCTTCTACCTGCGACGAATCCATGAGGGTACGGCTGTGAGGGAACAGGCCTTCGTCGAGGCCGACGAGGAAGACGACGGGAAATTCCAGCCCCTTTGCGGCGTGCAGCGTCATGAGCGTCACCTTGGACTCGCTGCCCTCAAATTCGTCGACGTCGCTGACCAGGGCGATATTTTCCAGAAAATCCTGCAAATTCCCCTGAGGATTGGAGTCCATGTAGTCCTTGGCAACGGAAAGGAATTCGCCGACATTTTCTTTGCGGCTTTCGCCCTGCACGTCGTGCTCGGCGTCTTTATCGAGCATAGCCCCGTAGCCAGACTGCTTGATTGTCTCTTCGATAAGGGTCTGCACGTCCCATTCGTCGACGTGGTTGAGCAGCTCGAAGATCATGATAGAAAACTCTTCCAGCGACGCCCTGGCCCGCTTCGTAATGGCCGGAATATCGTCTGTCGAAGACAAGGCTTCAAAGAGGGAAATGCCGTTCTGCTCGGCGTAGTCGGCCAGATGCTCTATCGTCGTCGCGCCGATGTTTCGCTTCGGCACGTTGATAACCCGCATGAGGCTCAGGCTGTCTTCAGGATTATACAGCAGGCGCAGGTAGGCGATGACATCTTTAATTTCCTTGCGGTCGTAGAACTTCGTCCCGCCGACCATCGTGTAAGGAATGGCGTAGCGCATGAGCTTTTCTTCCAGCACGCGGGACTGGGAGTTGGTACGGAATAAAATCGCCATGTCGCCGTAGGGCTCGTTTCCGATTTCGTGGCGGTTATAAATGACGCCGGCGACGTAATCGGCTTCGTCGTGCTCCGTCTGGGCATGGTAGTGAATGATTTTATTGCCTGCCGGATTTTCTGTCCACAGTACCTTCTTCGGCCGGCTTTCATTGTTGTCGATGACGGCGTTGGCGGCGTTCAAAATGGTTTTCGTCGAGCGGTAGTTCTGCTCCAGCTTGATTGACGCCGCGTCGGGATAGTCCCGCGTAAAGTCGATGATATTGCGGATGTCCGCGCCGCGCCAGGCGTAAATGCTCTGGTCCGCGTCGCCGACGACGCAGATGTTGCGCCATTTCTGGGCCAGCAGCTTCGTCAGCGTGTATTGGGCGTGGTTCGTATCCTGGTATTCGTCGACGAGGATATACTGAAAGCGGTTCTGGTATTTTTCCCGCACGTCTTCGTGCTCCTGCAGCAGGCGCACGGCCAGGCGAAGCAGGTCGTCGAAATCCATGGCGTTGTTTTCCTTCAGCTTCTTTTCATACAGCGTATATACCTCGGCGACTTTCTGGGCGTAGAAATCATCGGCCCGGCCGGTAAATTCATAGGCGTCCATCAGGGCGTTCTTCGCCGACGAAATCGTCCCCAGGACGGACCGGGGCGGAAACTGCTTGTCGTCCAGATTGACCTGCTTCAGGCAGTCCTTAATGAGCGTCATCTGGTCCGTCGTATCGTAAATCGTAAAATTGCGGGTATAGCCGAAGCGGCCGTCGATTTCAAAGCGCAGCAATTTAGCGCAGAACGAATGGAAGGTGCTGATCCACATGCTTTCCGCCCGCGGGCCGACCAGCTTTTCCACTCGTTCCCGCATTTCCTTCGCCGCCTTGTTAGTGAAGGTAATCGCCAGGATGGCATAGGGCGACACGCCCTTCTCCAGCAGGTAGGCGATGCGGCAGGTCAGTACCTTCGTCTTCCCCGACCCGGCGCCGGCCGTGATGAGCAGCGGCCCTTCGGTCAGCTGCACCGCCTCGCGCTGCCGGTCGTTCAATGTATCTAAAATAGGATTCATACAAACTCCTTTGCCATAATCAGTAAAAAAGCCTCACCGGGAAGATGAGGCTTTGGTTCATATACGGGTAAAGGCTTATTTCAGAGCTGCCAAAATCTGCGGGACGATCTGCTTCTTACGGCTCATAACGCCGGGCAGGTATACTTCCTTGTCGAGAACGTCCTTGGCAAAGGCCTTGCCTACGACGGCGTCCATGTTGCCGGCGAAAATGAGGTTCGTCGATTCGTCGATAATACTCGTAATCATGAGGAACGAAGCGGCGTAGTTTTTAGCCGAACGCATTTTTTCCAGGGCGTTGAGGAGGACCTGCTTCTGTTCAAGCAAATCTGTCGTATCCATGACCTGTACCTGGGAAATCGTAAAGGTTACGCTGCCGTCGGAGAATTCCTTCATGTCGTTCTGAGCGATCTGATCCGGCGTCAAATCGGATACGTTGGCGCCGGCTTTCAGCATGTCCATGCCGTAAGCCTGCAGGTCTACGCCGGCAATAGCGGCTAGCTTTTCAGCCGTTTCCCGATCCTGCTGGGTGCAGGTCGGCGAGCGGAACAATACGGTGTCGGAAATAACGGCCGACAGGAGCAGGCCGGCGATTTCCTTCGGAATGGCGATGTTTGCCTGTTCGTACAGGGACGTTACGATCGTAGCCGTGCAGCCGACGGGCTGGAACAAAATGAAAATCGGGCCTTCCGTCGCCAAGGTGCCGCCGATGCGGTGATGGTCTACAACGCTGATGATTTCAGCTTCGTCGATGCCGTCGATGATCTGCTTCTTTTCGTTGTGGTCGACGAGCATGACTTTTCTCTTTTCTACGGCGGCTACGCAGTCTGCGCAGACCATGCCGACGTACTTGCCGTCGTCGACGACGACGTAGCGGCCTTCAGCCGGAACGTCATGGCCGTTGTCCGACGTGCTGAATATCGTAGCGGCGTCCTGCACCAGGCTCTTTACCGTGCTCAGTTCTTCGCCCAATACAGTCTTGACGAATTCGCCGGCTAAGCTGGACTTATACAATACGCCGGCAAAATTGCCGTTTTCCGCAACAGGCGCTACGTCGCTGTCGTGATCGGCAAACCATTTCGCCGCGTCCTTCAGGCTGGCGCTGTACGGCAGAGCTTCGACGTCCTTGCGGACCGCTTCGCCGACCTTTACGTAAAAATCTTTGACCAGGGGCTGCGCTTCTACGTGGAAGTAATCCAGGGCGTAAGCCGTTTCTTTATTGATGTCACCGGCGCGGACAGCGACTGCGTCGACGCCTTTTAATTGCTGTAATTTTGCAAATGCAATGGAAGAACAAATCGAATCCGTATCCGGATTTTTATGTCCTGTAACAAAAATCTGTTTTGCCACAATACATCACCTCATTCATAATATGACTTTCATTAGATTGGCACTCAATATATTATATCATATGCCGGACGCGGTAGCTAGTAAAAAAACAAGGACTGGAATATATCCAATCCTTGTTTTATGTGTTCTTGCTTGGGAATTACCGACGTTCGCGAATACGGGCAGCTTTGCCTGTCAGACCGCGGAGGTAGTTCAGTTTTGCACGGCGAACGATACCGCGGCGAACGACTTCGATTTTAGCCAGACGCGGGGAATGTACCAGGAAAGTACGTTCTACGCCTACGCCATAGGAAATGCGGCGAACGGTGAAGGTTTCGCGGACACCGCCGTTCTGACGGCCGATGACGACGCCTTCAAAAATCTGGATACGTTCGCGGTTACCTTCGACAACCTTTACATGAACCTTGACGGTGTCGCCAGGGCGAAATGCAGGAATGTCGCTGCGAAGCTGTTCTTGTTCAAGTACGCTGATAATATTCATCTTTTTTTCCTCCTATAAGACATTCGTGTTCCCCGTTGCCGCCCAACACACGACAATCGTAAAACGAACAGAGGACTGCCTAAATTAACGAAAATAATTATAGCATGTTACACAGGGCATTTCAAGAAAGGCCTTCGCTTTTCTGTTATTCTGATTTCGCATGTACATGTTCTATTTTATCATGGGCCGCCCGGCCTAATTTCCCCTCCGACAAGGCCAGCCCCAGCAAGGTCAGGGCCGTGCCGGCGACGGTCATCGTCGTAACCGGTTCCCGGAGGACGACAGCCGACGTGGCCACCGTGACGACGGGCAGCAAATAAATGTAGACGCTGGTCTTCACAGCCCCCAGGATCGCCACGGCGCTGCTCCAGGTAACGAAGCACAAGGCCGACGCCCCCAGCCCCAAGAACAGGAGGTTGAAGATGACGATCCCGTCGGCAAAGCGGGCCGGCGCCCATTGAAAGTCAAAGAGATATAAGGCCGGAATCATCCACAATATGCCGTAGAAAAAGGTCCGCCGCGTCGTCAAGAGGACGGGATAGTCAAAACGGCTGATCTTCTTAATTAAAATGGAATAGCAGGCCCATACGACGGCGGCCAGCACGGCCAGCATGTCGCCCAGCGGGTTGAGCTCCATCGCCGAGCCGTTGAAGCTGATCAGGCAGATACCGGCGATGGCCAGAAAAAATCCAATGAAAAACTGCGGCGTCAGGGGCTTCTCCGATTTGATGAATACAGCCGCCAGCATGGCCGTAAAAAAGGGCGATACGGAACAAATGACGCCGACGTTCGACGCCATCGTATAGGTCAGGGCGATGTTTTCCAATAAATAATACAAACAGATTCCCGTAAATCCCGCGGCGGCAAAGGTCGCCTCTTCCCGCCATCCCGACATGCGAAACCACCGGGGACAGCAGCACCACAGCAAGGTATAGGCCATGACAAAGCGGAAGAATAAAATTTCTACAGGCTGAAAATCAGCCAGCAGGACCTTCGTCGATATAAAGGTAGTCCCCCAAATAAATACGGTCAGCAGCGCCGCTATATGGCCTTTTGTCGCAGAATGTGCCACGTCCAGTCTCCTCTCTTCTTCCCTTGCAGGCGCGCAAAAAAGTGCAGGCGCACAAAAAAGGGCACGCCCTCTTCTGTTTCAGGCATGCCCGTTTACGCGCTTCCGCGCCCTGTTACATCTTTACGCCGTTCGGCACAAAGCTGCGCGTCATGTGGGAAATGATCTTGTCGTATTTATCTTTCTTTTCTGTCGGATATACGACGGAAAAGGCCGTGTAGGTCTGATTCTTTTCGTTTAAGAACAATTCATGATAATACGATTTCGCGCCGTCCGTCCAGGCGATGGCATAGCTGTTTTTCGTGCGCACGTTCATGGTCAGCTCAGGCGAGCCGTTGACGCCGATATCCATGTTGCATAATTCGTCGATGGAGAAATTCAGGGCATTTTTCGCCGCGTAAGTCATAAACAAGGCGTCGTCCTTCGGATCCTGGAAATAGCAGCCGTCGCCGCCTTCGTTCATATCGGCCTGGGTAGCCGATTTCGGGATATCGACGACGTAGCCGTACATGCTGTTGTAATATTGATAGTAGTCGCCGTCTTTGGCTTTATATACTAATACTTCCGCATAGCTGTCTCTATTTGAGCTCTTAATCGTCATGGTGTCGGCGGCAAACGACGTCGAACCGGCCACGCATGCGATACCCGCCAGTACTAAGGCGATTTTTTTCATATTCATAAGCAGTCACTCCTTTACGCCAAGCTTATTTTCATAAGGCAATAGCAGATGCGGGAATAGACCGCACCTGCTATGTATTATATCACATATAAATTTTAAAACACAAGGAAGGACGCTCGTCCATGCCTAATTGTAAAGAAGCTGTGACAATAGCCTTACGACAGCTTCTTGATGTCGCCGATGGGGCTGATGAGGCTGTACGTCAAGGTCAGCAGGTGGATGCGGTTTTCCTTTACGGCCGCATTTTCATGCATGACGAGGACGTTGTCGAGGAAATCGTTGATAGCGCCGATGCCTTCGGACAGGATATCAGCCGCAGCGGCGTAATCGTAAACGGCGTACGCCTGGGCCAATCCCGATTCCATAGCCTGGCAGGCGGCGTACAGCGCCTTTTCTTCGTCCGTTTCAAACAAGGAAGCGTCGACAGTCGTGTCTTCCGCATCCTTGATCATGTTGCCTACGCGGGTAAAGGCCTGGAGCAGTTCCGTCTTGCCCATGAGGTCGGCGTCGATGAGGGCCTGGGCGCGGCGGGCGGCCTTGGCAGCGTTGAGCGTATCGTCGCTGAGGACACAGTCGATGATATGGTAATCCACACCCTTGTCCTGGAAGATGTTTTTCAGGCGCAGGACGAAGTAATCGTTGAGCTGGCCCATGACTTCCATCTGTTTGTCCTTATCCACCTGGAGAAGGTCGAGGACGAAGGCGAATACTTCATGGCAGTTCAGGTTCCAGCCGGCATCCATGAGGATGTTCAGGACGCCGATAGTCTGACGGCGCAGCGCGAAGGGGTCCTGGGAGCCCGTCGGGATGAAGCCCCGGCTGAACATGCCCGTAATGGTGTCGAATTTATCAGCCAGGCCGAGGACCTTGCCCATATCAGTCTGCGGCAGTTCGTCGCCGGCAAAGCGCGGCTGATACTGTTCCGTAAGGGCTTCGGCGACGTCTTCTCCTTCGCCGTCGATCATGGCGTATTCCTTGCCCATGACGCCCTGCAATTCCGTAAATTCCATGACCATCTGCGTAGCCAGGTCGGCCTTAGCCAGCAGGGACGCCCGCTTCAAGGCTTCGTCGGACAAGCCGAGATCTAATTTCTGATTGAGGAACACCGTGATCTGTTCCAGGCGCAGGGCCTTATCGTACAGCGTGCCGAGGCCGTCCTGGAAGACGATTTTCTTCAATTTTTCTACGTAATCGACGAGCTTATGCTTCTTGTCTTCTTCAAAGAAGAACTTGGCGTCGTCAAGGCGGGCCCGGAGTACCCGTTCGTTGCCGTGCTGCACCGTTTCCAGATGGTAGTCGTCGCCGTTGCGAACCGTCAGGAACAGGTTCATGAGCTTGCCATCCTTGTCGCGCATGGGGAAATACCGCTGGTGGTCCTTCATCGGCGTGATGATCGCCGCTTCGGGCAGCTTCAGGTAGTCTTCGTCAAATTCGCCGCACAAGGCCGTCGGGTATTCGACGAGGAAAATGACTTCTTCCAGCAGGTCGTCGTCCATGATGATCGTGCCGCCTTTTTCATCGGCCAGCTTCTGCAGCCCTGCTAAGATCAGTTCTTTTCGTTCTTCCGGGTCGACGATGATGAAATGTTCCTTCGCCGTGCGTTCATAGGCGGCCATAGAAGGAATTTCGAAATCGCCTGTGCCGAGGAAGCGGTGGCCGCGGCTTATCCGGCCGGATTTGACGCCGGCTAATTCAAAGGGAACGACGTCGTCGCCGAAGAGGGCCACAATCCAGCGGATCGGGCGGACAAAATGGAAATCCAGAGAGCCCCAGTGCATGCTCTTGGGGAAGCCCAATCCCGTAATAATGCCGGTCAAAATATCAGGCAAGAGGCCCGCCGTTTCCGCGCCGATGCTGGTAACGTTGGCGTAGACGTAGCCGTCTTCTACGACCAGGTCTTCTACGGCGATTTTCTGGCCCCGGGCAAAGCCCATGGCGGCCTTCGTCGGATTGCCGTCGCTGTCGTAAGCGATTTTGACGGACGGCCCTTTGTTCTTAGACGAAATATCGGCCTGCTTTTCCGCGACGCCCTTGACGAGGAGGGCTACGCGGCGCGGCGTTCCGACGGCGCGGATAGTTTCATAGGCGATGTTCGCTTTATTCAATTTATCAGCAGCCAGCTGCTGTACCTGCGAGAGGACGCTCGGCATATAATGAGCCGGGATTTCTTCGGTGCCGATTTCAAGTAATACGTCTTTGCTCATTTAGTTTTCCTCCTTTTTCAACATGGGGAAGCCCAGTTTTTCCCGCTGTTCCAAATAGGCCTTGGCGCAGGCCCGGGCCATGTTGCGGACCCGGCCGATGAAGGCGGCCCGTTCGCTGACGCTGATAGCGCCGCGGGCGTCGAGCAGGTTAAACGTATGGGAACATTTCAGCACGTAGTCGTAGGCCGGGATGACGAAACCGGCCTTGATGACCCGCATCGCTTCTTTTTCATACTGGTCGAAGAGATGGAACAGCAAATCGGAGTCGCTCAATTCAAAGGAATACGTCGACTGTTCCACTTCGTTCTGATGGAAAATATCACCGTACGTCACGTCGTCGTTCCACTTCAAATCGTAGACGTTTTCTACGCCCTGAATGTACATGGCCAGACGTTCCATGCCGTATGTAATTTCCGACGAGACCGGAGCGACGTCGATGCCGCCTACCTGCTGGAAGTATGTAAACTGCGTGATTTCCATGCCGTCGAGCCAGACTTCCCAGCCGAGGCCCCAGGCGCCTAAGGTCGGCGATTCCCAGTTGTCTTCGACAAAGCGGATATCGTGTTCCCTCGGGTTGATGCCCAAGGTTTCCAGGCTCTTTAAATACAGCTCCTGGATGTTGTCCGGCGAAGGCTTGCAGATGACCTGGAACTGATGGTGCTGGTACAAGCGGTTCGGGTTGTCGCCGTAGCGGCCGTCAGCAGGACGGCGGGACGGTTCTACGTAGGCGACGTGCCACGGTTCGGGACCGAGCGTCCGCAGAAACGTAGCCGGATTCATGGTGCCTGCCCCTTTTTCTACATCATAGGGCTCATAAATGATGCAGCCTTGGGAGGACCAAAATTCTTTCAAAGCAGAAATCATATCCTGAAAATTCATTCGTTTTCCCTCCTAATAATACAAAAAGTCCCTGTAACATCGTGAAATGTTACAGGGACGAGTATCCATTACCCGCGGTTCCACCCTGGTTGGTCGAAAGACCCGCTTCATTTGCCGGCCATACGCATCACCCTGTCGGTGACTTCCTGCCGCGGCCTTCGGAGCGCCTTCAGCACCAAACGATAAGCTCACACCGTCCTTATCTCGCTGGCGTCGTGCCTACTTCCTCTCCTGCATCGCCGTACTTCATGCCAATTATCATAGCATAAAAGTACAAAAAGGGCAAGCAGAAATCCATGCCTGGCAGTCCCACTTACCGGCGGCGGTCCTCCTTGTCATCATCAATGGGCTTTACGTCGATGGTCATGCCCTTATGGCGGAATCGTTCTTCCCGCATGGCCGCTTCATAGCCGCGGCGGTAGGCGTCGTCGTCGGAGGAATTCTTTTTGCCTCTGAATTTGCGCCACAAGTGAGAAATAAGGGATACGATGACCAGCAGCAGGATGATATTGAACATGACGCCGAGGATGTCGGCCATAAAGCCCATATTCCCCCAGCCGAACAGGCTGCTCAGCATACTGCCTAAAAACATGCCGCCGGCCAAGAGGCCGATATTGCGCATGGCGCTGCCCCAGCCCGACGATTGGTTCGTCCGGGTCTGCGCGTTCGCCCGGGCATTGGCCTGCTGCGCGTTTTGGCGAGTCTGCTGATTGGTCTGATTATTCGTCGCTCTGTTCGTCGTGTTGTTTCGGACGGTCCCCTTCGATCCCGACGGCAAAGCTTTAGGAGCCGACACGCGCACGCCGCCGCGCGCAGCAAAGGCAGGCGTCGAAACGACAGGCGCGGCCGCAGCAATAACCAGTCCGGCCAAACATACGACAGCAATTTTCTTAAAATTCATAGTACACTCTCCATTTCGATATCTAGGTATTACAATTATATTCTATATCTATATATTATATTACACTAAAAACGTAAAAAAGAGCAAGGCAAAAACCTGCTCCCCTATGTAAAATCCATATACAGCAGGCCCCAAAACACCGTATTTGGATTGTATTAATCAAATTAAACCGGGAAAATAAACCGACAATTGCCGGTTTATTTCAATTTTTGATTTTGACACGTTCCGCTGACAAGGTCATACAAATTGACGCCGGAAAAATACGCTGTCAGCTGTTCCTGAAGCTGTCCAAAAGACGTATGAAGGCCGCAGTCGCCGCCGTTGCGTTCACGGTACGGACACACAAACCCCTCGTCCAGGCAGTTGCTGAGCATATTTTCCCTGTCCATGACCTGAATCAAATCCATCAACGTAATATCATGCAGATTCTTTACCAGCCGGCAGCCGCCCTGGGCTCCGCGGATAATTTCGATGTATCCGGCCCGTTCCATTTTCTTGGAAATTTTATATGCAAACTGCCGCGGTATGAGCTGTTCATCGCTGATTTCCCGGATGTTTTTCAGCCGCAGGTTAATTAAAGAACGTAAAATTCTTACAGCATAATCAGTTTCTCTTGTAATGATCACGTTGAATCCCCTTTTACTTTGATGTAATTCTTGTCTTACGGTTTACCTGTTTTAGTACAGCGCAGATTCGCCTTCTTTCCTTACAATCCACTCCAATAGTACTTTATATAGTTACTATTATACTAAATTCTTCATTATTTTTCATCATTTTTTTTACAAAATAATTGTCCTTTTGACGCCTGTTTCATATGTCTCCCCCTCCCGTATCAGCCGGCGGCCGCAAACGAAAGCCGCCTCTTGCACCGCCGGTAAAAAACTTATATAATTATTACCAGTTGTATGTTAGGTTTATTGTATAAATGAGGTGGAATATGTCTTTAGTTGATGAAGTAAATAATCGCCGTACCTTTGCCATCATCTCCCATCCTGACGCTGGCAAGACGACGCTTACGGAAAAACTTTTACTGTACGGAGGCGCGATTCATTTAGCCGGGTCGGTCAAAGCAAGAAAAACGGCTAAACACGCCGTGTCCGACTGGATGGAAATCGAAAAGCAGCGCGGCATTTCCGTTACCAGCTCGGTTCTGCAGTTTGATTACGAAGGTCATCATATCAACATACTCGACACGCCGGGCCATCAGGACTTCAGCGAAGACACGTACCGTACCCTTATGGCAGCTGACAGCGCCGTCATGCTCATCGACGTGGCAAAGGGCGTCGAAGCGCAGACGAAAAAGCTGTTCCGCGTCTGTAAGGACAGAGGCATCCCTATTTTTACCTTTGTCAATAAAATCGACCATTTCGGACGAAATCCCTTCGACCTGATGGACGAAATCGAAAACATCCTCGGCATCCACGCCTACCCCATGAACTGGCCTATCGGCATCAACGGCAACTACGAAGGCATTTACGATCGGGAATCGGCCTCCATCGAGCTGTTTGAAAAAGATACGTCTCACGGCCAGCGCAAGCTAGCTTCAACCAAAGGCGCCGCTGACGACCCTATTTTCAAAGAACTTCTGGATGAAGAAATTCATCAAGCTCTGATAGACGACATCGAGCTTCTCGACGCAGCCGGCGACAGCTTCGACATGGAAAAAGTAAAAAATGGCCAGCTGACGCCTATGTTCTTCGGCTCGGCCATGACCAATTTCGGCGTCAAGCCCTTCCTGGAAAAATTCCTGGAAATGGCTCCTAAGCCCCAGCCCCGCAAGTGCCTGGAAGGCGTAGTCGACCCCGAATCGGAGCAGTTTACGTCCTTCGTCTTCAAGATCCAGGCCAACATGAATCCCCAGCACCACGACCGGGTCGTATTCATGCGCATCTGCTCGGGCAAATTCGAAAAAGGCATGTCCGTCACGCACCGCCAGTCGGGCAAGACGCTGCGCCTCATGCAGCCTCAGCAGTTCCTGGCGACGGAGCGGACGATTATCGACGACGCTTACCCCGGCGACATCATCGGCGTATTCGACAACGGCACTATGGGCGTCGGCGATACCCTCTATGCCGGAAAGCAAAAGGTCACCTTCAAGGATTTCCCGACCTTCCCGCCGGAGCTGTTCGCCCGCATCCGTGCTAAGGACTCGATGAAACGCAAGCAGTTCCTTAAGGGCATGACCCAGCTGGCTCAGGAAGGGGCCGTCCAGATTTATGAAAATCTCGGCTCCATGGAAAGCTACATCGTCGGCGCCGTCGGAAAGCTGCAGTTTGAAGTGCTGGAATACCGCCTCAAGCATGAATACGGCGTAGACTTGGAAATGAACATGCTGCCCTTTACGGTCGCCCGCTGGCTCCAGCTGAACGGCCACGAATACAGGGAACTGAAAAACGTCGACAGCGCCATGCTGGTCAAGGACCACAAGCAGCGATTGGTACTGCTCATCGCCAACGAATGGCAGACCAACTGGATCTGCGAGCGCAATCCGGACATTACGTTCTGCACGACGCCGGATGAGCTGGCCCTCGATGACGACGAAGAATAATATATGCATAATAAAAACACCTTCTCATGCTGACCACAGCACCGAGAAGGTGTTTGTTTTTATATTGTTACCACATGCCCTTGGATTTCCAGAAGCTGCGCCGGCACATGACCAGCAGGGTCAGGATTTCCAATCGGCCCAGCAGCATGGACAAGCACAGAATGCTTTTTGCAAAATCAGACAAATTCGCATACGTACACGTCGCGCCGGTAATCCCAAAGGCCGGGCCAATGCAGCCCATGGTGCTGACGCTGATGCCGACGGCGTCGAAAATGTTCACGCCGTCCCATGTAAGCAGCAGCGCCCATAATACGATAAAGGCTATGTACAAAAAGAAAAACTGGCTCACGCGGACGACTGTATCGTCGCCGACGTAATGGCCGTTGATTTCTACGCGGCGTACCATGTTGGGATGAACCTTTTGAAAGGCCGTAATCCACAGGGCCTTGACCAAGATGACGACGCGGGATACCTTGAGGCCCGCCGCCGTCGAACCGGCACAGCCGCCGCAGATCATGAGAAAGAGCAGCAGCAGCTTGGAAAAGGCCGGCCACGTGTCATAATCTGCCGATACGAAGCCCGTCGTCGCAATGGATGCAACCTGGAACGAGGCGTATCGGAAGGCCGTCGTCCACTCGCCGCCGAAGGCATAGGCCAAATTCAGCATGATGAGGAGCGTCACAACGCCTAATATGAGCAAATAGGCCTTAAATTCCGTGTTCCGCCGCAAGACGCCGGGCCCCTTTTGATACACCTGATAGTACAAGCCGAAGTTTCCGCCGGCCAGTATCATGAAAAAGGTAATCCACCCTTCTACAACAGGATCGTCGAAATGGGCCACGCTGGCATTAAAGGTTGAAAACCCGCCGGCCGAAATAGTCGACAAGGCGTGGTTCAGGGCATTGATAAAATCCATGCCGCACAGGAGAAAAATAATCAGGGCGATGAGGGTGAAACCGGAATACATGCGGAACAGGACGTTCGTCATATCGTGAAGGCGGGGCAAGACGCGCTCCCGCGTCGGCCCGGCCACCTCGGCGTTGTACATGGACATAGTCGACTGTCCCGCTTCAGGCAGCAGGGCGATAAAGATGACGACGATGCCCAGCCCGCCGAGCCAATGGGTCATGCTACGCCAAAAGAGGATGCTGTTCGGCAGCACCTCCAGGTCTTCAATGACCGTCGCCCCCGTGCCGGTAAACCCGGAAATACTTTCAAAGAGCCCGTCGAGGATTCCCAAGTACCCGCCCAATACATAGGGCAGCATGCCCAGGCCCGTCGCCAGCAGCCAGCCCAGGCCGGTAATGGCAATGCCTTCGCGTATCGTCAGGGCCTTCGTCCGGACGTGTCCCCGGCGCTGGCACAGAAAGGACACGGCCACGGCCGCGCCGATCGTCAGGATAAAGGGCACGGCGCTCTCTTCGCCGCACCAGAAAGCGATGCCCAGCGGGATGAGCATAGTCAGTCCCTGGATAAATGAAATTTTTCCTAAAAACCGGCATACGACATGTAAATCCATAGGCATCCTTTCGTTGAAATTCTCTGCTGGCCGCACGGCGGCAAACCTACCAGACGCGGCGCTTCCAAAACGACGGCATCAACAGGGCCAGGACGGGAAAAATTTCCAGCCTTCCCATGAGCATGGATAGGCACACGACGGCCTTGCTGAACGAGGGCATATCCGCATAGGTGCACGTCGCCCCAAACAGGCCGAAGCTCGGCCCGCAGCTGCCCATCGTCGTGATAGCTACGCCCAGGGCGTCAAAAATGGGAATGCCGTCGAAGACCAGCAGCACGGTCCACAATATGTCCAGCATGACATATACGAAGAAAAACCGGGCCACGCCGTACAACACGTCTTCGGAAAAGTCTTCCCCGTTGGAGCGGACGTGCAGGACGAGGTGCGGGTGCATCTTCTGCCGTATGCGCAGGACGATCGTCTTGACCAGCAGCATGAGGCGCGTCACCTTCAGCCCGCCGGCCGTCGAGCCGGCGCAGCCGCCGACAAAGATGAGAAAGACCAGAATAAACTGGGAAAAGGCCGGCCATTTGTCGAAATCGCTGGAAATGAACCCCGTCGACGACGACAAAGACGCCGCCTGAAAAAAGGACTGGCGGAACGCTTCGCTCCACGCCCAGCCCTGCGCAGAGGCCAAATTGGCCGCCATCAGCACCGTCGCCGCGGCGACGAGGCCGACATAGGTGCGAAATTCCGTATCGTGCAGGATGACCTTGGGTCCCCGCTTCCATGCCGCCACGTACATGCCGAAGTTGGCGCTGGAAATCATCATGAAAAAGGCCAGCACCCCTTCGATCAGCGGGCTGTCGAAATAGGCCACGCTGGTGTTATACGGGGAAAAGCCGCCCGTCGCAATCGTCGAGCAGGCATGGTTCAGCGCTATGAGGAACGACATGCCGCAGGCCATGCAGGCCAGCGCAGCCGCCGTCGTAAATACGACGTACACGCAGAACAGGGCTTTAGCCATTTCCTTTACGCGCGGCACGTTCCGGTCCGACGTCGGCCCCGTGCTTTCGGCGTTGAACATATGAACCGTCCCCCGCCCCAACTGAGGAAATAAGGCGATAAAGATGACGATGATGCCGAGGCCGCCGAACCAATGGGTCAGGGACCGCCACAGCAAAATGCCCTGCGGCATGATTTCCAAATCGGGAATGACCGTCGCCCCCGTGCCGGACAAGCCGGAAATGCACTCGAATACGCCGTCCAGCACAGACAAATAGCCGCCGGCAGCATAGGGCACCATGCCCAAAAACATGACCATAATCCATCCTAAGGCCGTAATCGCAATGCCTTCGCGGTTCGTAACCTCCCCGACGGGAGCCCTTCCATACGCCGTCAGACCCTTGCCCAAGGCCAGGCAAACGCTGATGGCGACGGCAAAGGCGAATACGCTGTTTTCACTATACCACAGGGACACGGCCAGGGGAAGAACCATGCCGCAGCCGTAGGCCCAGGACAGGCGGCCTAATACATACCAAACTATTTTCAAATCCATTTGACGCGACGCCTCCTACCAACGGCGCTTAAAGGCCTGGGCCGCCGTCTGCAGCACGATGAGAAAGGAAAAGATTTCCAATCGTCCCAGAATCATCAAAAAAGCGCAGTATGCTTTCAGCCAGGCCGGCTCTGCGGAAAATTCGACGACGCCGAACAAGTGAGCCGTCGCGCCGGCGCTGGTCAGGCAGCCCGCCGCAACGCCCATGGACTGCAAGGGCGTCATGCCGGACAAGGAAATGATAATTGTCGATACGAAAAATACAGCCATAAACAAGAAAAAATAGCTGAGAACCCGGCTGATGATCTTCATATCGACGGGAACGCCGCTGACCTTTAAGCTGATGACCATGCGCGGATGCAGGAGATGGCGCATTTCCTGGGCTGCTATCTTGAACAGCACGATAAACCGCATGACCCGCAGGCCGCCCGTCGCCGAGCCGATGCAGCCGCCGACAAAAACGATAAGCAATAAGATGAATTTATCGAAATCAGGCCAAGCCGAAACGTCGGCCGTAATAAAACCGCTCGTGCTATAAAAGGAAAGGACGTGGAAAAATCCAAGCCGCAGGCTGTCCGCCCCATCGTACACGCCCATCTTCCACAAGTGGAAGGACACGAGAAGGGCCGTCCCCAGCAAGACGCCTAAAAACACGCGGAGCTCCGTATCCTGAAAGGCCGACTTGAGGTCCCGCCGCTCAAAGCTTTTCCAATACAGCAGGAAATTGCCGCAGGCCAGGAGCATGGAAAAGGCGCAGGCCCATTCCAAGGCCGGATTGCCGCCAGACATAAAGGAAAAAGGCGCGTCGCCGCTCGTCGATATGCTGCGGAAGGCGCTCGTACAGGCGTCGAACAGGGATAGCCCAGCCAGCAAATAGGCCAGAACGGACAGAACCGTAATGGCCGCGTATATCTTCCCTACCTGGCGGGCCGCAATATCCATGCGCCCCAGCATGGGGCTGAAGCTGATGCTCTGATGAACGGACAAGGTCAGGCCGAAGCAGCCGCTGACCTGCGGAATAATCGTCACCATCAGCAGAATAAAGTTCAAGCCGCCTAGCCATTCCATCAGGCCGTGCCACAAGACCAGCGAACGGGGCGTATCACCGGCCGGCCCGACGGCGCAGGACAGGCCGACAGTCGTATAGGCCGAAATGCTTTCAAAAAACGCATCGGCGACAGACAAGGTGCCGGAAAATAAATACGGCAGCATGCCGATGCCGCCCAGCATGATCCATACGAGAACCATGTACCAAGCGCCGCCGGCAACGCCCAGCTGCTTGCTGTGCCGGCGGCCGAAGCCCATCATCAGTCCGCCCAAGACCAGCGTGACGGCCATAGAAGGGCCGAAATACAAATACGCCGGTTCTCCCCAGGAAAAGGCGCACAGCAGGGGAATCAAAAAGGCCAGGCCGTTCAGGATTGCCATCCTTCCCAGGAGGAAGAAAAACAAATACATGTGCATCTCAATCCCTGCCTTTGAAATATTTCATGACTTCCTTGGAATGCGTCGTCTGGATAAACAAGATAACCCGGTCGCCGGCCATCAGCGCCGACTGGCCGTTTGGAATAAAGGCGTCTTCGCCGCGCACGTAAGCGCATACCAGGCATTCCCTAGGCAGCCGGACGTCCATGAGGCGCTTGCCCGCTACGGGCGCGCCGTCCTGCACGATGACTTCGACGGCTTCGGCCTTGGCCCCTTCAAGCAGCGATACGGACACAACGCCGCCGCGGCGGACGAAGGCCAATACTTCGCTGGCCGACAAGAGGCGCGTAGACAATACGATGTCGACGCCGACCTTTTCCATCAAGTCCGTATATTCAGCCCGCGATACGCGGACGATAGTCTTTTTCGCGCCGAAATGCTTGGCAATCAGGGCCAGCATGAGGTTCAGGCGGTCGTCGTCCGTAATGCATACGACGACGTCCGCTTCGGCGATGCCTTCCTGCTCCAGCAGGTTCAGGTCCGTGCCGTCGCCGCAGATAGCAATGCCGTTATCCATTTTTTCCGCCGCCAGCAGGCACCGTTCCCTGTTTTTGTCGAAAATCTTGACCTGCACGCCCTGCTTGTCCAGCATGGGGGCGAGAAAGCGCCCCGTCCGGCCAGCGCCGATGATGATGGCCCGCTCTACCCGCTTCGTATCGCTCTGGACGAAATTGACGCTGAATTTCTCAATCGCCTTGGGATCGCCGATAAAGTAGGCGTTGTCATGAGGCAGGAGCTGGTCGTCGCCGTGTGGGATGATCATGCGGTGGTCCCGGAAAATCATGCCGACCAGTATAGACGGCGGAATTTCCAGATCCTTGAAGGGAATATTGACCAAGGGCGAATGGCGGCGCACCTTCGTTTCAAACAGGCGCACCTTGCCGTTGGCGAAATCTTCTACGTTCAGCGCCGCCGGCGTCATGATGATGCGGTTGATTTCCTGGGCCGTAATCAGCTCCGGGTTCAGCATCAAATCGATATCGAAATTTTCTTTTAAGTAATCCTTTGCTTCCGATAAAAACTGCATGTCCCGAATGCGGGCCGCTGTATAGGTAATGCCGTGCTTCTTGGCCAGAATGCAGGCCACCATATTGACCTCGTCGATAGCCGTCGCCGCGACGAGGACGTCCGCTCCTTGTATATCGGGATTATTCATCGTAATCGGGCTGGCGCCGTTGGCATGGACGGTCAGGACGTCTAAGGTATTTTTGACGACTTCCAGCCGCTCCTCATCGTGGTCTACGACGACGACGTCGAACTGCTCGTTTGACAACAGCTCGGCAATGCTGTATCCCAGCTTGCCGGCGCCTACAACTACTATGCGCATATGCTCACCTCTGTGCTATACGTAGATATCGTAAGAAATAATCGCGCCGCAGTGATTATAGCAGCACATTAGGCAGTGTATGCTATACTATACTGTATCCACTGCCTACGCTACTATATCATAAAAGAACTGCCGTGGCTAGGAGAGAACAGATAATCGCCGGAAAATTTACATGGATAGGCCCGTATCTCTAGCAACGGCAAGTTAAATATGATAAAATTAATTGTTTGTTATAGCATGTAAAAATTATGAAACAAGAGGAGTATCATGGCTAATAAGTTCGTATCGGGGACCTTGATTCTGACGCTTTCCGGCTTTGTCGTCAAAGCCATCGGCAGCATCAACTGGATTATCTTATCCCGTATTCTCGGCGGCGAAGGCATCGGCATTTACCAAATGGCCTTCCCTATCTATCTGCTGGCTCTGGACGTATCCAGCGCCGGCCTTCCTATCGCCATTTCCATTATTACGGCGGAAAAGGCAGCGAAGCAGGACTATCTCGGAGCGCAGCGCATCTTCCGCGTGTCCTTGTCCATGCTGTGCACGACGGCGTTATTTCTCAGCATTCTCATGTTCTTCGGTGCGGAATTCCTCATCGACGAACAGATCATCCGTGAAAGCCGGGCCTATTATTCGCTCATCGCCTTAGCGCCGGCCATCTTCTTCACGACGGTCATCGCCGGCTACCGCGGGTATTTGCAGGGCTGGCAGCAAATGACACCGACGGCCCTATCTCAAATCGTAGAGCAGCTGGTCCGCGTCGTCGTCATGCTCGGCTTTGCGGCCCTGCTCCTGCCCTACGGCCTCGACTATGCTGCAGGCGGCGCCAGCCTGGGCGCCGGCGCCGGCGGTCTGGCAGCCTGGCTCGTCTTGATTTATTACTATTATAAGCTGAAGCGCTCCCTGCCCTCGGACGGTCCCGTATATCCGAAAGAAGACATCAGGCATATTTTAAAGCGCCTCGTCGTCCTGGCCGTGCCCATTTCCTTATCGAGCATCATGCTTCCCGTCGTGTCGAACCTGGATTTGCTCATCGTCCCCCGCCGTCTGGAAGTCGCCGGATACGCTACGGCCCAGGCAACGGAATTGTTCGGCTATCTGACAGGCATGTCCGTGCCCCTCATCAACTTGGCGACGATCTTGACGGCGGCCATGGCCATGAGCCTCGTGCCGGCCATCAGCCACAGCTTTACGCTGAAAAATTTCGACGAAATATACGAACGCACGGCCAGCGCCATGCGCATCTCCTTCCTCGTGACGATTCCCTTCAGCGTCATGCTCTACGTCATGGCCGAGCCCGTCGTCACCTTTATTTACAATGCGCCGGCTGCGACGGACGCGACGAGAGGCGTTGCCATCGCCATTTGCTTCCTCGGCCTGCATCAGATCACGACGGCTATCCTCCAGGGCTTAAAGAAGCCTAAAATCCCGGTCATCAACATGGCCGTAGCCTGCGTGGCCAAGGTGGCCTGCAACTGGTTCTTAGTCGCCATTCCGGCCTTCGGCATCACCGGCGCCTCCTATGCGACTGTAGCCGACATCGGCGTCGCCGCCGCCCTGAACCTGTTTTTCATCTACCGCCATACGGGCTATATCATTCACGCCAATATCATCGTAAAGAACGTCGTTTCTGCCGCGATTATGGGCGTCATCATGTATTTCGTCTACGATTTCCTCTATCTGCACATCGGCCTGTTCCTCAGCCTCTTCCTGACCTGCCTGTTAGGCTCGGCAATCTACATCGGCCTCATGGCCCTGACCGGCGGCGTAACCAGAGAAGACGCCGCAAAGATGCCCTTCATAGGCCGGTTCTTTTAAACAGTATATCTCATCAATCAAACCCATCAGTAGATGATACGTCCCCTCTTTACTGGACACCCCAGTAAGGAGGGGACTTTTTATGCGTTATCCCTATAAATTTAAGAGAACCTGTGTAAACTTATATCGCAAAGGAAGCTGGCCCCCACACCGAAGAACTGAACACCCGGCAAAGTCATAAAACGATCCGGGAATCGTTCCGCATGGAAAAAGCACAATATCTCGAATTGATTTGCTTGGGATTCCAATGGCGCCGCCCTGAATACGGCCGGTGTTCTGCACAACCCCTGCCTGAATTTGGACCGTCTTTCCCTGCAGTACGCCGCTGTTTTCCACAGCTTCCTTCGTATCCATTCCGAGATTCTTGGCGCATCCTCTGAAACAAGGTCGGCATTTTCAGCAATATTGTCCATAAGAAATCCTAACTGCAATCCAGCATTCACTTTGCTGCCGACAGTTTTAGAAAGTACACTCACTTGGCTGTTGTAGAAATACTCTTCTCAACCGTGATTTGTGTCAATTTTTCACTAGCCTTAGCAGCTGCCAAGGCAGCTACTTTTTTAACATTTCCCATATACCACTGAAAAGTTCTCGCCTGATCCGTGCGGATAATGATTCGGTAACTTTAACTATATATTTCTATCATATACGCAAAACACGGAGGCAGCAAGTTCTCTGCACTTGCTGCCTCCGTGTTTTATATTCAGATGCCGAACCTTCTATCCTGCATCTATGATTCAGTTGGTGGGCTTACCGAGCATATACTCGAACCACTTTATTCAAGTATTCGATCGATATTTTACTGTCTCCATTCCGCGTAATCCATTCAATGCGTTCATTTCAATTGATAGCCATTTTACATTATGAATCCCATTGTGTAACCATAAATTTCTTAATATCTTTAACTAACTTTTCAACAAACCGAATTTGTTCTTCACATTCCTCCTGACTTACAACAAAAAAGTCATCGTAATCGCTGGCTTCCCTAATAAGGGCCAACATGTGTATCCCTCTGCCACATTCTTTGGGTAATTTTCCAGTAGAAATATATTCTTTATTAAAATTTCCCAATAATGTTTTATGCTTTTTAAAATCTGTATTTTGCAAGGCAAATACAGCTCTCATTGCAAAAAAAGCCGCATAATAACTGCGATTAATTGCGTCTTTATAGTGTTTATTCGTGTATAATTCTTTTGCAACAATAAGCGTTTCTTCAGCTCTGGCCAATCTATACCGGGATAATTCTATATTATCCAATTCTGATGCCTTCTTTCTGTATGTTCTGATAATATGGAACTACCTTTTCTCTTTGTTTAAATAATTCATAATTTTGAAAAACAGGAGAAATCCATACATTGTACTTACCATTATATTCCATCGTAACATCTACAATTTTTTTCATCAAACTTATATATTGGTCTTGTTTTTTCTTTGTAAATATTACAATATCAATATCTGAATCATCGGTCTGTTCTCCACGCGCAAAGGAGCCGTATAATTTTGCTGCAATAAAATCGTCTTGTAAAATATTGCTGATTCGCTTAACATACTCAATTAAAAATTCAGGAGTTTTTTGTTGATATTGTCCCATAAAAATATCCTCCTTCATATTAATCATATCATTATTATACTATGAAATGCAAAAAATATATAGAAAGTAGGCTTTGCCGGAGCTATCCTTCTTTACTAGCTCGTCGACAGAAGTGGGATACGCGCCGGTTTCAATTTCATACATCGCCGCTACGTTGTTGATCGTATGTAAGTCGGCTTCAATCTTAGCGATTTTCGCCGTTTTCCCGACCGATATGAATCTCGGCGAAACTACACCACCACCTAGGTAGGTAGTGTCAAGTTTACGTCATTACCGGCATTCAGAATTACCGCACCGTTATCTCCCAAGGCCTGTAAGGTCGCCCCGGCAAGGTCGATATTATGGCCGGCTTCAACGAGCAGCACGCCGTCGTCACCCGTCACGGCAATCCCTGCCGTGCGATTCAGCACATACTGATTAGCAAGGCAGTCTACTGCTACAGCATTTTATCATGCAAAATTAAGAAACTATTCTTTAACAAAAACTATTACAGATTACAAGTTATATTTACTAAAAAAATCATCGTATTCTATAAACACAGCCCAGGTATATTCCGGTTTTGATCTGTCCATACTAACTGTCAAAATGTATGGCTCTTTTTGTGCAGTAAATTCATATACTCTCTCGGAGGTTTTCAATATAGCCCAACCATCATCTTCCAATCGATGCTGTACAGATGAAAAAGTTGTTGAAGGTAATTCATTGGTTTGAAAAAACATGACAAGAGTTTTTGAAATAATAGCTCTCGTATTCACTACCTGAATCTCATTTTGTTTATATTCTTCTAATGCCGAAATTGTCTGTAACTCTCTCTTTAATAAATAAATTTTATTCTCTATTTTTTGATGAAAAATAACTTTATACAAGCTCCCTCCAATAAGCCATAGAATTATACATACTAAAAAAGAGATAATTATACATTTCCATATCTTTTTCTTAATATTTTTAAAACGCATAAATTACCTCCTCAAACATAATAATTTAAATTACCAACATAAAAAACATACCCAACAGTAAGAGAAATTCCAACACCAGCTGCTGATGTTAATTCTACTGTAGGAGTCAAGGACGTATTAATCCCGATATTTCCACCGTACCCAGCAAAACCTCCGAGCGAGCCACCTAATCCAGTAATTGCTTCACGATATCCCTCTGGAGTATCACTCATTATATTAGATGCCCAGCCAGCACCAGTTGTTACTGGCACACCAAAACCCAAAGATGGATTCCAAGCAGGCATTGCATAAACATTGGCATACTTATCAACCAGAACAGAAAAAGATCCTCCAAATAAAGCAGCCAATCCTTTTCCGCCACTTTTTGGTTAATTGTAAAATGAATTTGAACAGGTAATCAAAAAAACAAAAATCCATAGTGAAGCTTCATGTTAAAATGGTTTTGCGAGAAATCATCAACAAAGGAGCA
>NZ_JAOQKD010000019.1:0-44669 GCF_025567065.1 Megasphaera stantonii
CGGCGTGTTTTGGGCTACCATACGCCGTCAGAGCTATTTGATGCATTCCTCGATGAAGTTTATGCTAGTGAGTGTGTTTCCTGATTATGGTTGTTCAAATTCAACTTGCAATTTACCATAATGTAATCTCCCAGTGTGAACAAATGATACGTTATAGTGTACTGCCCTTATTATAAGGTGAATAGAAATGCAAGTCAATACAAAAATTGCATATTCCTTAATCTTGTCAAAAAATATCTGAATATTTAAAAGATAAGATAAATTCTATTACTGCAACTATTTACACTTAAATCATATAATATGCATACATATGAATAAAAATTCTATAAATAAGGCGTAAACACTGGGATTGTTAATAATAAAATATTATATATGCGATAAATATAATTTATATTGAAAAGAAAGTATATACTAAATCGTGGAGGCCTTTTTGGTCGGCTGCGCCCATCAGTTCCCGGGCAGAGTGCATGGCTAAGATAGGAATGCCGACGTCCATGGTCCGGATGGGTAGATTGGCTGATAAGAGGGAACCGAGAGTCGAGCCGCCGGGCATGTCGGAGCGATTGACGAACCGCTGGCAGGGAATATGGGCCCTGCGGCATAAGGCGACGACAGCGGCCGCCGCTTCGGCGTCGCCGGCGTAGGACTGGCTGGCCGCCGTCTTGAGGGCGATGCCCTGGCCGAGGCGGGGCATGTTGGTAAGGTCGCACTTTTCCGGTACGTTGGGATGCATGGCGTGGGCGACGTCGATGGACAGGATGAAGGCGTCGGACGCGTCGATGCGATACTCCCGGCGCGTATAGCCGAGGGAGGCATAGAGTTCTTCCAATAGGGCAGGGAAGGCCTGGGACAAGGCGCCCTGTTTCGTCCGGCTGCCAACCTCTTCATTGTCGAACAGGGCGACGACGTGGAGGCCGTCGTGTCCCTTGCTTCGGACCAGACCGTCGACGCAGGCGTAGGCCGACGTCAGGTTATCCAGGCGGGGAGAGGAAATGAATTCGTTTTTCAGACCCATCAGGCAGCCTTCTTCGCACAGGTATACCGTAAGGTCGTAAGATAAGATATCCTCGGGCCGGCAATGGCATTCGTCGGCGAGAAATTGGAGAAAATAGGAAGCGTCGTCGCCTGGCCCCGTCAATGTCATGAGAGGCAGCATGTCTTTTTGAGGATTCAGGGCTACGCCGTCGTTGACATGGCTGTTCATGTGTATGGCCAGGCGGGGAATCGTCAGCAGGGGCCGCCTGGCGTCGATCAGATGTACTGCCGGCTTGAAGGGATCGTCGCTGGCCACGGCTACCTTGCCGGCCAGGGACAGGGGTCTGTCGAGCCACGACTCACGGATCATGCCGCCGTAAATTTCGACGTTCAGCTTTCCGTAGCCTTTTTGCGCCAGCGCCGCCGCCGGTTTGACGCGGAGGCAGGGAAAATCCGTATGGGCTGCGGCGATGCGCAGGTTAGCCCGCGGGTCAGGGCCAATTGTAAAGGCGATGAGGCTGGAATCGTAAAGGGAAATATAATATCCCTGACGAGGTTCCAGCTGCCAGGGCTCGTTCCAGCGCAGTTCCCGGAACCCTGCTTCCTTCAAGATGGCCGCGCTGGCTTTTACGGTGTGATAGGGCGAAGTGGCTTGGCTGATAAAATGCAGCAGGCGCTGCGAAAGATGTATGTCAGAGTATGTCATAATCGTACCGTCCTTTTCTGGAAAACTAGTATATCTTGGTATTTATTATAGCATATCTGGGAAATATGCGTTTAGAAAGGACATTTGCACGAATAAGCATGACGAATAGGGGAGAAAGCAGAAGGTTTCAGGAATTGCATGCTTTTTACTGTCTTTAATGAAATCATGCATTGAGTTTAAATAAATAAATTTGATAAAAGAAATTTCTTTAAAAATATCAAACAACAAGCAGATGAACATTGACATAAGTAAAGTGAGAAGTTTATAATAAGTATTGTAATTTGATGTATGCGAAAAAGGTATACTGAGCGGAACGCATGCGATGGTTAATGGTAGTGTATTTTCCTGACGAACAGCCGTTTCAGGGCATATGCCGCCGAAAATTTATGATGACAGAGGTGACGTAGTATGAGTGAACAAAATGCGAAAGTCGTTCGTGAAGATTTGAACCGCGGCCTGCAGGAAAGGCACATCCAGCTGATTTCCTTTGGCGGGGCCATCGGCGTCGGCTTGTTCTTAGGGTCGGCGTCGGCTATTGAAAAGGCCGGTCCGGCCGTCGTCGTAGCCTACATTATCTGCGGCCTGGCTATTTTCTTCGTCATGCGGGCTATGGGCGAAGTCGTTGTCGAGTATCCCGTATCGGGCTCCTTCAGCGCCCATGCCTATCAATTCTTGAATCCCTTGGCCGGATATATTTCCGGATGGAATTACTGGTATTTCTGGATTGTTACCTGCATGGCTGAGATTACGGCCGTCGGCGTGTACATGCATTTCTGGTATCCCGACTTGCCCCAGTGGATATCCTGCCTGGCTGCGCTGGCTATCATGACCTGTGCCAATTTGATTTCCGTCAAGGCTTACGGGGAATTTGAATTCTGGTTCGCCCTTATCAAGATTATTACCATCATCTTCCTTATCATTACGGGCGGCGCCATGATTTTCTTCGGCTTCGGAAATAACGGCGTGGCTGTCGGCCTCAGCAACCTGACGGCGCACGGCGGCTTCTTCCCCAACGGCTGGGCAGGCGTGTTCGGCACGCTGGTCATGATTTCCTTCGCTTACGTCGGCATCGAGGTCATCGGCGTGACGGCCGGCGAAGCCCACAATCCGGCGAAGACCCTGTCCGGAGCGATCGACAAGGTGCTGTATCGAATCCTTTTGTTCTACGTACTGGCCTTATTGGTCATCATGGCTATTTATCCTTGGAACCAGCTCGGCCATCAGGGAAGCCCCTTCGTCATGGTATTTGAAAAATTAGGCATCAGCAGCGCGGCTCATATCATCAATTTCGTCGTCATTACGGCGGCCCTGTCTTCGTGCAACTCCGGCATTTACAGTACGGGGCGCATGCTGTACAACCTGTCCCTGCAGGGGAAGGCGCCCAAGTCGCTGAGCGTCGTCAGCTCTCATAAGGTGCCGTACCGCTGCATACTCGTATCCGTATTGTTCATGCTTATCGGCGTCGCCATGAACTATTTCCTGCCGGCGCAGGTATTTGTCATCGCTACGTCTATCAGCTCCTTCGCCTGCATGATTACGTGGAGCCTCATCTTGTTCAGCCAGATGAGCTACCGCAAATCGCTGAGTCCGGAGCAGCGGAAATCTATTCGCTATAAAATGCCCTTATCGCCGTATTCTAATTATTTCGCTCTCCTCTTTTTCGTCGTCGTCGTCATCTCGGCGGCCTTCGACGCCACGACGCGCATCGCCATTTTTGCGACGATCGTGTGGGTAGCGGCCTTGCTGCTCGTCTATTACGGCACGGGCGTTCATAAGGCGGAAAAAATCCGTTTCGAGCATTATAAGGGAGACGCCGTGGACCCGTCCAACCGGTAGGCCCGAATCTTGAAAAAGACGATAGCGTGCAGTATAGTTATAGTAGAAATCATATAAGCAACGTAGGGAAAGCAGTTGCCGGTCAGGACGACTGGCGGCTGCTGTTCCTTTTTAGACAGGATGGTGACAACCCATGGATGTACTGGAATTAACGGAGCATTTTACGAAACGGCCTGTGTGGGCCCAAATTGATTTAGACGCGGCGGCGTATAATATGCAGCATATTCGTCAGGCCGTCGGGCCGGATACGCTGATTACGTCTGTCGTCAAGGCCAACGCCTATGGCCACGGCGCGGTAGAGCTGGCGAAGGTGTTTTTGGAAAACGGAGCGGATCGGCTGGCCGTTGCCTGCGTCAGCGAGGCCGTAGAGCTGCGGCGGGCCGGCATTACGGCGCGCATCGTCATCCTGGGCCATACGGATGGCCGCCGGGCGCGGGACGTCGTGCTGTACGGCATCGACGCCGCCGTATTTCATTATCAGGATGCAGTCCTGTTTTCCGAAGAAGCGCAGCGGCAGAATCAGACGATACATGTTCACATCGCCGCCGATACGGGTATGGGACGCATCGGCTACCGGCCCAGTGAAGAAAGCATCGCAGAAATCAAGAAGATCGCAGCCTTGCCTCATGTAGCCATTGAGGGGCTGTTTACGCATTTTGCTGTCGCCGATATGGCTGGCGACGAGTCGGTGGGCTATACGAAAAAGCAGTACGAAGCCTTTGCCTGGTTCTGCCGGCGGCTGGAGGAAGAAGGCGTTCCCGTTAACGTCCGCCATTGCTGCAACAGCGCCGGCACGGCAGTGTATCCCGATTTCCGCTGCGACATGGTGCGGCCCGGCATTATCCAGTACGGATACAATCCGTCCGACGAAGTGCCGGTTCCGTCCTTCACGCCCCGGCCGGTCATGTCCCTGCGGTGCTGCGTGACCCACATCAAGACGATTGACCCGGGCGATACGGTCAGCTATGGCCGTCACTTTACGGCAAAGCGGCCGACGGTCATTGCGACGCTGCCTCTGGGCTATTCCGACGGCTATCCCCGCGTCTTGTCCAATCGGGCTGAAGTCCTCGTCCATGGACGGCGGGCTCGGCAGGTCGGCAATATCTGTATGGATCAGTGCATGATCGACGTGACCGACATTCCTGGCGTTCAAATCGGCGACGAAGTCGTGTTGTTCGGACAGCAGGGCGGCGAAACGATTCCCTTGGAAGAAATTGCCGGATTGATCGGCACGATAGATCATGAAATCCTCTGCAACATTAACCGCCGCGTCCCCCGCGTATATATTCAAGGGGGAAAGGTCGTCAAGCGCGTAGAGTATCTATTCGAATAGGCTCGGCAGCAGGCCATTGAGGATGGGCCGCTAAATACAGGTTCTCAATATAGGCGCGGCAGGACGTACGTTGCTTTGTACGGACTGCCGGGCCTATTTTTTATTGCTTATTCCGGGGCCCCTATGGTATTATATAATGTAAACCTCAATGGGGCATAATTATCATAACGCAAGCCCCGATGGAGGGTTATTGCAGATATATTCATGGAAACGGAGAGAACCTGCATTGGATATTATAGAAAATAAATTCTACTTTTTGCTTACATATGGATGTCAGATGAACGAGTCCGACAGCGAGCGCTACGCCGGCCAGCTGGAATCGCTGGGATATCGCAGGACGGAAGACATGGATATGGCCGATGTCGTCCTGCTCAACACCTGCTGCGTCCGCGAGACTGCCGAAGGAAAGATCCTGGGAAAAATCGGCGAGCTCAAGCATGTCAAGCAGCATAACCCGAATCTCATCATCGCCGTCGCAGGCTGCATGGCCCAGGAATGGCAGGACCGCCTGTTTGAACGGGCGCCGCATATCGATTTGGTCATCGGCACGCATAATATACACAAGCTCGTCGAGCTCATCCGGGAACGGCAGGCTAAGTCAGGCCATTATCTGGAAGCCGACATGACCGTGCCGGCCTTTCACGATTTGCCGACGAAACGGTTCCAGAAATTTTTCGCCTGGGTGCCGATTATGAACGGCTGCAATAAATTCTGCACGTACTGCATCGTTCCCTACGTACGGGGCCGCGAAGTAAGCCGGCCCATTGCCGACATCGTCAGGGAAATCGAGGAGATTGCCAAAGAAGGCTATAAAGAAATTACCCTGCTGGGGCAAAACGTCAATTCGTATGGCCTGGATTTGAAGGACGGCACCGACTTTTCGGCCCTCCTTCAGGCCGTAGACCGCATCGACGGCATCGAACGGGTGCGGTACATGACCAGCCATCCCAAGGATATGACCTTTGCCATGATCGACGCCATCGCCGACAGCCGGAAGGTCGTTAACCACATGCACCTGCCGATTCAGAGCGGTTCCGACGAGCTGCTGAAAAAGATGAACCGGGGCTATACGGTAGACCAATATATGGAACTGGTAGAGTACGCCCGCAAGCGCATTCCCGACCTGGTGCTGACGACGGACATCATCGTCGGCTTCCCCGGCGAAACGGAAGAAATGTTTTGCCAGACTCTGGATCTGCTGAAACGGGTTCAGTACGACATGGCTTACACCTTCATTTATTCGCCTCGCACGGGGACGCCGGCGGCCAAGATGGATCATCAGATTCCCCAAGAGGAAAAGAGCCGCCGCCTGCAGCGCCTCATGGATGTGCAGAACGTGTACAGTCTGCAGCTGAATCAGGCTATGGAGCATAAGGAATACGAAGTCATCGTCGAAGGACCGACTAAAAACGACGAAAACCACTGGTTCGGCCGGACGACGGGCAATAAGATGATTATATGGGAACACGACGGGTCCGCAGCCATAGGCGACACCGTAAAGGTTGCCGTCGATAAGGGGCAGACCTGGGTATTGAAAGGACATTTAATTCATTAAGGAGGCAGCGCGTTGGCTGATACAGTAAAGTTGACTCCTATGCTTAAGCAGTATTTGGAGGTCAAGGCTCAGTGCCCGGATAAGATATTATTTTTCCGGCTTGGCGATTTTTATGAAATGTTTAACGACGACGCTTTGACGGCATCGCGGGAATTGGATTTGACGCTGACCGGGCGGGGCGTCGGAAATAAGGAACGGGTTCCCATGTGCGGCGTGCCCTTCCATTCGGCCGACACCTATATCGAGCGGCTGGTTCACAAGGGCTACAAGGTGGCGATCTGCGAGCAGATGGAAGACCCGAAAACGGTCAAGGGCATCGTCAAGCGCAAGATCATCAAGGTCATCACGCCGGGGACAATTACCCTGGAAAATGCCGTAGCCTCGAAAAAGAACAACTATATCAGCTGCGTCTGCGCGCGCGACACGTCGATTGCCGTCGCCCTGATGGACGTGACGACGGGAGAATGCCTGTGGTCCCTATGCAACGCCGGCGCTATGGACGACGTGCTGTTTGATATTTTTTCGGTATATGAGCCGAGCGAGCTCATATACGCCCATATGGACGAATACATGGACGCCGTCCAGGCTTATCTGCGCAGCCGGCTGGCCCAGTGCGCAGTGACGCCCTTTGCCGCTGACGATGCCGCCGACTACGAAGCGGTCGCAGTCCGGTATTTTGGGGCGGAAGCGGTAGAGGAAGCGAAGGGAGCAGCGGCCTGCATCGGCATGCTCCTGACCTATGTCGGCGAAGTCATGCAGTCCGATATCGGCCATATCAACTCGCTGGAACGCATTGACAACGAGCGCCGTCTGGTCATCGACGCCGCCAGCCTGCGCCATCTCGAAATTACGCAGAACGTCCGCGACGGCGGCCGCAAGGGCACGCTCCTGTCGATTTTGGACAAGACGAAGACCGCTATGGGCGGCCGGCTGCTGCGCAAGTGGCTGGAAGCGCCGCTGGTGCGCATGGCCGATATTACGATGCGGCAGGACGCTGTCGAAGAGATTCTCAGCCATGAAATCATGCGGCAGGACCTGGCCGATACGATGGACCGGATTTACGATTTCGAACGCATCCTGACCCGCATCGAAACGGGGACGGCCAGCCCGAAGGATCTGGTAGCTCTGCGGGAATCTTTAGCGGCGATACCCCAGCTCCGGCATATCCTGGAGCAGGCCGACGCGGATCTGCTCCAGCGCCTGTGCGGCCGGATCCAGACGCACGACGATATGTACGACCTGCTGTGCCGCAGCATCAAGGACGATCCGGGATTGGTTATCCGCAACGGCGGCGTCATCCGCGACGGTTATTCGGCCGAGCTCGATGAAATCCGCTCTATTGCCGCTAACAGCAAGGCCTATTTGAAGGAGCTGGAAGAGCAGGAAAAAGAAAAGACAGGCATCAAGATGAAAATAGGCTATACGAAGGTATTCGGCTATTACTTCGAAATTTCCCACGCCAATACGAAGCCTATTCCCGATTACTATGTGCGCAAGCAGACGCTGGTCAACGCCGAACGGTACATCACGCCGGCGCTGAAGGAGTTTGAAGTCAAGGTGCTGACGTCGCAGGAACGGATGCTGGAGCTGGAATACCAGCTTTTCGGCCAGCTCCGCAGGGACATACAGGGCCATATCCGGGAAATGCAGCAGACCGCCCGGGCCATTGCCCGCGTCGACTGCCTGTACAGCCTGGCCTGCGCCGCCCATGACAACCACTATATACGGCCGGGCCTGAATACGAAGCAGGCCGTGCAGATCAAGGACGGCCGCCATCCGATTATTGAAAAGTTCCTGAAGGACGAGCTCTTCGTGCCGAACGACGTGACGCTGAACCACAGCAGTCATGAAATCCTGGTCATTACAGGCCCCAATATGGCTGGCAAGTCAACGTACATGCGGCAGGTCGCCGTACTGGTACTCATGGCCCAGACCGGCTCGTTTATCCCGGCCCGCGAGGCGTCTATCTGCCCGGTAGACCGTATTTTCACCCGCATCGGCGCCAGCGATGACATCCTGAGCGGCCAGAGCACCTTCATGGTGGAAATGAAAGAGGTATCCTATATTTTAAGCCACGCGACGGAGCGCAGCCTTCTCGTCCTCGACGAAATCGGCCGGGGCACAAGTACCTTTGACGGCATGTCCATCGCCCGGGCTGTCATCGAGTATTGCCTGAAGCACATCCACGCCCTGACGCTCTTCGCTACTCATTACCACGAATTGACCGACATGGCCGATACGTCGGAAAAGATAAAGAACTACACCGTGGCCGTAAAGGAACGGGGCAAGAATATAAAATTTTTGCGGCGCATCATTCCCGGCGGCGCCGACCGCAGCTACGGCCTGCACGTAGCCCGGCTGGCCGGCCTTCCCGAAAGCTTGCTGAAGCGGGCCGACGTCATCCTGTCGGAGCTGGAGTCCCAGGGAGCCGTGGCGGCGCCTGCGCCGGCGGTTAAAAAAGAAAGCCGTCCGCCGGCGGACAGCCTGTTTACCGACCCCGTGCTGGAGCGGCTGTTGTCCGTCGACGTGTCGAGTATGACGCCTATTGAAGCGATTTCATTTCTCTACTCCTTGCAGAAAGAAGCTAAAGAAGGGAGCGGCATGAATTGAGTTCTATTATAAATTTGCTTGACGAGGCGACGCGCAATAAAATTGCCGCCGGCGAAGTCGTAGAGCGGCCGGCGTCGTGCGTCAAAGAATTGGTGGAAAACGCCATCGACGCCGGCGCGTCGGCTATCGAAGTGGAAATAGCCGACGGCGGTCAGTCGTATATGCGCGTTACCGATGACGGCTGCGGCATGAGTCCCGAAGACGCGCGCAAGTGCATTATCCGCCATGCGACGAGCAAGATCAGCGCCGTCGAAGATATCTTTGCCATCAGCTCGCTGGGATTCCGCGGCGAAGCCGTGCCCAGCATCGCCGCCGTATCGCATATGCAGATTACGACGCGCCGGCCTGACGACGACTTTGCTACGCATCTCCTTCTCGACGGCGGCGAGATTACCAGCGAAGACCAGATCGGCGCGCCTGTAGGCACGACGATGGAAGTAAGCGATTTATTTTACAATACGCCGGCCCGCCGCAAATTTTTGAAGAGCGAGCGGACGGAAAGCTCCAAGATCAGCGAAATGATTACCAAGCTGGCCTTGTCGCATCCGTCCATTGCCTTTACCTTTACGAATAACGGCCGGACGACGCTGCATACGGGCGGAGGCGGCGAGCTGAAAGAAACGATAGCCAATATTTACGGCGCGGCGCTGGCGAAGGAAATCTTTTCCATTTCTCATGACGACGGCGATATTGCCATTGAGGGCTACGTAGGCAAGCCGTCGGTGTTAAAGAGCACGCGGGCCTGGCAAACCTGCATCGTCAATGGCCGCATCGTGCACAACCCCCTCATATTTAAGGCCGTGGAAAACGCCTATCACGCCATGCTGCCCAAATCGGGCTACCCCTTCGCCATGATTCACATTCACATGGACCCGGCGGCGGTAGACGTCAACGTCCATCCGGCCAAGACGGAAATAAAATTTGCCGACGAACAGGCCGTGTATCGGGCCGTATACCACAGTATCATTACGGCCCTGGTAGCCCAGGAAAAGCCGGAAGACATTGCGACGAACATCGACATGCTGCCGCAGCAGATACAGCGCAGGGAAGCGGAGGAAGAGGCGTTGGAGCTGAAAGAGCAGACGGCGGCTCCGCCGGCACAAGCCCAGGAACTTCCCTTTGAGGACCTTTCGCCCCTGCCGCAGCGGCGCGCCGACGCTGTACAGGAACCGAGACGTATGCCCGTGTGGGAAACGAGAGATGTCGTGACTCCCGTATACAGCCGTCAGGACGAGACGGGCAGAACGGCTGCGCGGTCGTCGGCCAATACATATGAGCCCTCCCGGTCTTCAGCTGACGATTGGGACGCCTTTAGCCGCGAACTGGCGTCGAAGGGGCAGGCGGCGCAGGACGACGCGCCGGTCATTACCTTCGACGGCGATGAAGACGTATTTATTCCTCTGGGCGAGGTAGCCGACTGCTTCATTATCGCCAAGAAGGGCCAGGATTTGTACATCATAGACCAGCATGCAGCCCATGAACGGATACGATACGACAAATTCTGCCGGCGGGCGGAGAAAATGCCCAGCCAGCAGCTTCTGACGGCGGAATTCGTGGAAGTCGACGGCGACGACATGACCTTGCTTCTGGAACGGCCGGACGTATTCGCCGATTTGGGCTATACCTATTCCGAGGCGGGGCCGTCGACGCTGCGCGTGGAAGAGGTTCCCTGCGACTTGCCGACGAGCCAGATAGCCGATTCTCTCGAGGATATCTGCCGGGCTCTTCACGAAAACGACGCCGTGGACAAGGCGGCGCTGCGCCATCGTTCCCTGGCGTATTTATCGTGCCACGGCGCGATCAAAGCCGGCGACGCGCTGAATATCCGCCAGATGAAGCAGCTGCTGGAAGACTTATTCCATACGGATAAGCCCTATGTATGCCCGCACGGCCGGCCGATTATCGTGCGCTTTACGCCGGACGAGCTGGCGAAATTATTCAAACGGACGTAGCGATGGAAAAAATATATGTAACGCCTTCGCTGAAGGCAAAAGATACGTTGACCAAGGAAGCCCGCGTCTGGGCCGATGAAATCGGCGCCGCCTTCGTGCCGCGCCGGGGCCGGACGATGGAAGAATTGCAGGCTGCGTACGGAGAAGATATCCTCGTGTATACGTCGCGGGGGCCGCAGCTCAAGAGGGCTGAGGGCACTCACTTTTTCAGCCTGAATATGGCGGAGCTCCGCATTCAGCATATTCGAAGGGGGCAGACGGATCATCTGCTCGAAGCTATCGGAGCGGAAGGGCCGATACGGCTCCTCGACTGCACCTGCGGCTTTGGCGCCGACGCAATTACGGCGTCCTTTGCCCTGCCTGCCGGGTCCGTCGTCCATGGGCTGGAAGCGTCACCGCTGCTGGAAGCCGTGACAGAGTGGGGCTGCCGGTATTTTTGTCATGAAATGGACGATGTGACGGCGGCCTTGCGGCGCATTCAGGTGCGGCGGGGAAATTATAAAGAGTATTTAGAAGACGAGTCGGCCCCTCCGTACGACGTATTGTATTTTGACCCTATGTTCAGCCGGCCCGTGGCGTCGAGCTGCCAATTCCAGCCCGTGCGGCCTATTATGGATCACGAGCCGCTGACGGTGGAATCCCTGCGGCTGGCCGTCAAAAAAGCGCGGCGGCGCGTCGTCGTCAAGGGCCGGTATTTCCGCGAGCTGGAACAGGCGTTTCCGCAGATGAAGCGGTACGGCGGCAAATACAGCCGCGTCGGCTACGCCGTCTTAGACGGGGAGGCATAAATGGAGAAAGTAATTGCAATTATCGGCCCGACGGCCGTCGGCAAGACGGCCCTGAGCTTTTCCCTGGCCGAACATTTTCATACGGAGCTCATTTCCGGCGATGCCTATCAGATTTACAAGCGCATGGACATCGGTACGGCCAAGCCGACGGCCGACGAGCTGCGCCGTTATACCCATCACCTCGTCGACATCGCCGAGCCGGACCAGCCCTATTCGGCGGCCTTGTTCTGCCAGATGGCCCGGAAGGCTATTTCCGACGTAGCGGCGAAGGGAACCATCCCCATTCTCGTCGGCGGCACGGGACTGTATGTCCAGGCCTTGCTGGAAGGATACAGCTTTGACAGCTCCGGCGCCGACGAGGCGCTGCGGCAGAAGGCCAGAGAGCGCATCGCCGCATTGCCGGAAGAGGAGCTGAAAGCCTATATTGCGGAGCAAACGGAGTGGCAGCCTGCGGACTGGCATGAGCTGCTGTCGAATACGAACCGCCTCGTGCGCCTCATGGCGGCGATTGAAAAGGGCGAAGGCCGGCAGCTCGTGCGGGCCGGAAAGGCGGAAGGCCTCGTGTACGACACCTTCGTCGTCGGCTTGTCCCTGCCGCGAAGCGAATTGTACGAGCGCATTGAACGGCGCGTCGATTTGATGCTGGAAGCGGGTTGGCCCGAAGAGGTCAAAGGGCTGCTGGACGCCGGCGTGTCGCCGCAGTGCCAATCTATGAAGGCCATCGGCTACGAAGAACTGGCATTGTACGCTCAGGGAAAGATGTCGCTGGCAGATGCGGCGGAGCGCATTAAGATACGGACGCGGCGCTTTGCCAAGCGGCAGATGACCTGGTATCGCCGCATGCCTTATATACGCTGGTTTGAAAAGGAACGGTACCCTTCGGAAGAGGCGCTGGCTGACGACGTCATCGCCTGGATTGAAGGCAGATAGTATATACATATTGTGAGAACAAATTAGAATCGTTCCTGCAAAGAGCAAAGACAGGATGCAGGAAACGCAGCAGGAGAAAGGATCTGAGTTTTTGTCTATCGATTTGGAACATATCAGAAAGCAGGCTATGGCGGCCTGCGCCGCTCAGTTTGAACGGATTGACGCGATTTGCCTGCATAACACGCAGAAGGTACTGCAGGCGTATAGAGAATGCCAGATTTCGTCGTATCAGTTTGCCGGCACGTCCGGATACGGATACAGCGACATGGGACGGGAAAAGCTGGACGAAGTATTCGCTCACGTGTTTAAGGCGGAAAAAGCCCTCGTACGGCCCCACTTCGTATCGGGGACCCACGCCCTGGCTACGGTGCTGTGTGCCCTCCTGCAGCACGGCGATACGATGATATCCCTTATCGGCGCGCCGTACGATACGATGCAGAGCGTTATCGGCTATGCCAACGAAACGCCGCATTCCCTGAAGGAAAAGGGCGTCATATATGATGAAGTGCCTTTGAAGGACAACGCCTATGATTTGGAAGGCATCCGGGAAAAAGTAGGGGCGGCGCAGCCGAAGCTGGTGCTGATTCAGCGTTCCCGCGGCTACAGCACGCGGGCGTCCTTGAAGATTTCCGACATCCGCGAAATCATTCAGACCGTCAAAGCCGTAAGCCCGCAGACGATCTGCTTTGTCGACAACTGCTACGGCGAATTCGCCGCCGAAGAAGAACCGATTGAAGCCGGCGCCGATATTATCGCCGGCTCGCTCATCAAAAACCCCGGCGGCGGCATCGCGCCGACAGGCGGCTACATTGCCGGCCGGGAAGATTTGGTCTCGGCGGCGGCAGACTATTTGACAGCGCCGGGACTGGGCGATGAACTTGGCTCCTATGCGGCAGGCTACCGCTTGTTCTTCCAGGGCTTTTTCATGGCTCCTCATGTGACGGCCCAAGCCATTAAAGGAGCCGTCTTCGCGGCAGCCGTCTTCGCCCAGCTGGGATTCAAGGTATCGCCGCTGCCGGAAGAAGAACGGTACGACTTGATTCAGACGATTTACCTGGAAAATGAACAGAACATGTGCCTGTTCTGCCAGGGAATTCAGTCCTTCTCGCCAGTCGACGCCCATGTCACGCCGATTCCCGACGACATGCCCGGCTATGCTGACAAGATCATCATGGCTGCCGGCGATTTCGTACAGGGCTCGTCCATTGAATTATCGGCTGACGGTCCCATTCGCGAGCCCTATATGATTTATCTTCAGGGCGGCATCGTCTTTGAACACAACGTATTGGCCGTCATGAGCGCTGCCAAGTATATCAGCGACCATGCCGAAGGAGAACGGAATGATTAAGGAAGTCCTCGTCGTCGAAGGCCGCTCTGACGTGGCCCGCATTCAGGCCAGCGGCATCGACGCCGACATGATTACGACCGATGGGTTTAACCTGCGCCCGGATACGATCCGGCAGATACAGTATGCCTATAAAAAGCGGGGCATCATCATCCTGACCGACCCGGACAGCGCCGGCGAGCGCATCCGCAAGTATTTGACCGAGCGCTTTCCCGACGCCAAGCATGCCTTCATTCCCCGCAAGGACGCCATCGCCAACGGCGACCTGGGCGTAGAACAGGCGTCGCCCGAAGCGATTCGCCTGGCCTTGGAAAAGACGCGCTGCGCCGTGTACGAGCCGGAAGAACAGTTTACGATGGCCGACGTCGTATTGGCTGATTTGAACGGCTCTCCCGAAGCGGCGGACCGCCGGGCTGCCGTCGGGGCCATTCTTGGCATCGGCTACGGCAATGCCAAGCAATTTTTAAAGCGCCTCAATCACTACGGTGTTACCCGCGCCGAATGGGAAGAGGCCCTCGCCAAGATAGAGGAGGTAGACGACAGTGAAAGACGTTGATTTGTCCAATCCCGACGTAGTACGCTACGTCGTCAATCGCTTCGGCCTGCGCATGAACAAGAAGCTGGGCCAGAATTTTCTCATCCGCCATGCTGTCGTCGACGATATCGCCGCGGCGGCGGAGCTCAAGCCCGGCGATCCCGTACTGGAAATCGGGCCGGGCATCGGCACCCTGACCCAGGCGCTGGCCGAAACGGGGGCGGCTGTAACCGCCGTTGAGCTGGACGACCACCTGTTGCCCGTATTGGACAAGACGCTGGAGCATTACGACAATGTCCGCGTCGTCCACGGCGATATCATGCGCATCGACATTGCCGAAACGATGAACCATAAGCCTTTTAAGGTCTGCGCTAATCTGCCCTATTACATTACGACGCCGATTATCATGAAGCTCCTCGAGCAGAAGCTTCCCATTGAAAAAATCGTCGTCATGGTGCAGAAGGAAGTGGCCGAACGGATGGTAGCCGCGCCGGGCAGCAAGATATACGGGGCCTTGTCCGTGTCGGTCCAATACTACACGGAGCCCCGGATGTTGTTTGAAATTTCGCCGAAATGCTTTATGCCTGCGCCGGAGGTTACGTCGGCCGTCGTGTCCATGGACGTGTGGCAGACGCCGCCCGTACAGGTGCAGGATGAAAAACGGTTTTTCCAGGTCGTCAAGACGGCCTTTTCTCAGCGCCGCAAGACCTTTTCCAATACCCTTAAATCGGCGGGCTTGTCGAAAGAGCAGATTGCCGGCATATTGGAAGCCAGCCGTATAGACGGCAGCCGCCGCGGCGAAACGATGAGCTTGCAGGAATTTGCCGACGTAGCCGACGCCTGGAGCCATATGGCGGCGGATGAAGGGAAGTAATATTTCTTTGAGGAGGATTCAGACTATGGCACAGATTATTTCGTTCGGCGGACACGCGCCGCAGATAGACCCGACGGCATATATTGCCGAATCGGCTGTCATTATTGGCAACGTTACGATTAAAGCCGGCGCGAATATTTGGCCCCACACCGTGATTCGCGGCGACGAAAGCCAGATCATCATCGGTGAAAACGTCAGCATTCAGGACAACTCGACAGTTCACACCTACCCGGCCCTGCCTATGATCATCGGCGATAATACCCTCGTCGGCCACAACGTCATCCTGCACGGCCATTCGATCGGCAAGGGCTGTCTGATCGGCATGGGTTCAATCCTCATGGACGCTACGGAAATCGGCGACGAGTCGATTATCGGCGCCGGCACGATGATTACGAAAAAGAAGGTCATTCCGCCTCGTTCCCTCGTATACGGCATGCCGGCCAAGGTAGTCCGCGAGCTGTCGCAGGAAGAAGTCGACGGCGTACAAAGCGAGGTCAAGCTGTATGCTGATTTAGGGGCAGAATACAAGAAGATACAGGGGGAATAAACTATGTTTTCCTATGAGATGCCGACAAAACTGTACTTTGGCAAAAGCTGCGTAGCCGAAGCCGGCGACGACATCAAAGCCCTGGGCAGCAAAGCCCTGCTCGTTACGGGCCGCCGTTCGGCAAAACAAAACGGTTCCCAGGATGCCGTCGTATCCCTGCTGGAATCCTTGGGAATCGAATGGGTCTTGTTCGACGACGTAGAAGCCAATCCGTCTGTCGAAACGGTGCGCAAGGGCGCGGCTCTGGGCCGGCACGAGGGCGTCGATTTCGTCGTCGGCATTGGCGGCGGTTCGCCTATGGATGCGGCCAAGGTCATCGCCTTGCTGTGTACGAATGAATTGGACGACGCGGCCCTGTTTAAAGGCCCGTATAACGCGTCGCTGCCGATCGTTGCCGTGCCTACGACGTCGGGTACCGGCAGCGAGGTGACGAAGATCAGCGTCCTGACGAATCACAGCGCCAGCACGAAACAGTCGGTCAAGTCGCCGCTCTTATATCCGAAGCTGGCTCTGGCCGATCCGTCCTTTACGATGGATGTGCCGGAAGCCGTCACGATCGATACGGCTATCGACGCCTTATCCCACGCCATAGAAGGCTACATGGCCAAGGCTTCGACGCCGGTCAGCGACGTGTGGGCCGAAGAAGCCATGCGGTTCTTCGGCGTTCATCTGACGAACCTGCGCGGCCATTTGCCTTACGCCGTCCGCGAAGACCTCATGTACGCCTCGACCTTGGCCGGCATCGTCATTTCTCAGGCCGGAACGACGCTGGTTCACGGTATGGGCTATCCCCTGACCTATTATAAAGGCCTGTCCCACGGCCGGGCCAACGGCCTGCTTCTGCCGCAGTACATGAAGCTCATGGAAGAATCCATGGCCGATAAGGCAGAACGGGTATGGGAAATCCTGGGATTTTCCGATGCCGAAGACTTTGGAGCCTTCATGAAAGACCTCATGCCCGAAACGGTAGAGCTGAGCGACGAAGACGTTGCGAAATTCACGGCCATGACGATGAAGACGAATTCCGTAAAGGCTACGGCCTATGACGTGACGGCCAGCGTAGTGTCGGATATCTACCAGGCTATACGAAGATAATATAGTAACGATAGGAGAGGGTGATTGCCTGAGAGGCGGGCAATCACTCTTTTTGTGAATGTTTGCTGACAAATAACGTACAGCCTATTTACATAATCTATGATATAATTAGCCTATATGTAGTACTTGGATTGGCTTGTAAAGGAGGACTCATGGCAGAATTATTAGCGCCGGCAGGTTCGCTGGATCATGTGCTGTCGGCTATTGACGCCGGGGCGGACGCCGTGTATTTAGGCGGCAAGTCGTTTAACGCCCGCAAGTTTGCCCACAATCTTTCAGATGAGGAATTAGCCGAAGCCGTGCGCATTGCCCACGTATTCGGCGTAAGGATATATGTGACCGTCAACATCGTCATGGCTGATAAGGAGCTAAAGGCGCTGACGGGCTATTTGAAATACTTGGATTCCATCGGCGTAGACGGCATCATCGTGCAGGATTTGGCCGTCGCCGCCATAGCCCGCAAGGTCGTACCCAATCTGCCCCTGCACGGCAGTACGCAGATGACCGTCGCTGATTTGGACGGCGTACGCTTTTTGGAACGACTCGGCTTTACGCAGGCCGTCCTGGCCCGGGAAGTATCCCTTGATGAAATCCGGGAAATATGCAGGCATACGACGATGGCTATTGAAGTGTTTATTCACGGCGCATCGTGTATGTCTTACTCGGGACAATGCCTCATGAGCAGCTTTATCGGCGGCCGCAGCGGCAACCGCGGCGCTTGTGCCCAGCCGTGCCGCCTGCCGTATAGCTTGACGAAAGACGGCAGTCCCTTGCTGAAGGAGGACGCCTATATCCTGAGCTTGAAGGATTTGAACAGCCTCGAATATATCGATGCACTCATGGATGCCGGCGTTTCTTCCTTTAAAATCGAAGGCCGCATGAAAGGATTGGGCTATGTCCGTTCCGTCGTACAGGCCTACCGCCGCGTCATGGACAGCCATTGCCGCTCGGCGCAGGAGCGAAGGGACGCCATGGCCGACGCAGTGCAGCTGACAGCGGAAAGCTTTAACCGCACGTATCAGCACGATTTCCTCGCCGGGACGGTAGGCCGCCGCACCCTTACCGAGCAGGGCGGCGGCAATCAGGGCCGGCGCGTCGGTATAGCCTCGGCGTATCGGGACAATGTCGTCGACGCCGTATTGGACGAGCCCCTGGCTGCCGGCGATATGATCAAAATCGTCGCGCCTGACGGACGGGAATGCATTGATGAAGTCCGCTCTGCCGTCGGTACGTTTTCTAATAAGAAACAATTTGTCCTGGAAATGCGCCGCAGCGATTTGCTGACCGGCGCCATATACCGCTTGGCCCGCAAGGAAGACCGGCAGAGCCATGCCGAAGGGCTGCAGCGGCGCATCGCCTTGTACTGCCACGTCGATGCAGACGGCGAAGGGCGGCTGCGGCTGACAGGCTGGGATGAAGCAGGTCATACGGCGGACGTCGTATCGGACTATGTCGTGCAGAAGGCTAAGAAACGTCCAGCCACGGCTGAATGGGTGAAGAGTCAGCTCGATCGCCTCGGCGATACGCCTTTTATGCTGGCCGACGCTACGATTTGGGATGAATCGTATATGATTCCGGCCAGCGTGCTCAACGAGCTGCGCCGCCAATGCGCCGATAAGCTGACCGAAGATATTCTGGCGGAGTACGTCCGCCCGTCGGCCGGGACGCCGTCTGACGACTGCTTTGTCCAAGCCTCAGGCAATGGGCAGCCCATACCCTTATCCATAGCCGTCCGCTGCGATTCCATAGACGCCGTCCAGGCTGCCGCAGACAGCGGCGCCGACCGGGTGATTTTCGGCGGTGAATCGTACCATCACCATTCGTTTTCTGCCGCCCAGTGGCTGGAAGCCGTCCGCGTTGCCCATGAAGGCGGCGCGTCCTTGTGGGCGGCGACGCCCCGCGTCGTATCGCAGCGGCACAACGGGTTGGTGCGGCGTGAGCTGGAACAGGCCCTGCAGAGCGGCGTTGACGGAGTGTATGCCGGCTCTATGAGCGTATTTTCCATGCTGCGGGATATGGGGGCCGATATACCTGTATATGCCGACTGGTCGTTAAATATATTCAATAGCGCGGCGGCAGGCGAATACGTGCGGCTGGGTTGCGCCGGCATTACCGTGTCGGCCGAAGCGACGCTGCGGCAAATAGGGAAGATAGCCGAAGCGGTCCGCTGCCCCGTCGAAGCCGTCATAGCGGGACGGCTGGAAATGATGATTACCGAATCATGCGCCGTCGCGGCCTTCGCCGGAACGGGCCGCAAGGCTGGCTGCTCTGCTCCCTGTATGAAAGGCGGCTTTGCCTTGGAAGACCGGCGCAGCGAGCAATTCCCCGTTGTGACAGACCAGTATTGCCGCAATCATATCCTGAACAGCAAGGAGCTGAACATGGTTCCCTATTTCAACGAGCTGAAGCGGGCTGGCATTTCTATACTGCGCATTGAAGGGCGGGGATGCTCTCCCGAATGGGTAGGCCGCGCGGCGAAGCAGTACGTCCGCCTCCGCGACGGATTGGAAACGATGGTCTTCGGTAAGGAAGACCGCGGTGTTACGCGAGGCCATTTTTTCCGCGGTATTTTATAAATCAGGAGTAACGAAAATAGATGAATAAACGAAGTTTGCGTATTCTCGGCTTTTATCAAGTACAAAACATGCTCGTCCGCCTTGCGCCGTCGCGCATGTCCAAGGAGATTGCCCGCCGGCTCAAGCCGGTATGCGATGCAGAGGAAGTAGCCCGGAGCCTGAACGATACGGAAGAAGCCTATCGTTGTCTGCAAAGCGAGGCGTCCGTGCCGATGGGGGGCATCGTCGACATCCGTCCGGCTCTGGAAAAGGCCCGGCGTGACGTGACCCTCGAAGGGCAGGACTGCATCGATATTTGGAACAACGTCCGGCGATACGGCGACATCCGCCAGTATTTCATGGATAAGGGGGAGGAATATCCCCAGCTGGCAGAGAAAGCCGAAGGTATCGGCGATTTTTCCCTTATTTCTCATAAAATGGCCGGCGTGTTCGATCAAAACCACCAGATTCGCGACAACGCATCGCCGGAGCTCATGCGCCTGCGAAACCGCATCGTCGAGCTGGAACGGCAGACGAAGCGGTACGTGACGGGCGTACTGCAGAATAAAGAATATCAAAAGTATTTCCAGGACGCCCTGGTAACGGTCCGCAACAACCGCTACGTCGTGCCTATCAAGCAGGAATACCGCCATGCCTTTCCGGGCATCGTCCACGACACGTCGGCCAGCGGCTCGACGCTGTACATCGAGCCCTTGGCTATCGTCAATGCCAACAACGACTTGCAGGCTGCCCGCATCGGCGAGACGAAGGAAATCGAGCGTATTTTCCGCCGCCTGACAGCTCTTGTGAGCGGTCAGTATGACGATCTCATGGACAGTACGAAATGCGTCGCCGCACTGGAATTCGCCTTTGCCAAGGCGCAGCTGGCCCAGCAGATGAAGGCCTGCCGGCCGTCCGTTTCGCAGAAGGGAATCGTCCGCCTCGTCCAGGCCCGCCATCCCCTCATCGACGCGAAGGCCGTCGTGCCAAATACGATTATTCTCGGCGGCGAATACCGCATTCTCCTCATTACGGGCTCCAATACAGGCGGCAAGACCGTTTCGATGAAAACGCTGGGGCTGTTGGTTCTCATGCATCAGGCCGGCTTGTTCATCCCTGTGGGCGAAGATTCGGAGCTGCCCATTTTCCGCGACGTCTTTTCTGATATCGGCGACGAACAGGATATTTCTCAAAACCTCAGTACCTTTTCCAGCCATATGAAGCAAATCGTCTACATCCTGCGCCACTGCACGGCCGACGACCTCATTCTGGCCGACGAACTGGGCTCCGGTACGGACCCGGCCGAGGGGAGTGCCATTGCCATCGCCGTACTGGACGCCTTGTATCAGAAAGGGTCGTACGTCATGGTGACGACCCATTACAACGACTTGAAAAACTATGCCTACAATACGCCGGGCATTGAAAACGGCCACGTAGAATTCGATGAAGAAACGCTGCGGCCGACGTATAAGCTGCGCATCGGCGCCGCCGGCAGCAGCCATGCCTTCAGCATCAGCGAACGCCTCGGCATGCCGGCGGAGATACTGGCCAAGGCGAAGGAGCTGCGCAGCAAGGCTCAGGACGTCGACATGGAAGCTATTTTGACCAAGCTCAACAGCCAGTCCAAGCGCATGGACGAAGAACAGGCCGAGCTGGAACAGAAGCTGGCCGACGTGCGCCGCATAGAAGACGAGCTGCGCCGGGAAAAGGAAAAGGTATCGGCCAAGCGGCAGGATATCATCGACTCGAGCCGCCGCGAGGCCTTCGATTTGAAGCGCAATCTCCGCGTCGAAGCGGAACGGATCATCCGCGAGCTCAAGCAGCAGTCCAAGGACAGCTCCGACAAGGAAAAGGCCAAGGCTATCGACCAGGCCCGCCGGGCGATTCAGCAGATTTCCCTGCCCGATAAGGAAAAGCCGCACCGCGACCCTGTCGACCCGTCGCAGCTTAAGGTAGGCCAAAGCGTATTTATCAATTCCCTGGACGGACTGGGCACGGTCACGGAAATCAACGGCAAGAAGCTGACCGTATCGGTCCGGGGTATGACAGTCCGCGTCAAGCTGCAGGATGTCAGCGCTCCCTATCTGGATGAAATCAAGAGGGAAGAGCAGGCAGAACGCAAGGCCAGCGCTTCGTCTTCCTTCCGGCCTATCCGCACGGCCAGCGTCGCGACGGAGCTCAATATCATCGGCAAGACCTATCAGGAAGCGCTGCCGGACGTGGAAAAATTCCTGGATCAGGCTTTGGCTGCCGGATTCAGCCCGGTGCGCATTATCCACGGCAAGGGAAGCGGCGCCCTGCGCCGTCAAATCCACGAGTTTTTAGACGGTCAGCCCTTCGTCAAGAAGTACGCTCTCGACGACGTAGAAGGCGGCGGCGCCGGCGTGACGCTCGTATATTTTTAGTCAGCCCATAAGGGGGAACGCTACATGAAACAATGTATGGATGCAGAGAATCTGCACCGCCGGCTGAAGAAGATCATCGGCCAGGTACAGGCTATCGACCGCATGATCGACGAAGATATTCCCTGCGAAGATATTCTGTCGCAGATTAATGCGGCGAAATCGGCCCTGCATAAGTGCGGACAGGTTATTTTAGAAGGTCATATCCGCCATTGCGTCCGCGACGGCATTGCCCACGGCGACCCGGACAAGACCATCGAAAAGTTTACGAAAGCCGTCGAACGGTTTGCGAATATTAAATAAAAATGACATGAAAAGCCGCAGCGAAGCCGGCCTTTAACAAGGGCCTTCGCTGCGGCTTTTCTTTATTATTTAAACGATTAACTTAAATTTGATGGGATACATAAAACGATTAACCTAAAAGTTTACTGAAAATTTTCAAAAAAACTGCTTGCCAAAGACTATGAGTTGTGGTACTATGCATACATCAAGTCAAAATAAAAATGCGTTGAAGAGAAATAGTAAGTTCCAGAAAGTTTGCAGAGAGCCGCTGGCTGGTGGGAAGCGGCAACGGAATGGAAGTGAACTCGTCTCGAAGCAGCTCCCTGAACATTGCAGTAGGCGGAGCCGGGGCCTGGCCGTTAACAGACAGGAGGGTATCGACACATTGTCCGTACCTGCTGAGGGCATGCCGTATGGCGTGAATTAGAGTGGTAACGCGTGAGTAAATCTTTCGTCTCTGGTGAGATGAAAGATTTTTTTTATTTTGAGTTGTACTATGGAAAGAACAGAGATTTTGAAGGAGATGGTAGTATGACGAACGAAACGAAGATTCCAAACACGCGATGGTGGCGCATTTTGCCGGCGACAGTGCTGGTATATATTGTGGCCAACATCGACCGCGCCAATATTTCCTTTGCCATGGCCGGCGGCATGATGGAAGACTTGGGCTTAGACGCCGTGGCGATCGGCATGGCCATCGGCATTTTCTTCTGGGGCTATTTGCTCCTGCAGGTTCCGGGCGGCCATTTGGCGGAACGGAAGAGCGCCAAGCATTTCATTGCGGCCATGATCGTCATTTGGGGCGGCTGCGCGACGATTTGCGGATTTATCAGCACGTCCTTTGAATTCAACGTCGTGCGCTTTATTTTGGGCATCGCTGAAGGCGGTATTTTTCCGGCGATTTTAGTCATTATTTCTCATTGGTTCCCGCCGGCGGAACGAGCCCGCGCCAATTCGATTTTCTTGCTGAGCTTCCCCTTATCGGCTATTATTTCCGGCCCCATTTCGGGCTGGCTCATCGCGACCTGGGGCTGGCGTGAAATGTTCATCATCGAAGGCGTAGCTTCCATCGCCTTGATTTTCTTGTGGATGCCCCTCATCGCCGACCGTCCGAGTAAGGCGAAATGGCTGAGCGCAGAAGAACGCAACTGGATTGAAAGCGAACTGGCTGCCGAAGCGGCCGCGAAAAAAGCTGCTGCCGCCACGAATAAGAGCGCGACGAAGACGAGCTACAGAGAACTGGTCTTCGATATTAACTTGTGGAAAATGGTTGCCGTATACTTCCTCATTTGCTGCGCTTTCTACGTATTGAGCTTCTGGCTGCCGACGATTATCAAGGATATCCTGAAAGCCGATATCGGCATGGTTGGCTGGCTGTCGGCGCTGCCGAACATCGCTGCCGCCCTGGGCATCGTCTTCTTCGGCCGCATGGCCGATAAGAGCCAGAACCGCCGCAAGTACTGCATCATTCCGTACGTCTGCGTCGGCCTGTGCATCATCGCTTCCGTATTTACGGCGTCCTATTCGGGTTGGCTGTCCTTTGCCTTCCTGTGCCTCTGCGGTTTCTTCTGGCTGTCGGGCCATCCCGTATTGTGGACTATCGTCGCCGAAACCTTCCAGCCCGAAGTGGCCGGCGGTGCCCGCGGAGCCATCAACGCCCTGGGCAATTTGAGCGGCTTCTTCGCTCCCATGCTGCTGGGCTACATGATTCAGAACTACAGCCGCGATGCCGGCATGTACATCTTTGCCGTATTGGTATTCCTGGCTGCCGTCATCGTATGGTCCATGCCTAAAAATGCCGAAACAAAAGCTGCCGTAGAAAAGACGAGAGAACACGTAGCGGCGACGACGAACGCCCACGCGTAAACTTGTTGTCAGAAAACCATAAGAGATAGCGTGAAGGAGAGATTCCGACGCGCTGTCTCTTTTTTATTTTACTTGACTGCCTATACCCCTATATGTATAATGAACACATAAAAGATATACATATAGGGGTATACCTATTTAGGAGGGATATGATATGGTTGAGCGACTCGAATGGTTTTTGGAATTAGGCGGTATGAAAAAGGATATTGTTTTGCTGGTTATATCGGGGATTGCCCTGGTTGTCAGCATTTTTGATCTATGGTCCCTGCCCTTTGAGCCGGCATGGGTGGCTATCGTACTGTGCGGCGTGCCGATTATCTTAGAGGCCTGTATTGGGCTGATTACGAAATTTGACATTAAAGCCGACGTACTCGTATCGATTGCCTTAGTCGCGGCAGTTATCATCGGCGAAGATTTTGCCGCCGGTGAAGTTGCCTTCATCATGCAGCTCGGCGCGCTGCTGGAAGAAATGACCGTCTCCAAAGCCCGGGCTGGAATTGAAAAGCTCGTCCGCTTGACGCCGCAGACGGCCCGGGTGCTGCGCGGCGGCAAGGAAGAACTCATCGAAGCCAGTCATGTACAGGTCGGCGATATCCTGCGCGTGATTCCCGGCGAAACGATTCCCGTCGACGGAGTCATCCTGTCCGGCCAGACGTCAGTGAACCAGGCCGTCATGACCGGCGAATCCCTGCCGGTAGATAAAAAAGCCGGCGATACCGTGGCGAGCGGTACGGTAAACCAATTCGGCGCTTTTACGATGGAAGCGAAGAAGGTCGGTGAAGACAGCTCTATTCAGCGCATGATCCGCCTCGTCCAGTCGGCTGACGCCGGAAAGGCCAAGATCGTCGGCATCGCTGACCGCTGGGCGACATGGATTGTCATCGCCGCGTTGTCGGCTGCCGCTGCAACCTGGTTTGTTACTGGGGAAATAATCCGTTCCGTTACGATTCTCGTCGTATTTTGTCCCTGCGCCCTCGTATTGGCTACGCCGACGGCTATCATGGCCGGTATCGGCAACGTGACGAAGCACGGGTTCCTCGTCCGCGAAGGCGATGCCCTGGAGCGCCTGGCCGGCGTATCGAAAATAGCCTTTGATAAGACCGGCACCTTGACGTATGGACTACCGCAGGTGACCGCCGTCTGGACGGCAGGAGCCGCTATGGGCGAAGAACAGCTGTACCGGCTGGCAGCCGCAGCGGAAGCGTCGTCGGAACATCCCTTGGGCAAAGCCGTCGTGCGGGGATTCCAGCAGCTTTACGGCACAGCCTTGCCGAGGGCGGAACAGTTTCACATGATCGTCGGCTCCGGCGTAACGGCCTGCATAGAGGGAAGAGACGTCCGTGCCGGTAATGAATCCATGATGGAAGCGGCTGGTACTGTCCTATCGAAAGAAGCAAAAGATAGGGCCGAGGAATATATTGCCCAAGGCAGTACGATCATATACGTTGCCGTCGATTCCGCATTTGCCGGCTTTCTGGCATTGACCGATACGGTGCGCAGGGAAAGCGCAGCTATGATGCAGGATTTAACCAGATTAGGCGTACAGCCGGTGCTGCTGACTGGGGACAACGAAAACGCCGCAAAGGCCATCGCGTCCCAGCTAGGGATTCAGGACGTACATGCCCAATGCCTGCCGGAAGACAAGCTCCGTCATATTCGGGATTACCAAAACAGGCGGGAACGCATCTGCATGATTGGTGACGGCATCAACGACGCGCCGTCCTTGAAACGGTCCGACGTAGGCATCGCTATGGGCGGCATTGGCAGCGACATCGCCATCGACGCCGCCGATATCGTCCTCGTAGACGATGAAGTCAAAGAACTGCCCCATTTAGTGGCCTTATCGAAACGGATGATGTTTACGATTAAATGCAACCTGACCTTTTCCATGACCCTGAATTTCATTGCCGTCGCCTTAGCCATGGTCGGCATATTAAACCCCGTCGTCGGCGCCCTAGTGCACAATGCCGGCTCGGTTATAGTCATCGTCAACTCGGCCTTTTTGCTGAAATGGAATTATAATTCATAATAATGCGTGCGTATGCATAAAAAAGGAGACAGCCGAAGAGGGCCTGTCTCCTTTTTGTGTCGTTATAGTGTAATGCGGCTGAATACTTCGCCAATAGGCTCGTTGATGACTAAATCGGCCGACTTATCCATATCCGTCGCCGACTTATTGATGAGGACCAGCTTATGGCCTCCGTAGTAGCGGACCAGGCCGGCTGCCGGATAGACGACGAGGGATGTGCCGCCGATGATGAGCATGTCGGCATGGCTGATATAGTACAGGGACTGTTCGATGACGTCGTTGTCCAGTCCTTCTTCATACAGGACGACGTCGGGCTTAATGGGGCCGCCGCAGGCATCGCACTTCGGCACGCCGTCGCTGTGGAGCATGTACTCGGCGTCGAAGAATTTATGGCAGCGCTGGCAGAAGTTGCGGTGCACGCTGCCGTGCAGTTCGAGGACGTTTTTGCTGCCGGCTTTTTGATGGAGGCCGTCGATGTTCTGCGTGACGATGGCTTTCAGCTTGCCGGCCTGTTCCAATTCGGCTAATTTTATATGAGCAGCGTTGGGCTGCGCATCCAGGCAGAGCATCTTGTCGCGGTAAAACCGGTAAAACTCTTCAGGCTGGCTGACGTAAAAGGAATGGCTTAAAATCGTTTCCGGCGGGTACTTATATTTCTGATTATATAAGCCGTCGACGCTGCGGAAATCGGGAATGCCGCTTTCCGTCGATACGCCGGCACCGCCGAAGAATACGATATTATCCGAATGCTGGACCATATCGATGAATTTGTCTACGTTGGTCATGGAAAACTCCTCCTTTTATATATCTTGTATATCAAATGTTTCTCGCAGCAGCCGGATGCCGCTTTCTGTACGGAAAACCTTGCGGCAGAACGTGCAGATTGCTTCTTTAGTCAGGTTGTCTTCATAAGCGTTGACGAGGAAATCTGCTTCCAGCAGGATTTGATAATCCATGCCGTTTACGCCGTCGTACGTATGGTGATGGGCAATGAGGTAGCAGACGCGGTCGATGCGCCCTTCATCGCAGCCTAACGACGAGAGGATGTGCCGTGCCGGCGCCGGCCCTTCGAGTTCTTGGTATTTGCCGCTGGAGCTGCCGTACTTTTCTTCGGCGGCGTGGATGCCGATGTCGTGAAGGACGGCCGCTGCGGAGAGCGTTTCCTGCACGTCGTCAGGGAGGCCTTCCAAGCGGCCGATCGTATCGGCATAGGCGTAAACCTTGAGGAAATGATGGATGCGCCGGGCGTCGCCTCGGTCGAAGGCAATGGCTTGCGCAATGAGATTTGGCAGTAAGGACATGTATAATCACCTTTCTTTCTTTTTTATTATACTACAGGGCTGAAGTAAAGAAAATAAATGGAACGGCACTTTGAAAAATATAAATTACGAAAGAGGTCATAATCTTGCAGATTTTCAGTCGCTCGTCCCTTTACATAAGATATGCAATACGCAATGGAAAGACAAACTGCATATCAATTTGATATAGGCTATTCCTGTATAATTATTGACAATCATCGTAAAACGTATTACGCTTTTTATATAGTGAAAAAAGATTTTATTATTTGATTGCTCAGGCCGTACTGTCCTATCGTCTGCACTCCCGGGATAGACAAGATGCGCCGAGATGTCAAAGAGAAAGGAAGTGCGAGACGTAGTATGGATTTATTATTAGCTTTAGATGATTTTATGTACTATCCCGTGCTGATCGTCGTCCTCAGCGTAGCCGGCCTGATTTTTTCGGCTAAGACGGGCCTCGTTCAGATCCGCATGTTCGGCGAAAGCGTGCGCGTCGTCATGGAAGAGCCTGTAGAAAAGGGGGCTATTTCCTCCTTTCAGGCCCTCATGATTTCTACGGCCTCCCGCGTCGGTACGGGCAACATCATCGGCGTGTCGACGGCCGTCTGCCTGGGCGGCCCGGGCTCGGTATTCTGGATGTGGCTGCTGGCCTTTATCGGCGGAGCCAGCGCCTTTATCGAAAGCACCCTGGCCCAGGTGTACAAGCGGCGCGACAGCCAAGGCGGAAGCTACGGCGGCCCGGCGTACTATATCGAAACGGCCATGCATAACCGCACCTTAGGCGTCATCTTCGCCGTCTTTTTGATTCTGACCTATGCCGGCGGTTTCAACATGCTGGCTTCGTACAACCTCCAGTCGACCTTTGCCGTATATGATTTCTATGACCAGACGTCGACGCCGTGGATTCTCGGTGCGATTATCGCCCTCCTCGTCGGCTACTGCGTCATGGGCGGCGGCAAGCGCATCGTCAAGGTGACGTCGGTCATGGTTCCCGTCATGGGCGCGATTTATATTTTAGCGGCCCTGTTTGTCGTATTGTTCCACATCGGTGAAATTCCCAACGTGTTGGCCATGATTTTCGCCGACGCCTTTGACTTTGAAGCGATCCTGGGCGGTGTCGCCGGTTCGTGCATGATTTACGGCATCAAACGCGGCCTGTTCTCCAATGAAGCCGGTATCGGCTCGGCTCCGAACGCTGCCGCGTCGGCTCACGTAAGCCATCCCGTAAAGCAGGGCTTGGTGCAGATGCTGTCCGTCTTCATCGATACGATGCTCGTCTGCAGCGCGACGGCTTTCCTCGGCCTGTGCTCCGGCGTGCCCATTACGGAAGAAGCGGCCGGGGCCGTATACATCCAGCAGGCCGCCACGTCGGCATACGGCAGCTTCGGCCCGATGCTGATTACCTTCAGCATGGTATTGTTTGCCTTTACGACGCTCATCGGCAACCTATTCTATGTCGATAACTGCATTAACTTCATTCACCGCGGCGAACCGACCAAACAGTTCATGACGGCCTTCCGCGTTGTCTGCGTCATCGCCATCTTCGTCGGCGCCGGCATGTCCATGGCCGCCGTATGGGCTATCGCCGATATTCTCATGGGCTTCATGTGCCTCATCAACATCCCGGCCTGCCTTATTCTGGGCAACGTTGCCGTCAAAGCCTTGAAGGACTACCAGCGGCAGCGCGCCGAAGGCAAGAACCCGGTCTTCAAAGCCGAATCCATCGGCCTCAACTTGTCGGAAGTTGAATTTTGGAAATAATCATATATAGGATATAATTGACATCTCCCTCGATTTTGCTATACTAAGACTTGAGATTGAGGGGGAGCGCCCTGAGTCTTTTTTCAATACATAGCGAGGGAACCCGTGTTTCGGGGTGAGAGGGTACTAGGGAGTACCGACCGATGCCTTGGCGTCTGCAGGCGGGAGCCGTGTATTTAAGCTGCAATCATAAAAACTTCGCTCCTCGTGTTGCCGCAGATATGCCGGGAATACAATAAAGGGAGTGAAGTTTTTTTATGGAAAAAGATAAAAAAGTGCTGCGGCTGGTGCTGCTGGCTATGCTGATTGGTCTGGGCGTCGTCATTTCGCCGATTCTGCGTATTGAAGGCATGTGCCCCATGGCGCATTTGATCAATATCGTCTGCGCCGTCCTCATGGGGCCCTGGTATGCCCTGCTGTGCGCGACGCTCATCGGCATTATCCGCATGACGATCATGGGGATTCCGCCGCTGGCGCTGACGGGGGCTGTCTTTGGCGCTGTCTTGTCGGGCTTGCTGTACCGGGCGTCGAAGGGCAAGATTATCTGCGCCGTCATCGGTGAAATCATCGGCACCGGCATTATCGGCGCTGTCGTGTCTTACCCGGTTATGGAAATCTTCTACGGCCGTACGGGCTTGTCGTGGATGTACTACGTGCCCATGTTCATCAGCGGGACCCTCATCGGCGGTTCCATCGCCTTCTGCCTGCTCATGGCCTTGTCCCGCAGCGGCACGCTTCGCGAATTTCAGCAGAAATTAGGTATTCAGGTATATGAAAATGGAAAACGAAAATAATCTGTATGAGTCCTTTGCGTCCATTCTTCGCCATGTCGAAGAGACGAAGCCGCTCATTCACTGTATCACCCATCCCATCACGATGAACGACTGCGCCAATTTGGTTCTGGCCGTCGGGGCCAGTCCCAACATGGCGTCTCACCCGGAGGAAGCGGCGGAATTCGTGTCGCTGGCTTCCGTGCTGGCCGTGAATTTGGGAAATATTGCCGACGACCGCATGGAGGGCATGCAGCGGGCTGCCGCGCGGGCCAATGAATTGGGCATACCCATTCTCATCGACGCCGTAGGCGTATCGTGCAGTACCCTGCGCCGCCGTTTTGCCCATGACTTTATCGAGGCCTATCATCCGGCAGTCATCAAGGGCAACAGCTCGGAAATCCGCGCCCTCTGCGGGTTAGATTCCCATGGCTCGGGCGTCGACGCCGGCGCGGCCGACGCCGTGACGGCAGATACCTTTGCCGCGGCGGCTGGAGAATTCGGCGCTTATGCGGCGGCCCATCAGGCTGTCGTATTGGCCAGCGGCCCTGTCGACGTCGTAACCGATGGAACGCAGGCCTGCGGCATTGCCAACGGCACGCCGGTTCTGGCAAAGCTGACCGGCACGGGCTGCATGCTCGGCGTACTGACGGCTGTGTATATGTCGGCCCATGAGCCGTGGCACGCGGCGGTGCTGGCTGCGGCGGTTATGGGCATCGCCGGCGAGCAGGCGGCGCAGGAATCCAAGGGCATGGGCAGCTTTCATATGGGCCTGTTCGACGCCCTATCGAATGTGACGTTGGACGATATATGGAAAGAAAAACGGTTTCTTTTAATACAATAATATATGTACGTAATAAGGCGTTCTCTCGGCAGAACGCTTTTTTTCGTATACAGGAGGTTCTTTGATTTTGACAAACATACATCTGTTTTATACAATGCGGATATAGACTAGTGCATACGAGGTGAGACTATGGAAATCTGCAAAACCGTTTGTCCCTACGATTGTCCTGACGCCTGCGGGATATTGGCTTACAGAGATAAGGGCGTCGTCGTCAAGGTAGCTGGCAATCCCGCTCATCCCTTTACCCGGGGGATGCTGTGCCCGAAAATGGCCCATTACGAGCGGACGGTATATTCGCCAAGGCGATTGCTGACGCCGCTGCGCCGGACCGGTCCAAAAGGCTCCGGCCAATTTGAATCCATATCCTGGGACGAGGCGCTGCGAGACATTGCCGAAAGATGGCGGCACATCATCCATGCATACGGCGGCGAAGCGATATTGCCTTATTCCTTTTCCGGCACGATGGGCATGGTCCAGCACAATGCATACCACGGCTTATGGTATCGGCTTGGCGCGTCCGAGCTGGAACGGACGATTTGCTCGGCCGCTAAGAACTACGGGTGGAACAGCGTCATGGGACGTACGCTGCGCATGAGGCCTCAGGAGGCGCAGCACAGCGATTTCCTCATCCTCTGGGGCATCAGCATGCTGTCGACGAATCTCCATTTTCTCAAGGATGTGCAGGAGGCGAAGAAGAGGGGCGCTCAGGTCTGGTGCATTGATACGTACGCTACCGAGACGGCGCGGCGGGCCGACCGGTTTATCCAGACCCAGCCGGGCAGCGACGGGGCCTTGGCCTTGGGCGTTTTGCATTGTCTCCAGCGGGACGGCCTGTGCGACGAGGCCTTTATCGATGCATACGTGCAGGGCTGGACGGAATTGGCGCAGGACGTGCTGCAGAAGTATACGCCGGCCTATGTGCAGGACGCGACAGGCGTTCCGGCAGCTGTTGTAGAAGAGCTGGCTGCGGCTTATGGCCGGGCGAGGGCTCCCTTTATCCGTCTCGGCACGGGACTGTCGCGCTATACGAATGGAGCCATGACCGTGCGGCTCATTGCCTGTCTGCCTGCCGCTGTCGGCGCATGGCAGCACGATGGCGGCGGCCTGATGATGTCGACGTCGTGCAGTACGGCCTTCGACCAGTCCGTCGTGACAAAGGACGAGTGGAAAAAGCCGGCGCGGCGCGTCAATATGTGCGAAATCGGCTCGGCCCTGCTGCAGACAGAGCGGCCTATCCGCAGCCTCTTTGTCTATTCATCCAACCCAGCTTGCACGGCTCCTGACCAAAATCAAGTCATCGCCGGATTGTCCCGGGAAGATTTGTTTACCGTCGTCCACGAACGGTTCCTGACCGATACGGCCCGCTACGCTGACATCATCTTGCCGGCGACGACGTCGCTGGAGCATGACGACCTCTATTATTCATACGGCAGCTACGTCGTCGGACGAGGAAAGGCCGTCATCGAACCCTTAGGGCAATGCCGGTCCAACTGGCGCGTCGCCTGCGATTTAGCAAAAGCAATGGGAATAGACGATCCGTTTTTCCATCAAAGCGAAGACGATCTCGTCGAGGCGCTTATCGATTCGACGAGTTCCTGGCCCGTGCCCGTCGACGGGGAAGCCCTGCGCCGCGGCGACCCCGTCGAGCTGGGACTGCCGGAGCAGTACAAGCTGACCTTCGGCACGCCGTCGGGAAAAATCGAAATCAGAAATGACAGGGAAACGCCGGCCGTGCCTGACTATTTCCCAGCCTGCGAGGAAGACGGAGATTACTATTTCACCAACGGAACAGACCCGCGCGTATTGGATTCGTCTTTTAATGAACGGGACGAATTGACCCGTTCCCGCACGATGGTGTTGTTCATGCATCCCGACGACGCGGCCCGGCAGGGATTCAGCGATGGCGAGAAGGTCGTCGCTTGGAACAGCCGGGGTGAAGCCTTATTTACCCTCCATATAACGGACCGGACGGCGCCGGGCCAGGTCGTGTCGGAAGGCCTGTGGTGGATCGAGCGCTGCCCAGGCGACCGGTCGGTCAACGCCCTGACGTCGCAGCGCCTGAGCGATAAGGGACGGGGAAGCACCTTTTATAACGTCCGGGTCAATGTGAGAAAGGCGCAGCAGGCCGTTCTACCATTCGGGCAGCATAAAACGGCCGATAAAATTATATCTGACAAGTAAAACTACTTGACAGGCAACTCCTTTTTATGTATACTATCACAGTGCGCTGAATGCGGAGGCGGTGACAACATGCTGGAAGACGTAGTACGCAAGGGACGGCTCCTCGATATATACGGGCCTCTTTTGACGGAGCGGCAGCGGCGCTGTATGGAAATGTATTTTGAAATGGATCTGTCGCTGACAGAAATCGGCGAAGAGCTGAACATTTCCAGACAAGGCGCGTACGACATGCTGCGCCGGGCATCGCGTTCGCTGGAAGAATATGAAGAACGGCTTCACCTGCTGGCCCGGAATGACGCGGCCCGGGAGAAGCTGGAACAGGCCGCAGCCTTGCTGGAGCAGGGGACGGCCGAGCAGATTGAACAAGCTGCGCATATATTGAAAGAAATCGAGCTATAAAGGAGGCTTTTTATGCCATTCGAAAGTTTGTCAGAACGGTTTCAAGCGGCCTTCAAAAAGCTTCGCGGCAAGGGCAAGCTGTCGGAGGAAGACGTAAGCGAAGCGCTGAAAGAGATGCGCCGCGCATTGCTGGAAGCCGACGTTAACTTTGCCGTTACGAAAGATTTTATCAAGCGCGTACGGGAAAAAGCCGTAGGCGAAGAAGTATTCGGCAGTTTGAATGCTTCTCAAACCGTTATTAAAATTGTCCGCGACGAGCTGACAGAGCTCCTCGGCGGGACGCAGAGCCGCATCGCCATCGCGTCCAAGCCGCCGACGGTCGTCATGCTCGTAGGCCTGCAGGGCGCCGGTAAGACGACGACGGCAGGCAAGCTGGCCCGGTTGCTGAAAAAGCAGGGCAAAAGCCCGCTGCTGGTCGCCGGCGACGTATACCGCCCGGCTGCGATTACGCAGCTCCAGGTACTGGGACAGGAACTGGACGTGCCTGTCTATACGGAAGAAGGCTGTCAGGACCCGGTTAAGATTGCCAAAGACGCTATTCCTTACGCCTTGAGCCATCTCCGCGATATCGTCATCATCGATACGGCCGGCCGCCTGCACATCAACGAAGTCCTCATGGACGAGCTGGTCAACATCAAAGGAGAAGTTCATCCTCATGAAATCCTCCTCGTCGTAGACGCCATGACCGGCCAGGACGCCGTAACGGCAGCCTCGGCCTTCGACAACGCCCTCGGCATCGACGGCATGATCATGACCAAGCTCGACGGCGACGCCCGCGGCGGCGCTGCGTTGTCCATCAAAGCCGTGACGGGCAAGCCGATTAAGTATATCGGCGTCAGTGAAAAGCTCGACGGATTGGAAGAATTCCATCCGAACCGCTATGCGTCGCGAATTCTTGATTTAGGCGACGTAGAAACAATTATCGAACGGGCACAGGCTGCTTTTGACGAAGAATCCATGGCCAACATGAAAAAGACCATGAAGAGCGGCAGCTTTACCTTTGATGATTTTCTCAGCCAACTGCAGATGATCAAGAAAATGGGAAATATGGGCAGTCTTATGAGCCTCATTCCCGGCATTGGCAAGTATAAAAAAGAACTCGACAAAATCGACATGGACGGCAAGGAGTTCAAGCGCATTGAAGCGATTATCACGTCCATGACCGCCCAGGAACGGGCGAGTACGAACCCGAAAATGCTCATCAAGGACAGCCGCAAGCGGCGCATCGCCAAGGGCAGCGGCACCCGCGTCCAGGACGTAAACCGCCTTCTCAAGCAGTTTACGGAGATGCAGAAGATGATGAAGCAGGCTAAGAAAGCACAGCAGGGGAAACGGCGCGGCTTCCTGCCCCGCCTGCCCTTTTAAATAGCTGATTCCCCGAATAGGGATACCATATAGAGGAGGTGAATTTCAATGATTAAAATTCGTTTGGCTCGTTTAGGTGCTAAAAAGAAACCGTTCTACCGTGTTGTCGTAGCGGATTCCCGCGACGCCCGCAACAACGGCCGTCCGGTTGCGACGATTGGCACGTACGATCCGGCTAAAGACGCTGACAGCCGTTTGGTAGTCAACGCTGAAGAAGCAGTAGCATGGCTCGGCAAAGGTGCACAGCCTACCGATACGATTCGCTCCCTTTTCAAAAAAGCCGGCATCATGGCTCAGTTTGAAGCATCCAAGAAGAAGTAAGAGAGGCTGAGACATATGGAAGAATTAATTGCATGTATTGCCAAGGCGCTCGTCAAACAGCCCGAAGCAGTTACAGTTACGAAAATTCAGAAAAAAGGCCTCGAAGTATATCAGCTTCATGTCGCGCCCGAAGATATGGGCAAAGTCATTGGCAAACAAGGCAAAATCGCGAAAGCGCTGCGCCTTGTTGTCAAGGCTGCGGCAGTGAAGGCGAACAAGAAAGTATCCGTTGATATCGTATAGGAGGAACCATGGATCAGATTACATTGCGCGTTCCTGTCGCCGTAAAAGCCAAGGTAACCCAGGCGCTGAAGGATAAAATCCTCAGAAATACGGACCAGGCGCTGAGTGATATCGATCGGGAAATGCAGAACCTGGAATTCCAGGCCAAACGCATGATGACCGAGCAGGCGAAAATCGACGCCCAGGGCTTGATTTCCCTGCGGGCCCGCGTAGAAGAACAAAAACAGCGTCTCCAGGCTGCCAAAGCAAAAGCGCAGCATGACAGAAACGAAGCTGAACAGTTAGCAATCGGTTCCGAAATCAGACAAGGCACGCTTGAACAGACCGTAGTCGTCCAAGTCGGCGATGATTTGGGTAAATTAATGGGAACGGAAATCTTGGTCGAAGACGACAAGATCGTTGCCATTCGCCAATAAAATACGATGGCTGGATTGGATTTCTTTACAATCGGTCAAATAGTTGCCCCGCACGGCGTGCGGGGTGATGTTCGTATTTATCCCGATACGGATTTTCCGAAGCGTTTCCTGCAAATGAAATACGGCTACATCGACGGCAAGAAGTACGAAGTTGCCGCCGCGCGGCTCCATAAGCGCGTCGTCCTTATGAAGTTCGTCGGCGTCGACGACCGCAATGCCGCCGAGCTGCTCCGGGGCAAGGAGCTCCAGGTGCCGAGAGAAGATTTGATGCCTCTGAAAGAAGGCCAGCATTACATCTTCGACATTATCGGCATGACGGCTTACGATTTGCAGGATGTGAAATTAGGGACTGTTACCGACGTCTTGCGGACGGGCAGCAACGACGTGTACGTCGTAACCGACGACGAAGGAAAGGAAACGCTCTTTGCGGCTATTCCCGACGTCGTCAAATCCATTGACGAAGAGTCTGGAAAAATGGTGCTCGACCCGCCTGAATGGGTAGACGAATGAGAATCGATATAATATCACTTTTCCCGGAATTGATAGAGGCCTTTTACCGGCACAGCATTATCGGACGGGCCCGCGCGGCCGGCCTGCTGGAGCTGGATGTAACCAATCCGAGAAATTTCACCTATGACCGTCATCATATGGTAGACGACACGATTTATGGCGGCGGTTGCGGCATGCTTATGAAAGCAGGGCCGCTTTTTGCGGCTGTAGAGGCCGTGCGCCGCGACGTACCGAAACGGCGCGTCATCCTCATGGGGCCTGCCGGTGAAACCTTCACGCAGGCCAAGGCCAGGGAGCTGGCGACGTACGACCAGCTCATCCTGCTGTGCGGCCACTACGAAGGCGTAGACTACCGCGTAGAAGAAAGCCTGGCCGATGAAACCATTTCCGTCGGCGATTACGTCCTAACCGGCGGCGAGCTGCCGGCGATGACTATCACCGACGCCGTAGCCCGCATGATTCCCGGCGTCCTCGGCGCAGCTGGAAGTGCGGCTGACGATTCGTTTTACGCTTCTCTGCTGGAATATCCCCAGTATACCAAGCCGGCCGTATTCCGCGGCCTGACCGTCCCGGAGGTGCTCCGAAACGGCGACCACGCCAAGATAGACGCCTGGCGGCGCCGCAAATCCCTGGAACGGACGCTGCAGAAGCGGCCCGACCTGCTGGAAACCTGCGACCTGTCAGCGAAGGACAAGGCCATATTGGCGGAGCTGGAAGGAGAAGAAAGCCGATGAAATCGTCTCTGTACGTAGGATTGGTGCACTACCCCATATATGACAAACATTTCAACGTCATAGCCACGGCAATTACGAACTATGATCTCCATGACATATCCCGTTCGGCCAAGACCTATGGCGTGAAAAAATACTTCATTATCCATCATGTGCCGGGACAGCTGGACATGGTGCATAAGATCATGGACTTTTGGGAAAGCCCGGCCGGCAGGAAGTACAACGCCTACCGCACCCAGGCTTTCGACATCGTCGACATCCGCCCGTCTATTGAAGACGCCGTCAAGGCCGTAGAAGAGGCGGAGGGAAAACGCCCTTACGTCGTGACGACGGACGCGCGGACCTATGCCAATACCATTTCCTATAAGGAGCTGCGCCGCAAGCGTGAGGAAGACGACACGCCGGTGCTGCTGCTCTTTGGGACAGGCTACGGCATGACGAAAGAGACGATGGAGAAATTTGATTATATCCTGGAGCCCGTATACGGCGCAGGAGACTACAACCACTTATCCGTCCGCTCGGCGGCGGCCATTATTTTAGACCGTCTGGCCGGCGAAGCGTGGTGGCAATAAGAGGAGGAACACAGAATGTCTGGACATTCGAAATGGGCAAATATTAAGCGTAAAAAAGGCAAGAACGACGCCATCCGCGGCAAAATCACCACGAAAATCGGCCGTGAAATCACCATCGCCGTCCGTATGGGCGGCCCGGACCCGGTCGGCAACATGCGCTTGAAATTGGCTCTCCAAAAAGCAAAAGAAAACAACATCCCGAAAGATAATATCAAGCGGGCGATCCAGAAAGGCGCCGGCGCTACAGAAGGTCAGAACTACGAAGAAATTACGTACGAAGGCTACGGCCCGGCAGGCGTTGCCGTTACGGTCAACGTCCTCACGGATAACCGCAACCGCGCGGCTGCCGAAGTCCGCCACGTATTCTCCAAATACGGCAACAGTCTCGGCGAAACAGGCTGCGTAGGCTGGATGTTCAAGAGCAAGGGCATCTTCGTCGTAAGCAAGGAAAACGCCGACGAAGATCAGATCATGGAAGTAGCCCTCGAAGCAGGCGCCGACGACGTCAAGACCGAAGGCGAAGAATTTGAAATCGTAACGACGCCCGAATCCTTTGACGACGTAGAAAAAGCCTTGGCTGACGCCGGTATCGAAACAGAACACGCATCCATCACCATGGTTCCGGACAACACCATTACCTTGGACGCCGAAGGCACAGAAAAGCTCGAAAAACTCATCGACGCCCTGGAAGACCTGGACGACGTCCAGGACGTATACCACAACGGCGATATGATGGAAGACGAAGAGTAAGACAACGAAATATGGCAGCACAGATAAAAAGAAGAATGGCTCAGGCTGTTCTTCTTTTTTCTATTATAATATATTGCAGCATAAAAACGTACGTGGTGAAGTGGTCTTGATGAAAAGTGCGGCAGAGGGTTTGAAAAATGATATGATGAATTTGCCGAATGAAGCAGTTCATCTGCATGAAAATATGACATTGATTCTTATAGCGGACAGGCATGTGTAAGAGGAATGTAAGAATTAAGTAATGTGATAGCCATATGAGTGTAGTTAAAACATTTAAATTCCCTTGTTTCCTTTATTTGTTACAGTTTTGTTGCAGTCAGCGGGGGGCGTAGACGACTGAGTATAATTAAGGTATAATATAATTTGATAAATTTGGAATTATGCTAAAGTGAGTGCAGCCGACATGAAGAAACATGAATTATCTTCTTCTATATCGATAAAAAATAAACATAGCGCGATATTGATGCCAGTGGTGCTGCTGGTAGTTGATTACGCGGCCATTTTATGCGCTGAAATGGTTTCTTTTCATTTGCGTAATCTCCTAGTGCCGGAAACGACGTTGCGCCTGTCATGGTTGAGCATACACGTTATTATCCCGTTTGTGTACATTATTTTTATGCAGACTCATGAATTATATACTCGCCGCACACAGTTCTGGCGGATTATGTCTGAGATTTTTAGTGTCAACCTATATTCTATTGGATTATTGGTTTTTGTCATGTATCTCGCGCAGACAGCGTCGCAGACCTCACGGTTATTCGTCGGGCTACTGTGTATTTTTGCTTTTACGTTTCTCGTTATAGGCCGCTATATCATAAAAAAAGTACTAAACCACGTAAAGGTGCTGCAAGTTCCAATTTTAATCATGGGTGCAGGAAAGACGGCGGCCTTGGTGTTGGAGTACTTGCAGAAAGACGCCGGTTTGGGATATGATTTTATTGGCTTTTTAGAGGATAACGTACCAGAAAAAAAAGTATTGGCTATGATGCCTCATTTGGGGACGTTTTCTGATGCGGAGAACGTTATCAGGCAGACCGGCGTAAAGCATGTGCTGGTCATTGCGCCGGGCCTAAAAAATGAAGATGTTCAGGGGATTGTATATCGGCTGCAGCCATTAGTAAAGAGAGTTGCTTTTATTCCTGACATGGGAAAAATGCCCTTGGCGACCTTGGATATGGAGAGCTTGATTGACGGGCATATCGTTACATTCAGCTTCCGTAATAATCTGGCTCAGTGGTATAATAGATTCCTCAAGCGTGCCTTTGATTTGATCTGCACGATAGCAGGCTTGATTTGTATCTCCCCCGTATTGGCGGCGATTGCGTTCTGGATTTATAAAGATTCGCCCGGCCCGGTTATTTTTAAGCATCGCCGTATAGGGCGGGGTGGAAAAGAGTTTTCCTGTTATAAATTCCGCAGCATGTGTATGGATGCTGATATAAAATTAGAGGAACTGCTGGAAGCTGATCCCAAAGCGCGAGAAGAATGGCACAGTGAATTTAAACTGAAAAACGATCCGCGTATCACGAAAAGCGGCGCCTTCCTTCGCAAGACCAGCTTGGATGAGCTGCCCCAGCTAATCAACGTGCTGAAAGGGGACATGAGCCTCGTAGGCCCGCGGCCTATTATTAAAGCGGAAGTCCCTAAATACGGCCGATATATTAATGATTTCTACATGGTGCGCCCCGGCATTACGGGCATGTGGCAGACCAGCGGCCGCAATGACGTGACCTATGACGAACGAGTTCAGATGGATACCTGGTATGTTCGAAATTGGAACGTCTGGTTTGATATTGTCTTAATTTGGCGGACGATTGGCGTCGTTCTAGGGAAAAAAGGCGCATATTAGGTTAGTAGATGTGGTAACTCATAGACACTGAACAACACATTTAGTGTGCTGAACAACGCATTTAATGTGTCAAACAACACATTTAGTGTGTCAAACAACACATTTAGTGTGTTAAACAACAAATTTAGTGTGCTAAACAACACATTTAATGTGCTGAACAACACGTTTGAAAAGAAAGGTAGACATGCCGTTGAATATAAAAATTTTGATTGCTGCCCATAAAAAATACTGGATGCCTGATGACGACGTGTACTTGCCGGTCCACGTCGGAGCGGCGGGAAAAGCCGATTTGGGCTATACAAGGGATGATACTGGTGATAATATAAGTGAGAAGAATCCAAACTTTTGCGAATTGACGGCCTTATACTGGGCTTGGAAAAATCTGGATGCAGACTATGTTGGATTGGTACACTACCGCCGCTATTTTTCCCATACCCAGTGGGCTATGACGACAGAGGCTAAGCGAAGGAATATTCTTCGTGGCGACGATTTTCAGCGGCTTCTGCAGGCTGCACCGATCATTGTGCCGGGAAAGCGCAATTACTTTATCGAAACGACACAGAGCCAGTATGAACATGCCCATTATGCCGGCGATTTAAAGGCCGTCAAAGAATTGCTTCATCAGCAGTGTTCGCAGTATGACCCGGCGTTTGAGTTAGTGATGCAGCGGACATGGGGCCATCGGTTTAATATGTTCGTCATGCGCCGAGATTACTATGACGCCTATTGTTTCTGGTTGTTCAGCTTGCTTTTTGAATTAGAAAAGCAACTGGATATCAGCCAATACGATGCCTATCAGTCTAGGGTATACGGTTTCCTTGCAGAACGCTTATTGGATGTATGGCTGGAAACCAATCACGTGCCCTACGTAGAGCAAAGGGTTTCTTTTTTGGAAAAGCAAAATTGGCTGAAAAAAGGCGGAAAATTTATAAAACGGAAGATTTGGAGTCTATGATGGAAAAACTATACTCATTGGTGACAACAAAAGAAACTGCAAAAGACGCATTATACATACGAAAATCATCAATAAACTTTGTAGAAGAACCTTTGCGCAAGGGAGATACATTAGACTTCTGCACATATTTTAATTCGTTTAGTATCATAAAATGGAGTAAATTTACAACTATCCAAAATCTTGTTTTGGAATTGAGAATCCGGGGAAACTTTGAACTTATTGTTACCGTATATTCACCAGCTGAAAGCAAGCCGATTTTACGAGAAGTGATACATGATGGTGTGTATTGCCGTTCATGGCCTATACAGGATTTATCGGGGTATGTGTTTGGCTTTTCTTTACGTGCGTTAACCAATGGAGCGCAGTATTGCGGCGGAACTTACTATGGCGAGTTTGCTCAATGGCAGGATAAAAAAATTGGGATAGGAATATGTACTTTCAAAAGGGAAGAATATGTGCTTCGTACGCTTCGGTTGTTGGAACAATTTAAGGCGTATAATCCTTGGCTGCAAGTGTTAGTTGTCGATAATGGTAGCACGCTAAAAGAGTATGATAAAGATGGGATTCGCATTATTCATAATCGAAATTTTGGTGGCAGCGGTGGATTTACAAGAGCTATGATTGAATACGTTGATGAAAATCAGGTTGATTATGTCCTGCTCATGGATGATGATATCGTTTTGGAGCCGTCTGCATTAGAACGCTCGCATTCTCTTTTGTGCGGATTAAAAGAAGAATATAAAGATAGCTTCTTGAGCGGAGCTATGCTTACAATGGAAAAGCCTGTCATTCAGCATGAAAATACTGCATATTGGAGTAAATTTATTTCAGAGGTTGTTAATAAAGGATTGGACTTATCTGCCATAGATAATCTAGTTAAAAATGAAGCCACTAAAAAGCATCAGAATCAATATGCTGGTTGGTGGTATTGTTGCATTCCACTAGAAAGAATTAAGAAAATAGGATATCCCTTGCCAGTTTTTATTAAAAGCGATGATATGGAATATGGAATACGTAATAGACACGAGTTGCTAACACTTAATGGTATTGGAGTATGGCATGAGACTTTTTCAAAAAAAATGAGTCAAACCATACGCTTTTTTTCTGATAGGAATAGTTTTATTCTGAATCACTATGTCGATGGGTGTGGTTTAGGAACTTTATTGTTAGCAATACTTGGTCGGCTTTATAAGCGAGGCAAGAAAAGAGATTTTTCTTCTATACAGATTTTGTCCTTTGCATTACAGGATTATTTTAATGGATTTACTAAAATAGTAAGTAAAGGCGCTGATCTAAAAATGGCTGAAGTGACAGAATTAACTAAAATGTCGCCGCAAATTAAAAATTATATTAATATATTTGCCTATATTATCAAAATTATTTTGAACTATCAATCTATTGATACAAGTTATAAAGCGTTTCGTCATCAAAATCTTCGGACAAGTGTATTTTGGAAGAGATATTTAGGCATTAAATAAGGAAAGGATTTATTTATGTTCAAGGGAATACAAGATATTAAATATAAAATATTGACTTATCACTTTGTGTTTAGTGAACTTATGAAACGAGATTTTAAAACAAAATATAAGCGAAGTGTGTTGGGAATTTTATGGAGTATGTTGGCTCCGTTATTTACCTTGTTAGTAATGGATTTTGTTTTTGGCAGCTTTTTTGGCAGAGGGGCATCTCATTATACTATTTACTTATTTACAGGTATTGTAGTAATGACGTATTATAGCCAGGCAACAAATGCTGGAATGGGAGCATTAGTTAATAATGCTAGTATTTTTTCTAAAGTAAATGTGCCTAAATATTTATTTTTATTTTCCAACATAGCGTCCTCTTCAATTAATTTTGGGCTTACACTTGTTTTATATTTTATATTTGTTATTGGTGATGGATTATCTATTCATGCTAATTTTATATTATTGATTTTTCCCATTTTTTGTTTAATACTGACAGTCGTAGGTGTATCAATGATTCTTTCGGCACTATTTGTATTTTTTAAAGATATCCAGTATTTATATGGTGTGTTTATGACAGCCCTTAATTATTGTACGCCTGTTTTTTATACTCCAGATATTTTAGGTGATATGGCATATATCTTTTATATCAATCCTTTATTTTTATTTATGAATTACATTCGTGAAATAGTTATTTATTCACGTGTTCCTTCATTAGAATATCATGCAGTTTGTTTTGTATATTCAATTATTTTTTTATTAATAGGATTTTTTGTATATAAAAAATATAACTATAAATTCTTATATTATGTATAGGTTATGGTGGGAAGTATGAATATAATCGAAGTTCATAATGTATCAGTTAAATATATCATTGGGGATTTTAAAGATATTGGTTTAAAAGAATTTTTTATAAGAAAAATAAAAGGGCAAATTACAGTAAAAGAAAAATGGGCATTGCGTGATATTACGTTTAATATTGAAAAGGGTGATTTGCTCGGAATCATTGGTTCCAATGGATCTGGAAAATCGACTATTTTGAAAGTTTTAGCTGGAATTATGCCGCCGACTGAAGGTTCTATATCTATCAATGGAAAAATTGCTCCTTTACTTGAATTAGGTGCAGGGTTTGATGGCGAGTTAACTGTAAAGGAAAATGTATTTTTACGTGGGGCTATGCTGGGATATACCAAGAAATTTATTACAGAACAATATCCTGAGATTGTTAAATTTGCTGAATTAGAAGAATATGAAGATGTAGCTTTTAAGCGATTAAGTTCTGGTATGAAATCTAAATTAGCATTTTCTCTTGCATCTATGGTTAGCCCAGATATTCTTGTTTTAGATGAAGTTTTATCTGTTGGTGATATTGCTTTTAGAAAAAAAAGTGAAAAGCGGATGCAGGATTTAATTCATAGTGGTATTACAACAATTTTAGTTTCTCATTCTATGGAGCAAATTCGCAATCTTTGTACTAAAGTTGTTTGGATTGAGCAGGGAAAAATGATGGGAATTGGGGAAACGAAAATATTATGTGATCAATATGAAGAATATATGCGAAATAAATAGTATTTTTTAAGGCGGTGCATTTATGCCATTAATTTCTGTCATTATTCCTGTATATAACGCAGAAAAAGTATATATGTCAGATGTTTAGATTCTTTGATTAATCAGACTTTTGACGATTTTGAAATTATATGCGTTGATGATGGTTCAATGATAATTCGTTGGAAATTTTAGAAAAATATGCAAAAATTGATTTTCGAATTTATGTATTACGGCAAAAGAACTTATATGCTGGTGTGGCAAGAAATACTGGCATGGCGGTTGTAAAGGGTAAATATTACATATTTCTTGATGCGGATGACTTTTTTGATAAGAATCTACTTTTTCTTTTAAGATAGGAAGAATATTGACTTTTATACCAGGCGAATTTACAATACAAGTGCAACACCTATAAAAAATGACACATAGGTTTCTGATATAATAATGCTACCAAACAAAATCTATATCTCGGAGGAAACCT
>NZ_JAOQKD010000002.1:0-181420 GCF_025567065.1 Megasphaera stantonii
CCTGTTTTGAAATCTTATTGCTAAGACCTCGCACTCTGGCGTATTGTTTCGTATCACACTGTTCAGTTTTCAAAGGCCATGCCGTCTCGCGACGACTTGTATATCTTACCAGACTCATCCGGGCTTGTCAAGCACTTTTTTGAAGTTCTTTTGACAAATCCCAACCGATTACTTTCCGTAATTCCTGGCTTGCCTCAACGGCTTTTATATTATAAGCTTTATCTCTTTACTTTGTCAAGAGAATTTTACAAAGAGATACGCATCTCTTGCCTCATTTCCATGGAGCCGTGTATTAACTTTCGTCCATATAAAGAATATTATGCAGCGCGCTATTTAATTTTACAACTTCTCTTCTTCATTCTGGTAAATTCATGCATTATATAGTATAATTTATAAAAGCAACAGATGAATAGACATACAGTCGCATCAATAGGAGATGGTAACATGATGAAGAAACAACTTATGTTGGCTGCCGCGGCTTTGACGGCGACGGCATGTATCGCCGGCTGCGGTTCGTCGGATAACGCCGGCGCCGCAAAGGAAAACGCCACGTTTATTGTCGGCATGGAACCGACGTTCCCGCCTTTTGAATTTACGGAAAACGACAAATACGTCGGCTTCGATTTGGATTTAGCCCAGGCCCTCTGCGATAAGATGGGCGTAAAGATGGAAGTCAAGAGCATGGGCTTCGACGCCTTGATCCCGGCCCTGAAGAGCGGCCAAATCGACATGATCGCTTCCGGCATGGATGCGACGCCTGAACGGGCCAAGCAGGTCGCCTTCACTACGCCTTATTTCTTTGACGGCTATTCCGTCGTCGTCCGCAAAGACAACACGACGATCAACGGCTTCGACGACTTGAAAGGCAAGGTCGTCGGTGCTCAGGTCGGCACGAAGCCCGTCGATATTGCCCAGGAACACGGCGCGGCAACGGTTAAGCAGTACGACGCCAACAGCCAGGGCTGGATGGAATTGAACAGCGGCACCTGCGACGCCGTCGTCATCAATACCTCCGTCGCGTTGTTCTACCTAAAACAAGGCGGCGACAAGGACTTGAAAGTCGTCGGCGAATCGGAAGTTCTCAACGACGGCCTGGCGATGGCCATCAGCAAAGAAAAGCCGGAACAGCTTGAAAAGGTCAACAAGGCCCTTGCCGATATCAAGGCCGACGGCACCTATGCTCAAATTTATAAAAAATGGTTTGGCGTAGAACCGCCTGCAGATAAATAATTTCTATGTACACGACGTATATTTTTGATTTTGATTATACGCTGGCAAATTCGGAGCAGGGCATCGTCATGTGCTTTGAGATGCTGTTTGCCGACGAGGGGTACGGCCCCGTTCCGCGCGAAGACATTTGCCGGACTATCGGCATGACGATGTACGACGCCATGGCCCGGCTGACGGGCGAAACGAATCCGGAGCGAATCGAAGAGCTCATCTACCTGTATAAAGTCCGCTATTCCGACTATTACATGGTAGATAATACGCATTTGTACCCGCAGACAGTGCCTATGCTGCGCCGCTTGAAGGCCAAGGGGGCGCGCTGCTGCATCGTGTCGTCCAAGACCCGGTCGCGCATCAATCAGACCATTGAAAAGGAACATCTGGAATCGCTCGTCGACTGCGTCATCGGCATGGAAGATGTCAGCGAGGCCAAGCCGTCTCCCGAAGGAATTCAGCAGATTCAGCGGCGCTTCAATCTCGCGCCGTCCGACATCTTATACGTTGGTGACAGCCTTATCGACGCCGAAACGGCCCTTCGCGCCGGCGTCGATTTCGCCGCCGTGACGACGGGCACGACCGGCGCTTCCGCCTTTGCCAGTCTGCCTCACGTTCAAATCATGCAGGATTTAAGCGAACTTGCGTAATTTTACTTTGTAAGGGGTGTTCAACATGAACAAAAAATATCTTTCCATACTCGCCGCCTCTGTCGCCGCGGTGTCTCTCTTCACCGGCTGCGGCAGCGATTCTGCGGACAATAAAGGCGCCGCCAGCCAAGAAAAAGTGCTCATCGTCGGCACGGAACCGACCTTCCCGCCTTTTGAATTTACCGAAGACGGCAAGGACGTAGGCTTCGACATCGACCTCCTCCAGGCTATCAGCGATAAAATCGGCTACAAGATGGAAGTCAAAAATCTCGGCTTCGACGCCTTGATCCCGGCCTTGAAGAGCGGCCAGATCGACCTCATCGCCGCCGGCATGGATGCGACGGAAGAACGGAAGAAGCAAGTCGATTTTACCGACGTATACTTCAGCGGCGGCTATACCGTCGTCGTCCGCAAGGACAACACGGATATTACGGGCTACGAAAGCTTGGCCGGCAAGACCGTCGGCGCCCAGGTCGGCTCTCGGGCGGCCTTCTACGCCAAGGAACACGGCGCAACGGTCAAAGAATTCGACACGAACAGCCAGGGCTGGATGGAACTGGAAGCCGGCACGTGCGACGCCGTATCGATCGACAGCGCTGTCGCCATGTATTACTTAAAACAGGGCGGCGACAAGAGCCTGAAGCTCGTCGGCGATTTGATCAAGGACCGCAACGTCGCCATGGCCGTCAGCAAAGAAAAACCCGAATTGCGTGAAAAGGTAAACAACGCATTGAAGGAATTGAAAGCCGACGGCACGTACGCCAAATTATACAAAAAATGGTTCGGCACAGAACCTGCGCTTTAATAGAAACGGCCGCAAGGCAACAAAAAAACTCCCTTTCGGGAGTTTTTTTGTTATCTGCACCGCATTGCTATGCATCTGTTTTTGCTTCTCCGGCAATAGACCGCAAATCCTCATCAGGAACTATGATGAAGCGCACCGGCAAGTTTGCCGCCCCCGGCGGCATAAACCGAATGTTCATATCCGTTCCGGCCTTAAAGGTATCGACGTACTGCATGCTGTACACGTCCTCCTTGCCAATGCTGAGGGCATGGGGAGGAAGCTCGACGATTTTCCGTACCTCGTCCTTTTTTCCCTGATTATACGTGACTTCCATTACGCCGGCATATTCACCGCCCTGGGGATTAAAGTACAAATGCAGGTCTCCCTTCCCCTTCGTGCGCAGTCCGATACGATATTCAACGCCGTAATTTCCCACGTTGACAGACAGGCGGTTGTCCATGACGTCCCGCCCCACTAAATACCGGTCGTCTTCGCCGCCGACCTTGATATAGGCCGGACCGTCTTTCGGGGCGTAGGAAAACAAGGCATCCCACTCCCGATCCTTGCCAGTAAACGTACCGCGCAGCTTAACGGAATCGCTGGGCAGGTATATCTGCTTCTGCACGAACGCAATGGGGTCTTCTTCCGACGGCACCATGATTGTCGACACATACATGGGCGACGGAAGCTCTACGTCGACAATGCCGGAAAAGAGCTGACCCCGCCAAATGACGACGTGGTCCAGCCGTTCGCCCAGCAGCGCATACCCATGGGCCGGGACGCTCACCGTATGGATCGTCTCGTCGCCTTCATAATACATCATCGACAATGTCTTCCCGACGCTGTAAATAGACGAGCTGGGCCGGGCGTACTGGCATCCTTTGACGACGGCGTCGACAGGCTCGTCCGCCGGATTATAGGCCATGACGACGACATTGCACGTCTCCCAGCTCTGGTTCATGTGATAAAAATAGACCCGGCAATCGCCGCTTACCTTGTCGCCGTATAAAATCCCCGGCCGCTCCGGATATTCCGGGCTGTCGGAAAAAATCAGCGTCCCCGTGTCGACGGGGTCTTTCATTGCAATATGCTTCATGGGAAAGCGCACGACTTTCCCCATCACCGCCGGATCGGCCGGGTCGGCCGCGCCTGCAGAACCCCACAAGGCACCGGCCATCAGCAGTCCCGCCGCAACGGCTCGATATAGTTTCTTTACGTTCATCCTATCTCTCATTCCTCAATTTGCTTTGCCATATCGGAAATCTTTCGAAACCGATGGGCAAGGCCTGATTTCGTCAATCCCGACAACGTCGCCAGCTCACTCATGGACGCTTCGGGATGACTCATGCGCAGCTCCGCCGCTTCCTGCAGCTTAGGCGTCAGGCGCAGGTACAAGCCCGAAGCCTGAAGCTTTTCGATATCTCTGCGCTGGCGTATGGCCGCATCGACGGTTTTCTGCAAATTTGCCGTTTCGCAGTTGACGACGCGGTTGACGTTGTTGCGCATTTCCTTGACGATACGGACGCTTTCAAATTTCATATAGGCCTGGTCAGCCCCAATGAGCTGCAAAAAGGCTGACACGCCGTTTCCCTCTTTTATATACACGAGATAATCGCCCTTGCGGTCCGTCATCTTGGCCGGCAGGTGAAACCGGCACATAATTTTAAGCAGCTTCTGGGCAAAGGATTCGTTTCCTGTCAAAAGCTCCAGATGGTAATCTCCCTTAGGCTGGTTGACGGAGCCTCCTCCCATGAAAGCTCCCCGCAGAAAGGCCCGCTGACAGGCTGGATTTTTCAAATCAATAGCCGAAAATTCCTTGTCTTTCGGGAACAGCGACAGCTGCTGCAGCGTTTTCGTGCTGGCAAAGGACGGCGGAACGCGCAGTATATAATAATTTTTCTTGCGCAGCCGCAGGCCCTGGCGCACGCGCACTTCCGGACGAACGGCAAAGGATTCCATCCACATCTTCAGGGCTTTGCGGGCTACGGCGTTGTTCGATGTGCTGAATTCGATGCCCACGTGCCCGCGGGAGCCAAGCATCAGGGACCCGCCCATGCACAGCAGGGCCGCCAATTCGGCATAGCGGCAGGCGGCGTTTTCCGGCTTGCAGTGGGCAATCTCATTTTTAACCTGTTCAGCAAAGGACATAGGGTATGCCTCCTCTAGCGGCGTCTTAAATTGCGCTTCAACTCATACCGCTTCAAATAATAGTGGAGCAGCTCCGGCGACAGGTCGGTCCGCAGGGCGTTGATCAAATCGAAGAGAACGTTCGCCAGTTTTTTCGGATCGTGGGTCCCGCCTTTTTCAGCGTTTACCAAATCGGCAGACAACAGGGTCGCCCCCAATTCACCGACGCGCCGCTTGTCGATGACGACGGGCTGGGAACCAGCGTCGGCATACCGCTGCAGCACGGCCGTGTCGATATCGCCGCTGTTAGCGATGACGAAATCGACGATTCCCTGGCCGGCATGCTGGTTGATGGCCTTGACGTGGTCTGACACGGTGTAGCCGTCCGTTTCCCCAGGCTGGGTCATGACGTTGCAGATATAAATCTTCTTGGCCTTGCTGGCCCGCACGGCCGCCGCTATATCGGGGACGCACAAATTCGGCATGATGCTGGTGTACAAGCTTCCCGGTCCCAGCACGATGACGTCGGCGTCCTGAATCGCTTCGACAGCCGACTGAATCGCTTTAGGCTGTTCAGGCGTCGTAAACACCCGCTTGATTTTGCCGTGGGCGTGGGGAATCTGCGATTCGCCGCAAATGATCCGGCCGTCAGTCATTTCCGCGTTCAGCTGTATCTTTTCCGCCGACGCCGGAATGACCTTGCCGCGGACCTTCAAGACCTTGCTCGTCGCATCCATGGCTTCTTCTACGTCGCCGAGGACTTCGATCAAGGCGGCGATAAATAAGTTGCCGAAGCTGTGGCCCGTCAAATTGCCGGAACCGCCGAAGCGATGGGCAAAGAGCTTTTCCATCAGCCCTTCCTTATCGGCCAGGGCGACCAGGCAGTTCCGCAAATCGCCGGGAGCGATGATATCCAGATCCTGCCGTATGCGGCCCGTCGAGCCGCCGTCGTCAGCTACAGTAACGACGGCCGTCAGATTATACGTTTTGGTCTTCAACCCACGCAGCATGACCGACAGCCCCGTGCCGCCGCCGATGACGACGACCTTCGGCCCTTTAGCCAGCTGCAGATTGGACAAGATCAAATCGCTGATGTTTTCCGACTCGTTGGGCATGACGACGCCCAGCATCGTCCGGATGAGCCGGCGCGTCGCCCATCCCATGAGGAACAGGCCCGACGCGATGACGAGGATGCCGATCGTCGCCAGCACCGTATAGTTATAATGGCCGGTCATTTCATACAGCAGGCGGAACATCCACTCTTCAACCTGCCCCAGCCATTGGTAGTTAAAGGTCAGGACCAGGCCGAAGCTGGTCGCCATCATTCCCAAGCCGAAAAGAAACAGCCATCGCTTGATATGCAGTCCCGGATGCAGCCATTTAAAAAAGCGCATACTCCGACACCTCCATTACATTCCTTCGTAGCCCGGCGCGTCTTCTTCTACGTCGTTTTTATACAGATCCCGATGCTCGATGGATACGTCTACGCCCGTTTCTTTCAAGTGCTTGTACAAGGCCTCGGCCATGCAGACGCTGCGGTGCATGCCGCCGGTGCAGCCGACGGCGATGACCAGCTGGCTCTTTCCTTCCCGTTCGTAGTTGGGCAGCAGGAAATCGATCATGTCAAACCATTTTTCCTTGAAGGTCGCCGATATGGGAAAGCTTTCTACGTACTCGCGGACGGCGGGGACGCGGCCCGACTTATTCCGATATTCTTCGATGTAAAAGGGATTAGGCAAAAAACGGACGTCTTCGACAATGTCGGCGTCGATGGGCATGCCGTGTTTAAACCCGAAGGACACGACCGTAACATTCATGCCCTTCCGCCCTTCGCTGATGGCGTATTTTTTCACCAGCAGCTCTTTCAGCTGCTTCGGCTTCAAATTCGTCGTATCGATGATGAAATCAGCGTGCTTCCGCAGCGATTCCAGACGCTTCCGTTCTTCTGCAATCCCCTGGCTCAGCCGGCTGTGCGGCGCCAGCGGGTGCAGGCGGCGCGTTTCCTTGTAGCGGCGTACGAGGGTCTGGTCCGATGCTTCGATAAATACGATTTCATACGAAACGCCCTGAGCTTTCAATTCTTTCAGCGACTGGCTCATGGCGTCGAAAAACTCTCCGCCCCGTATATCGGCGATGAGGGCCACGTGACGGACTCGTTCGCCGCCCTTCATGCATAGTTCGGCAAACTTGGGAATGAGGACGGGAGGAATATTATCAATGCAGAAATAGCCCATATCTTCCAATGCCTGTACGGCCTGGCTTTTTCCGGCGCCAGACATGCCGGTTACGATGATCAGATGGAATTGGTCCATAAGAGCCTCCTTGTCTATAAAACGAACTTCTCAATCACCTTGGCGACGCCGTCATCGTCGTTGCCGGCCGTGACGTAGTCCACGACGTCCTTTACGGCCGGCGAGGCGTTGTCCATGGCGACGGCAAAGCCCGCCTCTTTCAGCATATCGACGTCGTTCGGCGAATCGCCGACGGCCATAATCTGTTCGACAGGCACCTGGAACAGCTCGCCCAGGCGATGCAGGCCGATGCCCTTATTCACGCCCTTCGGCATGATTTCCAAAAACGTCGGGTCGGAAAACAAGATAGTAAACCGCCCCGGCATGGCCTCTTCGATGATATCCCTGCGCCGTACCAGCTCATCGTGCTCGCCGCGGCTCAGCAGCTTATTGGGCGCTCCCTGGGGCGTATAAAAATCGTCGCCGCAGACGACGGCCCGGCAATGGGTAATGCGTTCGTAGTCCTGAATCCATTCGTCGTATTCGGCCACACGCAGCACGTCGTCGATGTAGGTCTGCATCTGCCAGCCCATTCGTTTCGTCAGGGCCAGCAATTCCGCCGCGTCCTGCACGTCAATGGCCTGTTCAAACAGCTTCCGTTTCGATTCGACCGTCTGGATCAGCCCGCCGGCATAGAGCACCATCGGAATATCTCCCAGGCCCAGCAGCTTGCCGTAGGGACTGGCCGTCGCATACATGCGGCCCGTGGCGATAGCCACGACGACGCCGCGCGAGCAGGCTTCCTGAATCGCGCCGAGAGTCCGCGGCGATACGGCAGAGTCGCTGCGCAGCAGCGTGCCGTCCAAATCGAGGGCAATCATTCGTATCTCTGATTTCGGCGTATTCATTGTACGTCTCCTTTCTTCCACTCGAAGGGCTGACCGCCCGTTGACGGCGCCAGCTGGGACGGATATACGCCGGCCAGAGCCAAATCGTCGGCAAAGGCCTCGGCCAGCCGGTCTATTTTCTTCTGCTGTTCTTCCGTCGCCTGATTCCGATTGCGCAGGGCCGCTTCTACCATGGGCACCATTTCAAACCGGGTCAGGGGATAGGACGGCGAAAATTTCGACAGGTCGGCGTCGGTCAGGCCGTCCTTCGTCAACTCGTATACGTACTGATATTCCCAAGAGTTTCGTTCCATCGCGTCAAAGGGATTGGGCGCGTAGGGATTATAGGCTCCCGCGCCGCCGGTCAGCAGCACGGCCGCGGCTATGAACAGCAAGGCAATTCGCTTCATTCTTCCATACCTCCATAAAATAAATATACTCCCTGCCGGGTCTAACTGCGTCGTCATACCTGAAAGAGAGCATATTCGTTCCTATTATTCTTCTGCTTTTGCGTCTTCCGCAGGCGGTTCTTCCACCGGCTTAACCGCTGCGTCGTCATCTTTTTTGCTGTCTAAGGCCATATCGTCCAGCAGCCGCAGCTGGCTGGTCAAAATAGCCCGGCACTTTTCACGGAACGCCCGGGTCTGGGCGACAACCTTGTCTAATTCCTGCTGCGAGGACTGCAGGCTCATCGTCGTTTCGTTCAGCATCTGCTTTTTCTTATTCGACGCTTCCTGCAGGATGAGTTCTGCTTCCTTGCGGGCCGTAACTTTGACGTTTTCCGCCGTCTGCTGGGCGAGCATCAGGGTGCTGTTCATCGTCGATTCCATCTTTTCATACTGCGTCAGCTTATCCTGCAGCTTGTCACACCGTTCTTTCAGCTCGCAATATTCGCGATAGACCTTTTCATAGTCGGCGGCAATGCTTTCCATAAAAGCGTCTACGTCTTCTTCACTATATCCGCGGAATCCCCGTTTGAATTCTTTATTATGAATATCCATTGGTGTCAGCATGACGAAATTCCTCCTTGAACCAGATCTACTACAACCCAATACGCCTTACATATAGCGCTTCAGCAGCACGCCGATGCGCCCCTTGCGGGACGTCCCCGTAATCTGCGCCAGTTCCATACGGCCCTTGCCGCGCAGGGAGATGACGTCGCCTTCCTGCACGTCCTGAGACGGCCCCTTTGCCGGCTGCCAATTTACCTGCACGCGGTCGCCCTTAATCGCTTCAGCCGCCTTCGTACGGGAAATGCCGAATCCCGACGACGCGACGGCATCCAGCCGCAGGGACGCTACAGTCGTCTTGATTTCCTTTACCTTTTCCTGCCGCGGCGCAATATCGCTCAGCGGCATTTCTTCGACCGTTACGGACACCATGGCCACCTTGGTGAAGTTCTGCTTCAGATACTGCAGCAGCGCCGTATCGGCCAGAATGACCGCGCCGTCGTCCTGCATGATGATATCGCCGAAGCGTTCGCGGCCAATGCCCAGTCCCATGAGGGAGCCCAGCACGTCGCGATGGCTGAGAAGGCGGTAGCGGGAATCCCATTTGACGCGGCAGGCCGTCAGGTTAAAATCCACCGGGCCGTCGTAATCGGCGCTGACAAAGGCCAGCTTTACCCGTTCCGCCCCTTGATAGCCGCCGAAGGTACGCAGTACCAGCGCCGGCGTATGAGCCTGAATCGTTTCGCCGATCTGCACCGCGCCGGGCGAAACGAATTCGCTGACGGCATAGGGACGGCCCTTGGCGGCGCTGTCGGCCAAATCGATCAGCCGGGCCGCCAGTTCCCCGTTATCCGTGCCTTGGTAATACCGAATAATTCTATCTCTGTTTTTCACAAAAATCCCTCGTTATGTCTTACTTCTGCGGCGTGTCATCGCCGTTATTCCAGGCCAGCTGCGCCGCGCTGAAATCGCCGTAGTCGTGCTTGCTTCTGTCGACGGTCACATTGCTCGGGACGCACAGGAAAATATCCTTGCCGACCTTCTGGATGTTGCCGTCGAGAGCGTACGTCGCGCCGCTGATGAAGTCTACGACGCGCTTCGACACGTCGGGAGCCGTCGATTCGAAGTTGATGACCACGGGCTTGCGTTCCCGCAGGAAATCGGCGATGCTCTGCGAATCGTCAAAGGTTTCCGGTTCGACGATCATCATTTTCAGGGGCTGCGCCGGCTGTGCGCCGTATCCTAAGGCAGGACGATGGGGCGCAGCGACAGAGCGGCGGTTCTGCCGTTCTTCCACAACGTCTTCTTCGTCTTCGAATTCATCCGTTTCGAAATCGTCTTCGTCGTTTACTCCGCTAATAGAATTCGTAACCTTATTCCAAACATCTTTCAATCCCATGTCATATCCTCCTTAGTAATTACGCGCGCCGAAGATAGCCGTGCCTACGCGGACTACGTTCGCGCCTTCTTCAATTGCTATTTCAAAATCATGGGTCATGCCCATAGACAGATACTGAACCTGGCCTTCAGGGAATTTGAGCTTCATGTCGTCGTACAGCGCGCGAGCAATGCGGAAGATGGGACGAACGTCCTCTACCTGCTCAAAATTCGGCGCGATGCACATCAGCCCCCGCACGCGGACGTTAGGGAGCTCGCCGGCCAATCGGCACAGGGCGGGAAACTCTTCCACTTCCATGCCGAACTTCGTTTCTTCTCGGGCCACGTTGACCTGCAGCAAAATATCCTGAACCTTGCCGATCTTTCCGGCTTCCTTGTCGACGGCCCGCAGCAAATGCTCCGAGTCGACGGAATGAATCAAATCAAAGTGTTCGACGGCGTGCTTGGCCTTATTGGTCTGCAAGTGACCGATCAGATGCCACGTCAATCCATTATCGGGAAATTCCTTCTGTTTCTGCAGAGCTTCCTGCACACGGTTTTCACCTACGTCGGTAATACCGGCTACGGCCGCTTCTTTCATGAATTCGACCGGGTGGTTCTTCGTCACGGCAACCAGCGTAATCGCATCGGTTCTCCCGACGCGGGCGGCTGCTGCGGAAATCCGCTGCCGTACGGCCTCAATATTATCCTTAATCAAGCGTAATCCCTCCGTAGCGCCCATAGTTTCAGTAGGGTACATGACTTACTTCATAAAACATTACACTGTTTCTATTATATATATTTAACGCTGCAAATGCTAGTAATTTTTATAAAAAATTCTCACTCCGTCCCTTCGCCTTCGTCAACCGCCTCCGAGTCCCTTAAAGAACGGCAAAAGCCGCCATGCGGCCCGTGCGGCCGAAGTCCCGCCGGTAGGAAAAAAATCGGTCGTCCTCCTCGTATACGCACGAAGGAGAGACGTCTATGTGATCGGTCAGAAGTCCCGCGTCTGTCAGCAGCTGCCGCGCGGCCTGCTTCAAATCGATCGTCCGCCGGGCTCCGCGGCCGATGCAGCAGGCATAGGCAGGCCCCATGCGTTCTACGGCCTGGGCGAAGCCTTCGCTGATTTCGACATGGTCCGCGCCGGCGCAGGGGCCGACGTAGGCGTACAGGTCGGCGGAAATAGAACCGTATACCAGTTCCATGGCCAGGACCATTTTCGCAGGCAGCCTCGTCGTCGTTTCCCGCAGGCCGGCCCGTCCGACAGCGCAGGCATGATGGGCCGGATCGAACAGGATGACAGGAGCGCTGTCTGCAGTAAAAACGGCCAGGGGCAGGCCGGCGCAGTTTGTCATCAAGGCGTCTGTATGAGCCAGCTCCGTATGGACGCTGCCGGCGCCGCAGCCGGCTTCGGCAGGGCCGACAGCGACGATGTGGCCTTCGCCGGTCTGGCGGCACGTCGTCAGCTTCGTCAAATCCATGCCGACGGCCTGACACAAGCGGCGGCGGTTTTCCAGCACATGCAGCGCGGCGTCCCCAGTCTGAAACGACAGGTTCAGCGATTCATAGGCCCCCTGGCTCACGCCGCCGCAGCGGCCCGTCGCGCCGTGACGCAGGCCGGCCTGCCGCAGCAGACGGCTCTGTTCCCAACCGAGGCCATCGCGGCTAATCCATTCCGTCGCCATCGCCGCCTCCGCATACGTGACACCGCCGGCAGCCGTCGAAACACGGTATGGTAAACGCGCCCTTGCGAGCCAGCTCCAGCTCTCTCACCAGGTAGTTCGCATCTAAACCCATATCCAGCACGCTCCACGGCAATACGGCGTCTACAGGCCGCTCCGTATACAGGAAATCCTGTACATCGAAGCGGAGCTCTTTCACGGCCCGCTTCCAGCCCTTTACGCCGCCGTATTGGTGGGCCAGGGCCAGCAATTGGCCGACTCTCCGGTCGCCGCGGGCCAGCACGCCCTGAATATAGCATTGCCGCAGCGGCTCGGCCAATATTTCGATTTGCTTATCCTTGTCCAAGGCCTTCTTTATATAAGCCAGCCGTTTTTCGACGGTCTTCTGGTCAGTCATGGCCATCCACTGGAAGGGCGTACATGGCTTAGGAATAAAGGGATTGATGCTCAGAGTAATCTTTCCCTTATTGCCGATAGAAGCCATATGAGCCTGCACGCGCCTGGTCATCGTCACGATGCCTTCGATATCCTCGTCTGTTTCCATTGGAAGGCCGATCATGATGTACATGCGGACGTGGCGGATGCCGGCAGCCGTCGCCAAGTCGATGGAATGGAGCAGGTGCTCTTCCGTAATCCCTTTATTGATGATGTCGCGCATGTGGGTGCTGCCCGCTTCCGGCGCCAGGGTAATCGTCTTTTGGCCGCTTTCGGCCAGCCCCTTAACGATGGCCGGCGTAATCGAATCGGCCCGCAGGGAGGCGCAGGAAAACGCCAGCCCCTGGCTGCGGATAAATTCGACGAGCTCGTCGATATAGGGATAGTCCGATATGGCTGCGCCCATGAGGCCGATTTTCTTGCCCAGGCGTTTGCCCCTCAGCACGGCTTCCTTCACGTATTCCAACGGCCGCACGCGGGGCCGCCGGTAGCAGTAGCCGGCCATGCAGAACCGGCAGTGCCGGCCGCAGCCGCGGGCGATTTCAATGAGGTACATCGCTCCGAATTCCGTATGGGGCGTCGCCACGACCGTTTCTCCCGGCCCGGTAAGCTCCCGCCACTGCCGCCGTACCGACGCCGGCGCGCCGTCTTCCGGGACGATGGCCCGCAAACGGCCGTCCCCGTCGTATTCGTGACGATACAGGGACGGCACGTATACGCCGGGCACCTTCGCCAGCCGCCGCAGCAGCGCCTGCCGGCTTTCCCCAGCCTCGCGGCCCGCCGTGTAGGCGTCTAAAAAAGAATGGATCAGCCCTTCGCCTTCTCCGATCAGACAGACGTCGACAAAAGGAGACAAGGGTTCGGGATTAAAAAACGCTACGGGGCCGCCCATGACGACGAGAGGGTCCATTTCCTCCCGATCCGCAGCCAGCACGGGCACGCGGCCCTGCTCCAGCATAGCTGGAATATTAAAATAATCCATTTCAAAGCTAACGGATAAGCCGATGATTTCAAAATCACAGAGAGGCCGGCCGTTTTCCAGGGTCAGCAAAGGAGAGCGCTCTTTAGCGTACAAGGCAGCCAATTCTTTATCGGGAAGGAAGGCCCGTTCGCACAGCCAGTCGGCCCGTTCGTTCACTTCGCGATAAATGATCTGCATTCCCAGGTTGCTCATGGCGACTTCATACGTGTTGGGGTAGCAAAGGGCCATAGCCCGCCGCGTGCCGAAGGGATACTTGTAATATCCCGTCTCGTCAGCCAGGCGCTCGGCTAATTTCCGTTCAATCTGCCAGCTCATGACATGCTCCTTTCTCTCATCGCCGTCATCCTCTCGTACCGCGGTTATGGGTATAGTTCGGCAGCAGCTTCGGCGACGGCGTCCCGTTTTTCACGTGGGCCGCCTCCCGCTCTTCTTCAAAGCGCTGCACGTGCGCTACCGTCAGCGCCCCCAGAGACGCCGTCCGGCTGTAGGCCGCCGCTTCCCTGCCGGCAATGCGCCCGAAGACGATGATGTCGAGGAGGCTGTTGCCCATCAGCCGGTTCGTCCCGTGAATGCCGCCGACGTCTTCCCCTGCCGCATACAGGCCGGGAATCTTCGTCGCGCTGCGCTCGTCGATGCAGATGCCGCCGTTTTGATAATGAAGGGTAGGATATACTAAAATAGGCTGCTTGCGGATATCGATACCGAACCGCTCGTACATATGAATCATCGCCGGCAGCCGCCGCTCCATCGTCCCTTCGCCGTGAATCATATCTACCATTGGCGTATCGAGCCACAGCGCAGGCCCGTGAAGGGCATGGACGCCTTTATGGCGGGCCAGGCATTCGCGGATAATCGACGCCGCTACGACGTCGCGCGTCTCCAGCGGATGCAGGAAGGCTTCGCCGTCCTTGTTGACCAGCATCGCGCCGAGGGAACGGACCTTTTCCGTCACCAGGGCGCCGTAAATCTGCGGCGGATAAGCGGCTCCCGTCGGATGATACTGTATCGCGTCGGCGTATACCAGAGGCACGCCGGCCCGATAGGCCAGCACCAGCCCGTCTGCCGTCGAGCCGTAGTGATTGGACGTAGGAAATCCCTGATAGTGCAGCCGCCCGGCGCCGCCCGTGGCGATGATGACGCTTTTCGCCCGGACGACATGGTATTCCTGCGTATCGAAATCATACAATACGGCTCCGGCCGCTTTGCCTTCTTCATCTAAGATGAGCTCTACAGCCGGCGAATATTCCAGAACTTCTACGCCTTCGTCGCGCACCTCGTCGCGGAGGACCCGCATGATTTCGGCTCCCGTATAGTCGCCGCAGGCATGCATCCGCTTGCGCGACGTGCCGCCGCCGTGAGTCGTGACCATCGTGCCGTCGTCGTATTTATCAAACATGACGCCCAGGCCGCCTAGCCATTGGATCGCCGCAGGCCCCTGCATGACGAGGCATTTCAGCAGTTCCGGCACATTTTTGAAATGCCCGCCGCCCAGAGCGTCTAAATAGTGGATAGCCGGCGAATCGTTTTCCTTATCGGCCGCCTGAATGCCGCCTTCAGCCATGCCCGTGTTGGCGTCGCCGAGACGCAGCTTCGTCGCCAGCAGGACGGACGCGCCGTGCTGGCGCGCTTCAATAGCCGCCGCGGCCCCGGCGCCCCCGCCTCCGATGATGAGGACGTCCGTATCGTGCTCGATATGGCTCAAGTCAAAGTCCGCGCCGAGAAGGCGGCTCTTTCCCTCCAGAACCGCCGCCAGCTCGCTGGGCACCTTATCGCCTGTATTGGGGCCGACCATCAAAATAGAAAAATCCTTATGGCTGTAATCGGGATGATAATTCCGCAGCAGCTCCTGCTTTTCCTGAGCCGTATACCGGCGCAGCTCCGCATACAGGCGCTCGTTCCGCGTAGCGTCTACGCAGGCCTGCGACGCCAGCATTTCTTCTGTATATTTCATGGTGCCGCCTACCTTTCCATGTCCCGCGCTTCATACAGCCGGTGAATTTCTTTATCGGACAAATGCATAAAACGTTCCAGTTCCTCATCGTACAGCCCAGCCTCAATATCCTGAACCCGCTTATCCAGGTGGGCGCTTTTTTTCGCGATATACCGGCCCGTCAGGCGGCGAACCATGAGGCTGACTGCGCTGTGGCTGATCTTTACCGGGCAGCGGGAGGCGCAGATATCGCAGGCGACGCAGCGGAAGGATTCTTCGGCGCAGCCTTCGTAATCGCCGCGCTGGGCCAGGGCGATGTACTTCATGACGTTGATGCCCTGGGGGCAGCTCTTCGTACAGGCGTTGCAATGAATGCAGTTGTAGATTTCCGGGTAAAACTGCCCTACGACGTTGCCAGCCAGGGGCAGATTGTTGATATCGTAATCCTTTTTATTGATGGGAAAGGATTCCAGGCGTCCAACGCACATCCCCTCTTCTACCTTCGTCTGACAGGCCAGGGCGGAATACAGCTTCGTCTCGCCCTGAATGCGGTACACGACGGCGCAGGCTCCGCAGAACCCGCTGCGGCATCCGCAGCCCCGCACGAGGCGGAAGCCGGCGTACTCCATGGCCCGCATGATCGTTAAATCATCAGGCACAGTGCATCGTTTTCCCAATATATACAGGGTAACCATATGATGTTTCGTAGTCATATATGCTCCTTTTCTTTTAATGCAACCAGCTCTGCCGCTTCCTGCGGCATGAGGTGTGTTTCATTATACCATACTTCGGCCGCCTGCAACAAAATCGATTTTCCCCTGCCTGCCGCAGCTTTCACGCCGCAACCATAGAGGCACTCCGTCTAAAGGAAACGCCAAGCACGGAATGCATGCTTGGCGTTTTTTTCCTGCCTGTTCAGCAGGTACATATTCTATTAGGCTAATACTTCCAGGAGGCAGTCGCCGCTGATGATGGCCTGGCCCTTGGTGACGTAGATTTCGCCGATAGTGCCGTCGATAGGAGACGTAATGGTCGTTTCCATCTTCATGGCTTCCGTTACGACGAGGTCGTCGCCTTTCTTGACCTTCTGGCCCGGCGATACGAGGACGTTGACGACGGAGCCGGACAAGGTCGCGCCGATATCGCCTACCTTAGACGGGTCGGCTTTGCGTCTCGTCACGGTCTTCATGTCGACGCTCTTATCCTGTACCTGGATTTCACGTTCGACGCCGTTGAACATGAACGTAATGGTACGCATGCCGCTTTCGTCGGGGTCGCTGATGTTGATCATCGTGATGACCAAATCCTTGCCCTTTTCGATTTCAACGTGGATTTCTTCGTTTTTCTTCATGCCGAAGAAGAAGGTCGGCGTATCCAATACGCTTACGTCGCCGTACAGCTTGACGTTTTCATTGTAATCCTTGAATACTTTTTCGTATTGGCAGTATGCGTTGATATCTTCGTCTTCATGCTTGTAGCCTGCGCCAGCCAGCTTCTTGCGGACGGCTTCAAAGTCTACGGGAGCCAGGCTCTTGCCCGGACGTTCCGTCAACGGCTTGCGGCCCTTGAGGATAATCTTCTGCAATTTTTCCGGGAAGCCCTGATAGGGAATGCCCAAGCGGCCTTCAAAGAATTCTACAACGGACTGCGGGAAGTTGAGGATATCGCCCTTTTCGTAGACATCTTTTTCCGTCAGGCCGTTCTGCACCATGAACAGCGTCATGTCGCCGACGACCTTAGACGACGGCGTTACCTTGACGATATCGCCGAACATCATGTTGACGTCGTGGTACATCTTCTTGATGTCGTTCCATTTTTCGCCGAGGCCAACGGCTTTCGCCTGCTGACGGAGGTTGGAGAACTGTCCGCCAGGCATTTCATGCTGGTATACTTCCGTGTTGGGGAACGGTTCGGCCTTGTCTACGCCCTTGTAGTACGGACGAACTGTCGCCCAGTAGCGGGACATTTCTTCCATGGCGTCGATGTCCAGATCGGGCTGGCGGTCGGTGCCGCTCAACGCATAGTACAGCGTGTTCATGCTCGGCTGGCTCGTGCCGCCGGCAAAGGACGAGTAAGCTGCGTCTACGATATCGACGTTGGCAGCCACGGCGCGGCTCAATGTCGCGACGCCGTTGCCCGAGCCGTCGTGCGTATGGAGATGGATCGGCAGGTCGACCGTTTCTTTCAGAGCCGAAACGAGGCGGTATGCCGCTTCCGGCTTGAGCAGGCCGGCCATATCCTTGATGGCGATGATGTTTGCGCCGGCGTTCTGCAGTTCCTTCGCCATGTTGACGTAGTACGCCAAATCGTATTTCGTGCGGGAGCTGTCGAGGATATCGCCGGTGTAGCACAAGGCGACTTCGGCGATCTTGCCCGTTTCGCGGACGGCCTGAATCGTGCCGTACATGTTGTCCAGGCTGTTGAGGCTGTCGAAAATACGGAATACGTCGATGCCGTTTTTCGCCGACAGTTCGACGAAGTTCTTGACGACGTTGTCCGGATAGCTCGTGTAGCCTACGGCGTTTGCGCCGCGGATGAGCATCTGGAGCAAAATGTTCGGCGCTTTTTCGCGCATCTGGCGGAGACGTTCCCACGGATCTTCATAGAGGAAGCGGTAAGCGACGTCGAAGGTCGCGCCGCCCCAGCATTCATAGGAGAAGAACTGCGGCAGCTTCTTGGACGCCGTTTCGAGAACGCGGAGCATATCGATGGTGCGGACGCGGGTAGCCATCAGGGACTGATGGGCGTCACGCATCGTCGTATCCGTAACCAAAACTTTTTTCTGGTCGAGAATCCATTTAGAGAACTTTTCCGGCCCCATGGAATCGAAAATCTGCTTCGTGCCGGCCGGATACTCACCTGCTACAGCTGTCGGCATTTCCAATCGTTCGAATTCCGGTTTTTCCTGATGGCCAGTGCCAGCATAGCCGTTAATCGTCGTGTCGCCGATGTATTTCAGCAGCTTCGTGCCGCGGTCCTGTACGACGGGCAGGTTAAACAGTTCCGGATGGTTGTCAATGAAGTTGACATTGTACGAACCGTCTACGAATTCCGGCGATTTCAGCACGTTGATGAGGAAGCCGATGTTCGTCTTAACGCCGCGGATACGGAATTCTTTCAGCGTACGCAGCATTTTCTGCACAGCCCCTTCATGGGTCAGCGCATATGTCGTAGCCTTAACGAGAAGGGAATCATAATACGGCGTAATAATCGCGCCGGTATACGCATTGCCGCTGTCGAGACGGACGCCGAAGCCGCCGCCGCTGCGGTATACCATAATTTTGCCCGAATCCGGCATAAAGTTGTTCATCGGGTCTTCTGTCGTAATACGGCACTGGATGGCATTACCTTGGCAATGAATCGATTCCTGCGACGGAATGGCAATTTCCTTGCTGTCCAGCGCATAGCCTTCGGCCACTTTTATCTGGGTCTGCACAATATCGATACCCGTAATCATTTCCGTGACAGTATGTTCTACCTGTACGCGGGGGTTAACTTCGATAAAGTAGAATTTTTCATCAGGCGTAACGAGGAATTCGACTGTGCCGGCATTGACATAGTTGACGTTCTTCATGAGCTTGATCGCCGCGGCGCAGATGTCATGGCGAAGCTTTTCCGACAAGGAGAAGGCCGGAGCGATTTCGACTACCTTCTGGTGACGGCGCTGGATAGAGCAGTCCCGTTCGAACAAGTGGATGACGTTGCCGTGTTCGTCGCCCATGATCTGGACTTCGATGTGCTTCGGATTGACGATGCACTTTTCCAAATAAATTTCGTCGTTGCCGAATGCCAATTTAGCTTCTGACTTTGCCCGGTCATAGGCTTCGCGCAAATCAACCATGCGGTTGACCATGCGCATGCCGCGGCCGCCGCCGCCGTTGACGGCTTTGAGCATGATGGGGAAGCCTTCTTCGCGGGCGAATTTTTCGACTTCTTCATAATTCATAACCGGGCCGTCGCTGCCGGGAATATACTGGATGCCCGCTTTTTTAGCCTGAATACGGGCGTTGATTTTATCGCCGAACATGATGAGATGTTCGACCTTAGGCCCAATGAAAATAATGCCTTCTTCTTCGCAGCGCTTCGCCAAATCAGCGTTTTCGGACAAGAAGCCGTACCCCGGATGGATTGCGTCTACGTCGTGTTCATGGGCAATGCGGATAATATCTTCAATATCTAAATATGCATCTACCGGTTTCTTACCTTCCCCAACCAGATAGGATTCGTCCGCACGGAAACGGTGCAGAGACAGCGAATCTTCTTTGGAGTAAATAGCTACGGTGCGGATTCCCAGCTCGTTGCAGGCACGGAATACGCGGATAGCGATTTCCCCGCGGTTGGCCACTAAAACCGAACGAATTTTTCTCATGAAAATACCCTCCTGAGTAATGATTTACAGTACATAACAATGAATGATAGGTATATTACCTTTTCTTTTCACTGTAGTTTTAATTATAACAAAATAGGAAAACATTACAAGAGAAGGAATCGTTATATACGGAATAAATACTGTATACAAAATAAGAACTGCCGAGTTATCCCCGAATCCTTCCGAAAATGATAAAAAGCCCGCCGCACATTGCTGCACGGCAGGCAGGGAGAGGCGTTACCGATGCTGAATCGCTTCGACGACAGCTGGTAATTCTGTAATATTCTGGATCACGTAGTCTGCGCCGGCTCCTTCAAATACGGCCCGCACGTCCTGACGCTTCTGAGTTTTTTCTTCTTCGCTCAAGGCGTTGAACTGGTCTTCGTTCAGCCCCATGACGGAACTGCCGTCGATAATGCCGACGGACCAGACGCCGGCGGCCTTGCCCTCTCTAATATCCGACACGGTATCGCCGACCTTGACGACGCAGCGTACGTCCGACAGGCCCAGCTTCATCATGTTTTTAAAGATCATATAGGGATACGGGCGTCCCTTGCCGTCCGTCGAATCAGGGGAAAACCAGCAGTCCGGCTCATAGCCCTGGTCCGCCGCGGCTTTGACGACGATGTCCATCATGACGTCCGTATATCCCGTCGTCGAGCCGATGGCCAGCCCCATAGCCCGAAGCTTGGCTACCGTCTCGATGACGCCGGGCTTTACCTTCGAATAATTGGCGAGCGTCGACAACAGCTCCGGTTCAAAATGGCTGTAAACTTTTTCTACGTCTTCTTCCGCCCAAGCGCTGCCGTTTGCGTCTTTCCAGGCTTCGCCGATGCGGTCCATGGACAGCATCGTGCGGATGTGGTCGCGCTTGAGCATCCCCATGGGCTTTCTCGTTTCTTCTTCCGTAACGGTTACGCCGTTGGCGGCAAAGCTGTCCATAAAGGCCCGGACAGGAGCCATGCAGCCGAAGTCGACTGTCGTGCCTGCCCAGTCAAAGATAATTCCTTCTATTTTCATCGTCTTACTTCAATCCCTTCATATAATCTGTGAAAATCTGCAGAATTTTCTGTACGTCTTCGTCGTAAATTTCGCCGATATTGCCCAGGCGGAACGTATCCTGGGCCGTCAGCTTGCCCGGATAGATGACGTATCCCCGTTCTTTCAGGAAGGCGTACATATCCTGGAAGTCGAAGGACATGGTTTCCGGATACAGGAAGGTCGTAATGATCGGCCCCTGCACGTCCTTGTCGATATACGCCGTAAAGCCCAGGGCTTCCATCCCTTCGCGAAGGGCGGCGTTCGTGCGGGCGTACCGTTCGTGACGGGCCGCAATCCCTCCTTCGGCGCGCAGTTCTTCCAGCGCCTTGCGGAAAGCCGCGACGACGTGTGTCGGCGACGTGAAGCGCCATTTGCCGCCGTCCTTTTCCATCGTTTCCCACTGGGCGTATACGTCGAGGGACAGGCTGCGGGCCGTGCCCTTCGTTTCCTTCAAATCAGCTTCCTTGGCAATGATGAAGGAGAAGCCCGGCACGCCCTGGATGCACTTGTTGGCACTGCTGATGAGGTACATAATCCCCAGAGCCGGCACGTCGATATCGACACCGCCGAAGCTGCTCATAGCGTCGACGATGAATTTCTTCCCGTACTTCTTCGCCACTTCGCCGACGGCGGCAATATCGTTGAGAATGCCCGTCGTCGTCTCGCTGTGGACCATGGAAATATGGGTAATGGCCGGGTCGGCTTTTAAGGCTTCTTCAATAGCGTCCGCCTGGGGAATCGTATCGTACGCCGTTTCAACGACAGCGTAGGGAAGGCGGTGATAGCGGCAGATTTCCGCCATGCGCTTGCTGTACGCGCCGTTTACGGCGATGAGAAGCTTGTCCGTATCCTTGATGACGCTGGACAAGACGGCTTCTACGCCGAAGGTGCCGCTGCCCTGCATGAGCACCGTCGTGTATCCCGATTCCGCATGGGCCAGGCGGAGGAGCTCCGCCCGGATTTCCTGGGTCATGTTCTTATAGTCGTCGTCCCAGGTGCACAAGTCGACGAGCATTTCTTCTTTTACCGTTTCCGTCGTCGTAAGCGGCCCCGGAGTGAGCAATTTATATTTATTTTTATCCATAATTCGTTACCTGCTTTCTCTTCGATTATCCTTTAATGAGCTGCTGATGCTTTTTCAAGAGGTCTACAGTCAGCGCTTCCTTATACTGCTTCGGATAGGCCGGTTCGAAGGTCTTGTCTACGGTTTCGCCTTCATACAGGGCCATGGGGTAGAATTTGAGCAGTTCCTGGCGGCTGTTCTTGACGATGCATTCGGCCATCTTCATAGCCAGCTCTTTCTTCTTGCTGTCGGACTTATTGATAACGGCTACGCCTTCGGTGAGGAAGAAGTTGCCTTCCGTCGGGTCGACGACTTTAATGGGCAGGCCTTTCTGTTCTTCCATCAGGCCCTGATGACGGAGACCGAAGCCGACGGCCACTTCGCCGGCCTTAACTTTTTTGAGGGGGCCGGAACCGGATTTTTCCATGTGCGGGCCGGCATTGGCTTCGAGCTGTTTCAAGATAGCTGCGCCTTCCTGTTCGCCGTAAGCGTCAAATACGGCCTGGGCCAGCAGCCAGGATGTAGACGAGCCCATGATATCAGGCAGGGAAATCTTATCTTTATATACGGGGTTGGTCAAGTCTTTAATGGATTTCGGCATGGGGAGATTTTCCTTCTGCAATACTTCCGTATTGACGAAGATGGCGCCGAACTGGCCTGTCGTCGGCTTGTAATACGACGGCGTTTCCTGCAAGGTCTTGGCGTCGAAGGTCAAGTCTGCGAACATCTTGTTTTCCTTCTGGGCCGAATCGATATAATAGGTGCTCATGGTAATCAAGTCGGCTTCGATATTCGTGCCTTCGGCCATGAGCTTACCGCCTAATTCAGACGTGCCGAAGGCCTGCATGACATATTTTCCTTCAAAGCCGTTGCTGTCCAAGGCATGCTTGAAGGCGTCCTGCGCTTCCGGGTCGGCGTTGGTATAGATGACGACTTGTTCGTCTGCCGACGCGCTGTCTCCGCTGCTGCCGCAGCCGGCAAATCCGGCGGCCATAGTCACGGCCAAACATCCGGCGATTAAATACTTGTACCATTTTTTCATGATGCAAATCCTCCTCGTAGTAGCTTATACATATTGTGATTTTTATATGCGTTCCGGCAAATCTTCCAGGCCGGCGTTCTGCCGTTTGGCCTCTTTGCCGAAAATGCTTTGGAATTTCTGCTTGACATGGAGCACGATATCGTCATGGCTCGACAGATAATCGAAGATAACCTTGACGATAATATTCGTCAGGAAAATGAGCAGGGACAACACAAATACTTCGTCGTATTTTTCAAAATACTGGGCTTGGGTGATCTTCGTCGTCATGACCATCGTGCGGGCGCCGGTGACGAAGATAATGGCGCTGATCGTGACCATAGCCTGAATGAAGATATAGCTGAGCATCTGGAACACCGTCGACATCGTGTTGGGAATGATGACCCGGAAAATCGTCTTCAGCCACGAATCACCCATCAGGGCCCCCGTCGTTTCCCAGGACATGTTGATCTTAGACAGGGAAGCCTGAATCATGAGGTACGGCGTCGTAAATTCGCGGACCGAATTCAGCAGGATAATGATGATGAAGGTGTTCTGAATCGGCGAGCCCGTAAAGGCAAACAAGAATGCCACGCCGAGGACCATGCCGGGAACGGTATTCGTCACCATGGCGCAGGCGTCCATGAGCATCTTGCAGACGCCGGGAAGCTGGGAACGGGCGTTGACCAGGGCGGCCATGTAAGCCAGGACCGTGCCGATGACGGCCGTGGCGGCGGCTACCATGACGGAGTTCGTATACACCGTTTCAATGGACCGGTCGCTCAAGATGCGCTGCAGCGTTTCCGTCGTAAAGACGACCTGATAGGGCCAGCTCTTGATAAAGGGCACGATGAACATGATGGCGAAAATAGCGAAGATCGCAGCGATCACGACGACATACACGGCGGCGAAGAAGCCGTCGCGCACCTTGTCGTCGGCAAGTTCAAAGGTGCTGATCTTGTTGTAGCGGAAGTTGAAGCGTTCCGTAAACCGCAGGAGCCACACGGCGACGATAGACGGAATCAGCATGATGACGGCAATAGCCGAGCCGGACTGGAAATCAGGCACGGCGCCCATCATGACCATGTACAGCTGCGTCGCCACGACGGTGTACTGTCCTCCGATAGAAGCAGGAATACCGAAATCCGTAAAGGATAAGAAGAAGGAAAGAATAAAGGCTGCGGCAATCGTCCCAATCATAGGACGCACGCTCGTAATATAGAACGTGCGCAGCGGGCTGTCGCCCATGAGCTGCGATACGATGATGAAGTGCTTGTCTACGTACTTAAAGGCGTTGTACAGCAAAACAAAGGCTGGCGGCAGCGTGTAGATAACGTAGGAAATGAGCAATCCCCAAAATCCATAAATGGAAAAGAGCTGGTGCCCGATAATCTGAGTAATTAACCCCTGTTTGCCCAAGGAATAAATGACGGCAAACCCATAGGTTAAGGTCGGCAGAAACATGGGAAGGATGATGAGAATCTGTACGACAGATTTAAATTTCTCAGGAAGCTTCGTATAATGAAGGCCATAAGCCAATACAAAGGCCAGCACGACTGTGATGAAGGCTTCCAGTCCCGATACAGCAAAGCTGTTGCGCAGGGACAGTAAAAATTCCTCATTGTTCAGCACGGCCAGATAATTTTCCAATCCGACGCCGCCGGAAGCCTGCAAGAAGGACTTGCTGAGCAAGATAGCCAGGGGACAGCAAACGGCGCCTAAAAAGACGACGCATATAAGCCCGAATATAAACTTTAACTCTATTCGTTCTTTTTCCATGACCTTCTCCTTTACTGCGCCTGCCGCGCCGCAGGCATCGCGCCGGGTTCAAACAGCTTGTAAATGTTGTCGCGCTTGATTTGCAGCTGCGACAAGATAAACTTTTTGATGAAATCGTCCTTCGGAGCATGGATGATATTGTCCGGCGTATCGAACTGGGCGATTTTGCCGCCATTCAAAATGAGCACCCGATGAGACAAGGTAAGGGCCTCTTCCGGGTCGTGGGTTACGATAATCGTCGTCAGATGATACTGCTTGGCAATGGTGCGGATGCGTTCTTTAATGGATTCTTTAATGACGCCGTCCAGCGCGCTGAGCGGTTCGTCGAGCAGGAGAATCTTCGGCTTCATGACCAACGTCCTGGCTAACGCGACGCGCTGCTTCTGGCCGCCCGAAAGCTGGCCGATGCGCTTATTGACGTGGTCCTGCAAGTCGAGAAGGCGGATGAGGTCCGCCACTTCGTCCTTCGTAGCGATGCCCGGCTTGTTGCGCAGGCCGTATACGATATTCTGATAGGCCGTCAGGTTGGGGAACAACGCATAATCCTGAAATACGATGTTGAACCCCCGCTTCTGCATGGGAACGCGGCTTAAATCTTCGCCGTTATACATAAGCTGGCCGCCGCTGATCGGTGTAATTCCTAAAATGACGTTGAGCAGCGTCGTTTTGCCGCCGCCGGAAGGGCCTAAAATAGAAATAATTTCACCATCTTCAACGGTCAGGGAAATATCATCAAGAATTACTTTTTCATCATACTTTTTAACAATATGCCTTAACTCCAGCATAGGGATGTCCTCCTTTTTCAACACTCTTGTTGCAGTATACGTCCCCTTTGCAAAGATTATATTTATATATCGTAATTTTTAGGCAAAATATGGAAAATAAAAGCAAATAACATTAACTTATTGCTTCATAACGATAGCCTATAAAATGCAGAAAAAAGACCATCCAGTCTTTATAGCGCACTGAATGGTCTTCCTCAACATATTTCTATTCGCTTCATGTTGCAATATTCTGCAAATATTATATTATTTTCTCAAAATAAACCGCACCAGCAGGATGCTCGCTTCGTACAGTACGATCATCGGCACGGCGATCATGACCTGTGTGAATATGTCCGTCGTCGGCGACACGACGGCGGCGAAGATAAAGGCGACGACGATGAGGACGCGCCGCTTAGATTTCAAAAAGGCCGATGTAATCAGTCCCATCTTCGCCAGGAAAAACAAGACGAGGGGCAGCTCGAAGACGACGCCGAAGGGCAGCATAAAGGCAATAAAAAAGGACAGGTACGAGCTGAGCGAAAACATAGGCTGCAGCGACGCCGTAGCAAAGCCCATAAAAAACAATACGGCCGCCGGAAATACGGCGTAATACGAAAAGGCCAGGCCGGCGTAAAACAGCAGCACCGCCGTGGGAATAAGCCAGAACACGGCGGCCCGCTCGGAAGGCATCAGAGCCGGACGAACGAAGCCCCATAGTTCATAGCAAATAATCGGCAGCGTCACCAATATGCCCGTACACACGGCTACCTGAATATACGAAAAAAAGACTTCTGCCGGATTGAGAAAATACAGCTTGCCTGCCGGAGCCGATATAATGTCAATGATTTCCTCTACAAAATTATAGGAAACGCCGCTGGCAACGGCTACTGCCGCCAGGCAGATGATCAGGCGGCTGCGAAATTCCTGCAAATGTCCGCTCAGCGGCATTTCTCCATCCTGACACTCCTTCTTAACGGGAGAGCTATCGCCGTCAGCCGTCGCTGCGCTCCGCACTGCCGCGATTTCCTCTTCCGCCTTATCGGGCTTTGTCTCCATGGCTTCCTCCTATGTTCTTCACGTCGTTTATATCCTTTTGAATAGATTCTTTGACTTCCTGTATATCCCCGGTATGGATGTCGTCGGCGACATCATGCATAGCCTTTCGAAATTCCCGCAGGCCCTTCCCGAAGGCTCTCGCGACTTCCGGAAGTTTTCCCGGACCGAAGACGAACAGCGCGACGACGGCTACGACGATCATCTCGCCCATTCCGATATTAAACATAGCTCCAATCCTCTCTTTTTACGAAAACAGGCGCCTGATTTGCTCAAGCACCTGTCGAATCCGTACCTATATAATTAGAGATAATGAACCCGGGACGGGTCGTAGCGGTCTTCTTTCAGCCGTTCGTTGCCGCTGTCTTTCGGATAGCCGAAGGATACGATGGCGAAGGGCGTAAACCCTTCGGGAACGCCTACGGCGCGGCGAACAATGACTTCTCTCGATTTATACGGCGAGACACCGATCCATACAGCTCCCAATTCCAAATGAACTGCTTCCAACAGAATATTTTCTACGCAAGCACTCAAATCAAGGTTGACAAATGCCGGGAACCGCTGGTTTGTATCGCGGCTGCAAACGACGATAGCTGCAGGCGCGTTTGCCGCGCAGCCGGCGTAGGGGCTGCAGCGGGATAAATCCTGAATCACCCGTTTATCACGAACGACGTAAAATTCCCAAGGCTGTTGGTTTCCCATGGAAGGGGCGGCCATGCCGGCGCGCAGCAAGAGTTCTATCTTTTCATCTTCAACCATAGTCGGCAAAAATTTTCGAACGCTGCGTCTGGTAAAGATTTCATTCATACTAATCTACTCCCTCCTGAGTACTAAAATAAAAGTACTATATTGGTTTATTATACCATACATAGTAAAAAAGAAGAATAGAAAATAAGCTGTAAAAAATTCTTACGCGCCCCGTAAAAAGGACGTAAAATAGAAAGGACGCCGTCCGAAAGCTCAGCGGCGCGCCGTATATCCTTACGTATATCGTTAAACCTATATTCCATCATTACTAACAGCCAAGCACTCCTCCTTCTGGCTGGAAACACAAAAAAGCTGCCGCACGAAGAGGAATGCGAATCCATAACACCACGATTCCACAACATCAAATCGAGGCAATAGTCCACTGTCTTTTACCTAACATTCTGCCCTTCTGCGAGACCGAGGAAGGTCAGTGAGAATTTACAGCGCGGGGTGCCTTCGGCAGTTGACGAAAGAAACCGCAAAAGGCCAAGCAGTCAAAAGAGTATCAGCATCTACAAAAAAATGAAAGCCCACTGCCGACAGGGGCTTTCATTGCACAATATAAAAATATCTAAGGCTTGCAGCTGCCGCAGGGTGAATATCCCTGGGCCAATAAGTCGCCGCGCGAGCCGGTATAGGTTTCCTTATTCTGGCTCTTTATGGTCTTAGCGCCGGAACAAGAAGGCTTGTGAAATTTTTTAGAGTTCGTATTTAATATGTACGTATCGGTTTGGTCTGCGCCGACAGGAGCTGTTCCGTCATGAGCCGGCACGGTTCCGCCGCCTTCTGCATGGCTTTCGCCCGTTCCATAGTCGATGACGATGCCTGGCTGGACATTATAGCAATAGACGTTAAAGCAAATGCCGGCGCCCTTGTCCTCTACCGATTCCGCTTCGATCTGCACGCCCCGGGCGACGAGCTCCTTTCCCTGAAAGACCGGCGTAACCCGGTACAGCACGTGGTTTCCCGTTTCCTTCACATAGTCGGCTACCATGTTTTCAAAGGGAAGCATTCCCTGTACGTTCATATACCGTGTGCCCGTAATGAGGTTTTGCTTATTTGCATTTTCCGCCGACAGCTGATAGCCGATGAGATGGCAGCGGTTATACAAATATTTGCCGTCGACACTGTCGTATTTCGCCACTTGCCAGCCTGAAGGCTTCACCTGACCGATAGCGCCCCTCTTTTCCGTCGGCATAATGTCCCTGCCGATATTGGCGAAGGCAGCGCCGCAGCGTCCCAGCGAATCTAAAGGGCTATACCGCTCAAAGGACGACTCCGAAAAGTCGCTTTCCGAAAAATCCGGCTTATTGTCATGAAGAACGACGTAGGGCTGGCCGTAAAAGGCTGGGATGTCAGCCAACGACGCGGCAGCCGATACAGAGCTGGCCTGTGCCGGGCGCTCGGTCTCTGTACTACTGCATCCCGACAAAATCAGACACAACGCCGCAACCAAAGTCAATAGCAAAGATATACATTTTTTCATTTTTTATAAATCTCCTCCGTAATGCATGCATGGGAATTTCCCGAAAAATCCGTTTTTTCCGCAAGCTTCCATCCCTGCTCCAGGGAAATAGGAAAAAATACGTCTCCCGGATAGGCCCGATTCCAGCGATACAGCCATATTTCTTCAATCTCGTCCGCCCAGGACGCAAAGGCCGCCGTTTCTACGAAGCAAATATCGCCGCTGCCGGCCTGCTGCAGAAAATCCTCGGCAGCGCGTACGCTGCCCGCCTCCTGCGCTTCAAACAGCACGGCGCTGTCCGGATGTATCCACACGGTCCGGCCCGCCGCGCGCTGCAGCAGACGCCGTATCAGGAGCACATCCCGGCTTTGCCGGCGATGATTGAAGGCCATCCCCATAGCGTCGTCAACGCAAGCTGCAATAATCATTCTGCTGTCACCTGCCCTTTCGCATGAGTATTATGTATAATGAATATTACGAAAAAAAGAGCTGTCAATTTCTCGACAACTCTTTTTCCTGGTGCGGTTGATGGGACTTGAACCCATACGAGCTTTCGCTCACTACCCCCTCAAAGTAGCGCGTCTGCCATTCCGCCACAACCGCATGTGTAATTGTTGGTGCTCAGGGACGGAATTGAACCGCCGACACGGGGATTTTCAGTCCCCTGCTCTACCGACTGAGCTACCTGAGCAAAAAATATGGCGACCCCGATCGGATTTGAACCGACGATCTTCGCCGTGACAGGGCGACATGTTAAACCGCTACACCACGGGGCCGTTTCATACTTTTCAGAACGTCTCGCGTTCCGACAAAAAGTATTCTATCATGTTCCGGCTCTTTTGGCAAGTACTTTTTTTATAATTTTTGCAGAACACGCCTCTTTTTTTCAAATCCCCCTGCCGCCTCAGGACATTCGGCGTCTTACGCTGTTGGGAAGGCCTTGCCAAGAAGATAAAAGCGTGATCTCTTTTCTCAGTGAGACCCGTCGCGGCTTCACGTCGCCTTAAATCTGAAAAAAATCTCGATTTCCCTGGCTGTCGCTACTATGTAAACCCTGTATTTTGATGTATAATAAGGTCGATACATGCATTTACATAGTATTTACATTATTTACAGAAAGGTGACATTCCATGGTAAAACCCGCCAACAAACCGCAGCGGTTGTCCTTGTCTTCGTTGAAAGCGGATTTTTCTTCTGCCGTTTCAAGACGCAGGCTCGTTTACTTGCTATGTACGTTTTTCGTCATCTACGCCTTGTGCTATCAATGGCAGTTTCTCGTGTCCCTCGGCCTGGGGCCTGATAATATACATCATATGACGGTCGGGCTGATTCCAGCCGTAGGAGCCGTCGTCCTGTCCCTGGCCCTGTATTGGCGTCATCTATGCATCGCCTCCGTCGTGCCGACGGCCCTCATCGCCGTCAGCTGGATCGTGACGGGGCCTTATCTGAGCTACATCACGCTGATACAGCAAAATACAGTGTATTTAAATAATATGTACGATATTTACGTCGGCCTGTATCTCTTCGCCATTCTCTTTTGTCTGAACATGGCGGCCCGGCAGTTTTTAAACCGCAAAATCAGCGCGGCCATCATGACGGCCGTGCAGTTCGCGGCCTTCTTCATCATCGCCCTGCAGTGGGTGTACTTCGCCTTGTACCACTCGTGCATTACCACGTCGGGGGCGCTGCTCATCTTCCAAACGGGGCCGGCGGAAACGCTGGAATACTTCCATTCCCTCGGCGTCGGCCGCATCGTATTCATCGCATTGTTCGTAGCGCTTTTAATCGGCGGCCTTCTCTTCGCCAACTACACGCAGAAGACCTTGCCCCGCACGCCGGTGTACCGAAAGATCCTCCCCTTGCTGTCGCTGATGATTATTTTCCCATCTGTCGGCGCTCTGGGCGAGGAAATTTTCCCTCAGGCCTTCCCGATCCGCACCTTTATCGATACGCACGATTACATGGAACGCTCCGCCTTGTATGCGGAAAACCATGACGGCAAATTCGCCGCCCTGCAGGCGGTCCAGCTGAATCCGGCCGAGTACCCTAATACAGTCGTCGTCGTCATCGGCGAATCGGAAACGCGGACCCTCATGCACGCCTTCAACCCGAATCACGTGGAAAATACGCCGTGGCTGACAGCTATGAAGGAAGACTCGGACTTTACGCTGTTTTCCAACGCCTACAGTTGCGTCTGGTACACCGTCCCCGTTTTGGAACGGGCCTTGACGGAAGCCAATTTCTATAATAATAAGGAATTCAATTCTTCCATTTCCATTTTGGATATGGCGAAAAAGGCCGGCTACAAGACGTACTGGTTCAGCAACCAGGGCTCTATCGGCGTTGCCGACACGCCCATCACGCTCGTCGCCAAGACCGCCGATGTTTCCGAATGGGTAGACCAGGAATTGAAGCAGTCGACGATGGACGGCGCGCTCCTGCAGTTCCTGCAGCGCGTCGACCCGAACGAAAAGAACTTCGTCGTCCTCCACCTCATGGGCAGCCACATTGAATACCGCAACCGCTATCCCAAGGAATTCCAGGTATTTAACGACGGCACGGTAAATCAGCAGGCCGATTTCGACAACACCGTCTTGTATACAGACTGGGTATTGTCGCAGATTTTCGAATACGCCAAGGAAAATCTCAACTTGGACGCCATGATTTACTTCTCCGACCACGGCAGCGACCCCGACAAAGGCCGCCAGCCCGACGACATCTCCTTCAAGGTGCTGCGCATCCCCATGTTCTGCTACTTATCGGAAAGCTATCAGGCCCGCAACCCTGAAGTCGCCGAAGCCGTCAAGCAAAACAAGGACAAGTTCTTTACCAATGATTTAGCCTATGAATTTGTCTGCGGCATCCTCAACATGCAGTCGCCCAACTACGACCCGACGTACAGCATCGCGTCGCCGCAGTGGAAAATGGAACGAAAGGATCTCGTAACCCGCTTCGGCAAGGTCAGCTTGCTGGAGGATACGGAATTCTAACGTTTTTCAACTCTTCTATACGATACGAAAGACCCTGTCTGAAACGGCTCAGACAGGGTCTTTTTCGTATTGCTTATGCAGTTTGAAATCGGTAGCCGTTCCCCCATACGGTTTCAATGGCCGTAAAGGCCGGCGATACCTGATTCAGCTTGTCCCGCAGCCGGTTGATATGTACCGTCACAGTCGCCAAATCGCCGCTGGCGTCGAGATGCCAAACCTGTTTAAACAGCTCCTGCTTGGAAAACACCTGATTAGGATGGCCGGCTAAAAATACCAATAAATCGAATTCTTTAACGGTCAGCGGGATTTCCGTCCGGCTGCGGAAGGCCTGGCGGCGGCGAATAAAAATCGTTAAATCGCCGGCGCATATATCGGCGTCTTCGCCGACGGTCCGCCGTTCTTCCAGAAGCCGACGGCGCATAGACAAGCACGCTTCGATGCGCGCCGCCATGACGGCCGGCGAAACGGGAGCCGTAATATAGTCGTCCGCCCCGGCTTCCAAGGCCTTGATCTGTTCTTCGTCGCAGCCCCTTTCTGCGACGAGAAACACCGGAACGCTCTGGGCCGCGCGGATCTGACAGCACAGGCCGATGCTGTCCCCATCCGGCAAGGGCGAATGAATCAGGATTACGTCGGCCCCTCCTTGCTTTGCTGCTACCAGCCCGTCTTTTCCGCTGGCCGCGGCAACAACGTCGAATCCTTTCTTTTCAAAAAAGCCTTTTTCCCAGGCACTCGCCGTGCCCGTTCCCCCAATAATCAACATGTGCGCCATTGAAATTCCCCCTCTGCGCCAGATGAATATAAAGACTTATTTGCCTGTCTGAAGACGCCGGAACCCGTAATCGAGAATAGCCGGCGCATCTTCCCAGCGGTTGTCGTCGTTGAACAGGACGACGAGGAGCGTGCGGCCGTTCCGCGTCGCCGACGCGACCAGGCAGTCGCCGGCCGCATTGGTAAAGCCCGTCTTGATGCCGTCGGCGCCCTTATACCCACTGGTCAAAAAGCGGTTTGTCGTCGTGACGTGCTTTGGCGTCCGGCCGTCCAGATACTGCACGTCGTACGACGTAAGGCTTACGATGCGGCGAAATTCCGGGAATTTCTTCATGCCGTAGGCGGCCATCTTCGCCATGTCGACGGCCGTCGTGTAGTGCTTCGCCGCCGTCAGGCCGTGAGGATTGACGAAATGCGTGTGCTTTGCCCCCATTTTCGCAGCTTCCGCATTCATCATGTCGGCGTACCCGGCTACGGACCCGCCCAGCGTTTCCGCTACGGCAACGGCAGCGTCGTTCCCCGATACGACCATCATGCCGCGCAGCGCTTCCCGCACGCTCAGCTTATCGCCCGGCGCAATGCCCAGCGAAGAAGGCTCCGTATTCGCCGCGTAGCTGGAAATCTTCAGCGGCTGGTCCAGCTCGTCTTCTTTCTGGTCCAACGCCGTGATAAGCGTCACGATTTTCGTGGTGCTCGCCGGGTGCATCCACTTTGTCGGATTGACCTGATACAAAATCGTTCCCGTGTCGGCGTCGATCATGCAGGCCGCTTCCGCGCCTGTCGACGGTACCGCCGCCTGAGCCGCGCTCCCGCTTACGCCGGAGCAGACTGCTAAAATCAAGGCGCACAGGCTGACTGCCATGATGCGCCGCCATTTACAAAACATGCTGCATCCACTTCCTTATCTAAATACATATTCTGCTGCCTGCTGGCAGTTTCTAAATATAATGCTTATTATATTTTTTATTAAATCATCTGTCAATTTTCCAGGCCGAAAATAAAAAACACGCGCCTCCGGCAGGGCTTCCGCCGAAAACACGCGTTTCGTATGCCAATAGTATCCTTATTCAGCCGGCTGTATCTCCGCATGGAACAGCTCCTTGCCCAGGGTCTGCACCCAAAATCCGAGGAGCTGGCTATACGCCTCCTGTCCCGACGACGCGGCTTTTAAAACCTGGGCCATGAATTGCTGAGCCCAGGAATAGCTGAAGCGGTCGAACCGTCCCGTTTCGTTCATAGCGGGAATCCGCTCCAGCAGAGGCAGGAAGATATCCGCCGTCACTTCTTTCGCCTTCGGCGTAATATCGTATACGTATCCCATGCCCTTACGGTCCCGTTCCAGGAACACGAGGGACACGTCCTCGCTGCCGCCGCCTTCGGTCAAATCGATGTGATAGGCCTCCAGAGGCAGCTTTTCCCGATCTCCTTCCTTGACGAGCTGGTACGCGCCGTATTTGATGATTTCATACAGCCTGTCGTCATATCCGCTCTCTATTTCGATGATTTTTTCCCGCCATTCACCCCAGGTCAGCGCCGCCCGGCAGCGGTACTCTGCGAACGAATCGCCGCCTAAAAAGGAGCGCACCTCTTCCGACGTAACGGGCGTCTTGGGGTCCGGTATATGCCATACCATAAACTTCTTATGCTTGTCGACGTACAAACAGGGGCTTTCTACATGTATCTGGCTATGGCAATGGGGGCATTGATAAAAAAATAATCCTTCGTCGTGAAGCACGCGCCGGCGCATCTCAGCGTTTTCCCCGCCGTCGATGCAGTCCCATGTGGAAAATGCGCCGACGCCTCCGCAGGCCGGGCACGTGAGCTGCAGCTCGGTGCGGTGCGTCCTGTCTTTCTGCTGATTGTCTTCAACTGCCATGATGTATCCTCTCTTATCCTATAGTGTTTCGCGTGCCGCTCAATAATACGACTGCAGCAGCGATTCCAAGCCGGAACTGCTCTTGATTTCCGGCTGCTCTTGGTATGACTGCATTACCGTATCGGCGGCCTTTTCAATATCGACGATGCCGCGGGGCTGGCTCATATCCAGGAAGGGGCGCAGCACCCGCTTCATGGCCCGCACCTGCTCGGCGAAGGCGATGGGGTCGGGCTTATCCGTTTCCACCTGCAGCATGACCAGAGAAATCATCGCCTCTTCTATCATGTCGGCCAATTCGTCCTTATGAGCATCGTTGAGGTGACGCAGCCAAAAGAGGACGGCCGCTCGCGTATACACAGCCTGCATCTCCGCATCGGCGCAGACCAAATCGATGCGCTCCATTTTCCCGCCTTCTTCCATGAGCAGCGGCACGACGGCCGCGGCGGCCCGCTGTCGGGGATAGCGCTTATCTTCCGTGCTGACCGAGGTAAAAGCCAGATAACGCACTCCCTTGTCTTCAGCCAGGCTCAGGCTCTTTCGATAGCAGGACAGCAGCTCCTCTTCTTCGCCGCGCTTGCCGCCGACCCAGATGGGCCCTACGGCATGAATCACATATTTCGCAGGCAGCTTGTAGCCAAAGGTTATCTTGGCGTCGCCTGTACGGCAGCCTTTCAGAGACCGGCACGCCGCCGTCAGCGAAATGCCGCCTGCCTTATGGACGGCCCTGTCGACGGCGCCGCTCAGGCCCAGCAGGCTGGAGCTGGCCGAATTGACGATGGCGTCGGCCGGCCATTTCGTTATATCTCCCACTAACACGCGAAATTGCATGGTATCACATCCTTTACGATATACGCTCGTACATATAAATTCATTATACCATACGGGAAAAGGCGGCGCATAGCGAAGCGGCCTATTTCACAAAAATACTGATGGCCTTCTTGAGCTTTTCTACAGATTCCAAATCGTTTCCCCGCACGGCGTCGGCCAGGCAGTGGTCGATGTGATCCTTCAAGATGACCTTGCTGACGCTGACGACGGCCGAGTCGACGGCGGCCAGCTGGATCAGCACGTCGCTGCAGTCGCGCTCGTCTTCGACCATCCGCTTGATCGCCTCCAAATGGCCTCCGACGCGGGCCAGGCGGTTGACGACGGCCTTCTTCTGCGTATGGCTGCGGTGCGGGCTGCCTGCCGGAGCAGCAGCGCCGCCGCGGCCGTAGGGATCGTAAGAAAATTCGTCGGCCTTCGTCACGCTGACAAAATACAGGTCGTCCCAGTCGACGGCAGCCGAAAGGGTAAATCCTCTGCCGACAAGATCCGCCGCCAGCATGTCCGCAGGCGGCAGCAGCCGGCGGTCTGCCCGATCGTCGTGAATGCGGTTTACCTGCCGCCGTCCCATATCGTGCATGACGATCAGGGAGCCGCCGTCCTTTAAGGCCCGCCGTATCTTTTTGACAAAGTCCCGGCTGCGGCTGCTGATATGGGGATAGAAATTCAGGCAGACGACGGCGTCGTAGGCCTGCTCCGGCAGGTCGTACTTCAGCACGTCGCCCTCGATCAGCGAGAGGCCCGGCAAATCGGAAAATTTTTCCCGCGCCTTATCCAGCATCTGCCGGGAGTAGTCGAGGCCCGTCACCAAGCCTCCTTCGCCGACGGCCCGACTTATATAGGGCAGCAGCACGCCGGTGCCGCAGCCTGCGTCCAGCACCGACGCGCCGGCCCGTATCTTTGCCAGCTTCAGCAGAAACTGCAGCTTTGCCGGATTTTCCTTGCGGTCCCGGTCCCACGTATCGGCATAATTTTCAAAATATATATGTTCTTTATCCATCGCACCTGGTCGTTTCCTTTCATCCTTTTCTATCATTGTAACGGCTGGCCGCAAATTTTACAAACATGAAGTCCGCTCTATGGCGCCCTGAAACAAACGACTGCTCCCGTCGGGGCTTTTTTGCTATAATACAGATAAGGGAAACACATTCGCGAGGTGAGCCTCTATGACTATGGAAAAACATATCTTTTACTCCGTCTGCATCATCAGCTTTGCCGGCTCGTTTTTATCGACAGCCGTTAACATCGCTATTCCCGTCATGTCCCATGAATTCGGCCTGACGCCGGATAAGCTGAGCTGGGTCGTCACGGCCTTCCTGATCCCCACGGCGGCCTGCCTGCTGCCGATGGGAAAGGTATCCGATATCTATGGCCGCAGAAAAACATATGCCGCGGCGCTCTTGGCCTTCGCCTTTACGACGGCTGCCGCCGCGCTGGCGACGACGCTGCCGGTTCTCGTCGCAATACGGGCCTTGCAGGGCATCGCCTTGTCAGCCGTATACGTATCCTATATGCCCCTGCTGCTGGCAACTACAGACGAGGATTGCCAGGGCCGCATTCTCGGAATCTGCGTCGGCCTGACCTACCTGGGCCTGTCCCTGGGACCGGTCGCAGGCGGCCTGCTGACGGAATACGCAGGCTGGCGCTCTATATTTCTCCTGTCAGCCGCCATGGCTTCCGCAGCCTATCTGTTCATCCGCCCGGTGCGTCAGGAATGGTACGCCAGCGGCGCTCCCTTCGTCAACGCCGTGAGCTCGGCCTTATCCATTGCCGGCATCGTGCTCTTTCTCTGGGGAATATCGTCCTATGCCGAAACGAACCTCCCCTTATGGGCCGGCTTGTTCCTGCTGCTGGCCTTTATCCTTCACGAAAGCCGTTCTTATCATCCCCTGCTGCCGCTGTATATTTTCCGCAGCGTCTCCTTTTCCATGTCCAATCTGGCAGCCTTCATTCAATACAGCGCGACGTACGCCATGTCCTTTCTGCTGTCTCTCTACCTTCAGGTGCTGACCGGCTTATCGCCGGCCGTCTCGGGCCTGATACTCCTCGTCCAGCCCATCATCATGGCCCTGCTGTCGCCGAAAGCCGGCGCCTTGTCGGACGCCTACGGCCCCATGCCTATCGCGACGGCCGGCCTGGCCCTGACAACGCTGGGACTGGCCTGCTTCGCCGTATGTCCCGACGCGTCCGTCGCCGCAGTCGCAGCTTTTCTCGTCCTCATCGGGACGGGATCTGCCTTGTTCGGCGCGCCGAACAACAGCGCCATCATGAGCGCCGTCAAGCCAGCCTATCACGGCATCGCGTCCAGCATGCTGGCCCTGGCCAGAAATCTCGGACAGGCATCCAGCATGGCCGTCGTCACGCTGATTCTGTCGCAGTACACGGCGGCGACGGCCATATACGCCGACGCCGTGCGCGCCGCCCTGCGCCAGTCCTACACGCTGTTCGCCGTCCTCTGCCTGTTTTCAGTCTTCGCCTCCCTGGCCCGCGGAAAAAAGAAATAGCCGAACAGGCCGTCTTCGCGTATAATAGACATATTAAATCTATCATATAACATACCTGCAAGGAGGTTTTGCCTTATGAAAAAACAAGTAATCACCGCTATGCTTACCGTATCGCTGCTGGCCGCCGGCGGCACGGCCGTCACCCAGGCCTTCAGCCTCGGCTCGATTTTGAAGGTCGGCGGCGTGACGGTCCTCGTCGATAAATTCGGCGGCCAAATCAACGATTTCCTCAACAAGCTGCTCATGAAAAACGGCGTCGGCACCGACTACGCGACGAAGGTCGTCCCCGTCCTCAGCATCGGCACGGGCAAATACATCGGAGCCGTCCAGGTCGTCGGCCCGACGGCACAGGTCGATAAGGTCAAGGCCGTCGGCCAGCTTGAAGGCAGCTTCAACGATATTGCCCGGGCCAAGGCTCTCATCCCTCTCGAATCCGTCGATATTACCCACCTCAGCCGCGTTCAGGGCGTCGGCGTATCGGCCATCATCGACTTGAAATTCTAGTTTTCTAATCCCCCTCGTCGTGGTAGAATAATAACAGCGACATAAAGGGGGAATTTTTTTGAAAACATATCAACCGATAACATCTGAAATCATTGATAAACTCAAGGCCATTACGGGCCCGTCATACGTCAAGACCGACCGGGACATTCTCCTGCAGTATCAGACGGATTACGAAACGAATCCGGCCATGTTCCGCGTCCCTGAAGCGGCGGTCCTTCCGGCGAATGCCGAAGAAATCGCGCAGATTGTAAAGCTGGCCAACGAATACGACTTCCCGATTACCGTCCGCGGCGGCGGCACCAGCCTGGCTGCCGGAGCCATCCCGGTCTGCGGCGGCCTCGTTCTGTCGATGGAACGGCTTAACAAAATCATCGAGCTGAACGAAGAAGGCATGTACATGACCGTCGAAGCCGGCGTCCGCACGATCGACATGCAGAATGAAGCCAAAAAAGTCGGCCTCCTCTACGCCGGCGACCCGTCGAGCGCCGAAAGCTGCCTTATCGGCGGCAACCTGGCCACCAACGCCGGCGGCCTCCGCGCCGTCCGCTACGGCGTCACCCGCGACCAGGTCTACTCCCTGGAAATCGTCACACCGACAGGGGACATCGTCGAATGCGGCCGCATCCTGAAAAAATGCTCCACCGGCTATGACCTGGAACAGCTCATCATCGGCAGCGAAGGCACCCTGGGCATCATCACCAAGGTCACGGTCAAGCTCATTCCCTTGCCGCCGTACCGCATCGACGTCCTGGCCATCTACACAGACCCGAAAAAGGCCCTGTACATGGTGCCGAAGCTGCTGAAAGCCGGCGTCGACCCGACGAGCGTCGAATACATGGACAACTCCTACGTCCGCGATACGGCCGACTACTGCCAGTATTCCGACATGCCCCATTACGAAGACGGCATCTACGTCATCATTACCGTCGAAACGTTCCGTGAAGACGAATTAGACGCCAAGATGGATACGGTCTGCACGATTTGCGAAGAATCGGGAGCCGTAGAAGTACTGGAAGCCGACGACCGCATCTGGAACATGCGCCGCAACGTCCAGACGTCGTGCGAAATGATCAGCAAGGTCTTCCTCACCGACGACGTCGTCGTTCCCGTCCATAAGATCGCTTCGACCATCGAAAAGATCATGGAAATCGGCGAAAATTATCCCTTCCAGGTTAAGATCAACGCCCACATCGGCGACGGCAACCTGCACATCGTTCTCTGCAAGATGGACATGAGCGACGAAGAATGGAATAAAAACGTCGAAGAATTCCATCAGCAGGTCTACGCCTACGCCTACAGCGTCGGCGGCAGATTGGCCGGCGAGCATGGCATCGGCGCGAAAAAGCTGAAATATATGGAACAATTTACGCCCCAGGGCGAGCTGAAGATCATGAAGACTATCAAGCGGGCCATGGACCCCAACCTTATCCTCAATCCGGGCAAGGTAATCGACGCGTAAGAACTGAAAACGCTGCGCCTCACGCGATGCAGCAATGTAAAAACGGGATGATTCCGGTACCATACCGGTTTCATCCCGTTTTTTATATGCCGTGCATCATCGATGCACAGGAGATTCTTATTTCAGCAAAGCTGCGGCTTTGGCGATGTTGTTGCGGATCGTCTGGCAGCAGCTCTTGAATTCCTGCAGTTCGTCTTCCGGCAGGTTGTATTCCATGACCTGTTCGACGCCATGGATGCCGATGACGGCAGGCACGCCGCAGAAAATGCCCGTTTCGCCGTATTCGCCGTCCAAGGGGACGCTGGCAGCCATGATTTTCTTTTCATCGTGGAGAATCGCCTTGACGATGGACGCAGCCGTCGAGCAGATGCCGTATTCCGTGCAGTGCTTGCCCTTATAGGTTACCCAGCCGCCGCCGATAGCCCGTTTTTTCATGTCTTCCCGGTCAAAGGCAAAGCGGGGATCGTCGCCATAGTCGGCCAGCGGTTTGCCGCGGAAGTTGACGATAGACCAGGGGACCATCTGGGCGTTGCCGTGTTCGCCCATCATGTAGGCCGTGAAGGAGTGGTGTTCCAGGCCCGTCTGCTGTACGATGGCGCTGATGAGGCGGGACGAATCCAATCCCGTGCCGGTGCCCAATACGCGGCCCTTCGGCAAGCCGCTCTTCTTGGCGATTAAGTCGGTAATGACGTCGCAGGGATTCGTAATGTTGACGAAAATGCCGTCAAAGCCGCCGGCCATGACCTTGGGGACGTAGTCGGCTACCTGGGCCACGGTAAATTCCATTTCGTCGTCGCGGTTGCCCGTAGCGCACAAGTTGATGTCGCCGACAGCGTTGACGATAACGTCGCAGTCCTTCAAATCAGCGTAATCCGCTATCGTATACGTGACGCGGTGCGGCATGAACATGACGGCGTCCATTAAATCCTGCCGTTCGCTTTCAGCCTTCTGGGCGTTGCAGTCGCAGATTTTTACTTCATCGGCAATGCCCATCACGCCCAAAACAAAGGCGACATGAGCGCCTACGTGGCCTAAGCCGACGACGCCGACAACTCGTTTCTTTAACTCCATATGTATCCCTCTTTCTGCATAAGTGCTGTAAATAATAATGTAATGGTTTTATGATAAAATATTTTTACGGCAAATACAATAGATGTTTTTAAATTCAACGGATTTGGTCAAATACTAAAACGTTTTAACGGAAAACTTCTTCAAACTTTTTACGGCTGCGGCAATGCACGGCCCCGTCTTCGGAAACGACGATGTCCATCGCGGCGTCGTGGGGCTCCATGGGAATCGGCGCAGTCATCATAGCGTTGCGGCACAGCAGTACCCGCAGGAAGGGCGCCTTCGCCAAGTAAGCGTCGTAAAATCCGCCGCCATAGCCTAGGCGCTGCCCTGCTTCGTTGCCGCTGACGCAGGGAATCAAGCCCAGGTCGATCTCATCGGGCTGCAGCAGCGGCGCATTCGGAGACGGCTCCAGTATGCCCCAGGTTCCGGCCTGCAGCTCGTCCAGCCCGCCGATTTCCCGCATCTCCATGACGCCTTTGCCGACGCACAAGGGGACGCCGACCCGTTTTCCGTCGGCCAGCATGCGTTCAATCAGGGGCTTCGTATCGATTTCATGGGCCATGCCGACATAGGCGCATACCGTACGGGCCGCCTGATAGGCCGGCAAGGATACTACATGGCGGTATATGGCCTCATCGGCCTTCCGGCAGTATGCCGGCAGCAAGGTTTGCACCCGTTCCAGCAGCAGCCGTCTCAGCCGTTTCTTTTCTTCCCTCTTCGTCATCTGCTCCGCCTCCTGTATCAAAGTCTCATGGCTTCATTATAGCATACCCGCCGGCCCTTCCTGTACAGTCCCTATGAGCCGCCGTTAAGATATCTTATGTATTGATAAAAAAGTATAATAATTTTAACTTTTCCTCATGACAAATTAAAAATACCATGCTATAATATAGGTAAGAAATGCGGAAGCATTAGAAAGGGGTGAGTCCAGTGAACACAGAGATTATTGAACATGCGTCTGGAGGCAAAGGGCATCTTGTAAAAGAGCACCTATTGTCGGCGGAACAATTGCTGGGCAAGAATGACATGTTCGCGAGAGTCACTCTGGAACCTGGATGTTCCTTAGGCTATCATGTTCATCATGGCAACGCAGAGGCTTATTATATCCTTTCCGGTGAAGGCGAGTACGACGACAACGGCACAGTCCGAACCGTCAAAGCAGGAGATGTCACTTATACGTCGGACGGAATGGGTCACAGCATCGAAAACAAGGGCGGCGAAAACCTCGTTTTCATCGCGTTGATTATTAAAAACTAAATAATGTCCACTTATTTCGCTTGATGATTCGCCAATGTTCGTTAGTACTAACTTGTCGGATTTTAGTTCTTCGAGCTTTTCGAATACTTGCAGATTTGCAAATCAAGGTAGTCCACAGTTTGAGACGAATGTATGTATTTAGCGAGGTTAAAGATACCAGAACCAAAAACCATATGAATATGAATCCTATACCATAAGGCCCGGTACGCATATGTCGCGTGTATACCGGGTCTTTATCATGGGTAAAGCAATCCCCTCGGCCAACAGGCTGAGGGGATTGTCCTTTATATGCTTCGGCTCGCCGCGGCCTTCATGGCCTTGACGTATTCGTAAATATGGGGGCCCGCTTCGGCTCCGTACTTGCCGATGATCTTGACGATGGCGCTGCCGACGATGACGCCGTCGGCGACGGCGGCGATCTGTTCGGCCTGCTCGGTCGTATTGATGCCGAAGCCGACTGCGCAGGGCACGTCGGTCACGCTTTTCGCCACGTCGACGATTTCCTTCAAGTCCGTCGTAATCTCGCTGCGCGTCCCCGTAACGCCCAGGGACGACACGATGTACAAAAATCCCTGGCCGACGGCGGCGATTTCCTTAATCCGATCCTTCGATGTCGGCGCGATCATGGCGATGATGTCGACGCCGTGCCGCGCCGCTTCGTCGGCAAATTCTCCCCGTTCCTCAAAGGGCACATCGGGAACGATGACGCCGTCGACGCCCGTTTCGGCGCATTTTGCAAAGAAGGCGTCCTTTCCGTAATTAAAAATCGGATTGGCATAGGTCAAGAATACCAGCGGAACCTGGGACTGCTGCCGTACCATTTCGACGAGGCGGAACACGTCTTCCAGCCGCGTGTTGACTGACAGAGCCCGGATGTTGGCTTCCTGGATGACGACGCCTTCGGCGATAGGGTCGGAAAAAGGAATACCGATTTCCACCAAATCCGCGCCAGCCCGTTCCATCGTCAGGATATATTCGCAGCTCTTTTCTATCGACGGGTCGCCTGCCGTCAAAAATCCAATAAAAGCTTTTCCGTCTTTAAATGCGTTTTGAATCTTACTCATGGATGTCCCTCCCTTTATATCTGGCAATTGCCGCTACGTCCTTATCGCCGCGGCCCGATAAGCAGACGATCATCACGTCGTCCTTGTTCATCTTCGGCGCCAGCTGCATCGCATGGTACACGGCGTGGGCGCTTTCAATAGCGCAGATGATGCCTTCCGTTCGGGCCAAATATTCAAAGGCTTCGACAGCTTCGTCGTCCTTTACGGGAACGTACTGGGCCCGGCCGCTTTCGTACAGATGGGCGTGCTCCGGCCCGATGCCCGGATAGTCGAGGCCGGCGGAAATGGAATATACCTCGTCGATCTGCCCCTGGTCATTCTGGCAGAAAATCGATTTCATGCCGTGGAAGATACCGACGCTGCCTTTGGAAATCGTCGCGGCGTGGAATTTCGTGTCGATGCCCTTGCCGGCAGCTTCGCAGCCGATGAGCCGTACCGATTCGTCGCCGATGAAGTGGTAGAACATGCCCATGGCATTGCTGCCGCCGCCGACGCAGGCCAGCACGGCTGCCGGAAGCTTTCCTTCCCGTTCCAAAATCTGCGCCCGCGCTTCCTGGCTGATGACGGACTGGAAGTCGCGGACCATCATCGGGAAGGGATGGGGCCCCATGGTCGAACCGATGACGTAATGCGTGTCGTCTACGCGGCTGACCCATTCGCGCATCGCTTCGTTGACCGCATCCTTGAGGACCTTCGTTCCCGTGGTGACGGCGTGGACCTTCGCGCCCAGCAGCTCCATGCGGTATACGTTCAGGGCCTGCCGTATCGTGTCTTCTTCACCCATAAAGACTTCGCATTCCAAGCCCATAAAGGCCGCGGCCGTCGCCGTCGCCACGCCGTGCTGGCCGGCCCCCGTTTCGGCAATAACCCGCGTCTTGCCCATCTTTTTCGCCAGCAGGCACTGGCCCAGGGCGTTGTTGATCTTATGGGCTCCCGTATGATTCAGGTCTTCCCGTTTCAAATAAATTTTTGCGCCGCCCAAATCCTCAGTCATCTTGCCGGCGTAGTACAGCAGCGACGGCCTGTTGGCGTAATTATCCAGCAGGTCCTTTAATTCCCTCTGAAACTCCTCGTCCTGCTTATAAAAGGCGTAGGCCTTTTCCAACCGATGAATCTCGTTCATCAGCGTTTCCGGTATGTACTGTCCTCCAAAGAGTCCGAATCTTCCATTGCTCATGATGTACCTCCTAAAAAGTATGTCTTATTCGCCTTACGAATTCTATCATCTTCTGTCTGTCTTTTACGCCTTCCGTTTCTATGCCGCTGCTCACGTCTACGGCATAGGGGCGAAGCTCAGCCGCCGCCGCGGCGTTGCCCGGGTGCAGCCCGCCGGCCAGAAAATACGGCCGGTCCAGCGCCGCAGCCAGCGACCAGTCGAAGGCCTGTCCCGTGCCGCCGGCTCCATGGTCCAGCAGGATGAAATCTGCCGAACTCTTGCCTGCGTCCTGTATATCCTCAGGCGAGCGGACGGAAAAGGCCTGTATGACCGGCGCCGATACAGCCCGGCGCAGCTCCCGGATATAGCCTTCGTCCTCTGCGCCGTGGAGCTGCACCATCTGGATGACACCCTGCCGTACCAGCGCCGCAACGTGGTCTATAGGCTCGTCGACGAATACGCCTACGGCCGGGATGTCCTCCCGCAGGATTTTCCGCAGCTGCGCCGCCTGCCCGTCCGTCACGCGGCGGCGGCTGCCGGCAAAGACAAAGCCGACGTAATCCGGATGCAGTTCATTGGCCCACTCGATATCGCAGCGCCGCGTCAGGCCGCATAGCTTGATCTTAACCATGACGTTCTCCCGTCAGCTCTGCCAGGGCCGCTTTTTTGTCGGCGCTGCGCATGAGCGTTTCGCCGATGAGAACGGCGTCGGCTCCGGCCTCGCGCAGGCGGTCTATGTCGGCGCAGCAGCGTATGCCGCTCTCCGCTACGAAGAGGGTGTCCTTCGGAACGAGAGGCCGCAGGCGGCAGCTCGTATCCAAGGACACGGAAAAGTCCTTCAGGTTGCGGTTATTGACGCCGATGATGCGCGCGCCGACAGCGACGGCCCGCCGTACTTCATCTTCATCATGTGCTTCCACCAAAGCTGACAATCCCAGCGAGTCGGCCCGCCGAAACAGCCTGTCCAGCTGTTCGTCATCCAGCAGGGCGCAGATGAGAAGTATGGCCGAAGCGCCGCTGCGCCGCGCTTCATCCACCTGGTATTCGTCGATGATGAAATCCTTGCGCAGCAGCGGTGTCTTTACGGCTGAGGAAATCTCCTGCAAGTACCGGCAGCTGCCCTGAAAATAATCCCGCTCCGTCAGGACGGATATGGCCGCTGCGCCGGCTTGTTCGTATTCCCTGGCAATGTCCACGTAGGGAAACTGCTCTGCAATGACGCCTTTCGACGGAGACGCCCTCTTGACTTCGCAGATAGCCGATATACCCGGCCTTCTGAGGGCCTGTTCGAAGGGAAAGCCCTCTGCCGCCGGCGTGGCCAGGGCCATCTGCCGCATCTCGTCCCGCGAAATTTGCCGTATATCTTCCGTCAGCCGTCTGGCGACGGCGGCGGCAATCGTATCTAATATCATGACGTCCTCCTAAGCGATGTGGCTCTGGGCAATAAAGGCATCCAAGGTCTGAATCGCTTTGCCGCTGTCGATAAGCTCTTCGGCCAGCCGAACGCCGCCTTCAAAGGTCGACGCCTTTCCGGCAACGTACAAGCCGGCCCCGGCATTGAGGACGACGGCCGTCCGCCGCGTGCCTTTTTCCCCGCTCAGGACGCTGCGGGTAATCGCGGCGTTTTCCGCCGGCGTGCCGCCGACGATATCCGACTTCGCGCCGCGCTGCAGTCCGAACTGTTCCGGCTCGATGACGTAGGTCTTAAAGGTATCGCCGTCGAATTCGCAGATTTTCGTCGGCGCCGACGCCGATATTTCGTCCATCCGGTCCAGGCCGTACACTGCCATTCCCTTTTTAACGCCCAGGCCGTGCAGGGCGTGGGCCAGGGGCTCTACCAGGCTTTCGTCGTACACGCCGAGGATTTGGTGATCTGCATGGGCCGGATTCGTAAGGGGCCCCAGGATATTGAACACCGTCGGAACGCTCAGTTCTTTGCGGACCGGCCCGACGTACTTCATGGCCTTGTGATAATGCTGGGCAAAGAGGAAGCAGAACCCTACGTTGCGGAGCAGCTCGGCGCACCGTTTCGGTTCCATGCTGATATTCGCTCCCAGTGCTTCCAGCACGTCGGCGGCGCCGCTCTTGGACGTAGCCGCCCGGTTGCCGTGCTTCGCTACCTTGCAGCCGCCGGCGGCGCAGACAAAGCCCGATGTCGTGGAAATATTGAACGATCCCGACTTATCGCCGCCGGTTCCGACGATTTCCAATACGCCGTCACAGACATCTACGGGCAGGGCATGGGCCCGCATCGCCTTGGCGCAGGCCGTGATTTCATCGATCGTCGTCCCCTTAGCCTGCAGCGCCGTTAAGAAGGCCGCCGTCTGAACCGGCGTCGTTTCGCCGCTCATAATCTCGTTGATGACGGCCATCGTTTCTTCCATGGTCAAATCTATCTTCTGTATCAATTTTACCGTTGCTTCTCGTATCATGATGACATCCCCCTCCGCATAGATCGTCTACGCCGATAGCTGTAAAAAATTTCGAATCATTATCGGGCCTTCCGGTGTCAAGATGGACTCCGGATGAAACTGCAGCCCGTATATAGGATACTTTCGATGGCCGACGGCCATGATTTCCTTTTCGTCTGTCTCAGCCAATATTTCCAATTCGTCCGGCAGCGTTCCCCTCTTCGCCGCCAGCGAATGGTAGCGGCCGACGTCGATAGCCGGCGGCACGTCCCGGAACAATGGCGACGGGCTGCAAATATGCGCCACGGACTGCTTGCCGTGCATGAGCCGTTCGGCGTATGTAATTTCCCCGCCGAAGGCTTCGCAAATGGCCTGATGGCCTAGGCACACGCCTAAGATGGGAACCTTTCCGGCAAAATGCCGGATGGCTTCTTCGCAAATACCCGCCTCGGCCGGCCGCCCCGGCCCCGGTGAGATGACCAGGTGGTCGGGATGCATGGCTTCGATGACCTGGACCGTCGTCTCGTCGTTCCGCACGACGGTAATCCGGCGGTCGAACTGCCCCAGCAGCTGGTAGAGATTGTAGGAAAAGCTGTCGTAATTATCAATAAGCACAATCATCGTCTATCCCTCCGTCAGCCTGCCGGATCGCCATGACCACGGCCTGAATTTTATTGAGACATTCCTGATATTCCCGTTCGGGCACGCTGTCGGCGACGATGCCCGCTCCGGACCGGACGAACAAGCGCCGGCCTTTTTTGTAAGCCAGGCGAATGCCGATGCACATATCCATGTTGCCCGTAAAATCAATATACCCGACAGCACCGCCGTACACGCCCCGCTTTTTCCCTTCCAGCTCGTCGATAATCTGACAAGCCCGAATTTTCGGGGCTCCCGACAGCGTCCCCGCCGGCAGGACTGCTCCTACGGCGTCGACGGCCGTCTTGTCTTTGCAAATCGTCCCCTTTACCGTAGACCCTAAATGCATGACGTGGGAAAACCGCAGGACGTCTAAGTACGACTCGACGTGGACGGAGCCGAATTCGCTGACGCGCCCCAGGTCGTTTCGCCCCAAATCGACGAGCATGTTGTGCTCCGCCAACTCCTTTTCGTTATGCAGGAGCTCCTGCTCCAGCGCCGCGTCCTCTTCATCCGACGCGCCTCTGGGCCGCGTCCCCGCCAGGGGAAAGGTAAAGAGAGAGCCGTTATGGAGCTTTACCAGCGTTTCCGGAGAAGAGCCGGCAATTTCCAGATCCTTTCCCGACAAATAAAACATGTACGGCGACGGGTTCGTCGTCCGCAGGACGCGGTATACGTCGAAGAGGCTGCCGTCGGCTTCCGCCTCCATCCGATTGGATAAGACGACCTGGAAGATATCGCCTTCGCGTATATAGTGCTTTCCCGCCTCTACCATGCGGCAGTATTCCTCGCGGGAAAACATGGGCTGGAAAGGGCTTTGCAGCCGCAGGGGCGCGATGTCGGCCCCTTTGCCGCGGCGGATGAGCCGCTCCATCTGCTCCAGCTCCAGCAGCGCCTTCTGGTAATGCTCGTCCGCTCCGTCAAGCCGTACGTTGGCAATCAAGAAGATAGTCTGCTTCAAATGGTCGAAGACGATGACCTTATCGAACAGAAATAAGTCGAAATCCAGTATATCTTCATCGTCGTCAGCCTCCAGATGCAGCGACGGCTCGGCATACTGGATATAATCGTAGGCGACGTATCCGACAAGGCCGCCGGTAAAGGGCGGAAGGCCGTCGATGCGGGGCGCCGCGTTGTCTGCTAAGACCTGCCGCAGGAAGGACGCCGGGTTCTCCGTTTGAACCTCTATGTCCGTGCCGGCCCGGATGTGAACAGTCCCGTCCTTGCAGGCCAGCTCCATCTGGGGATCATATCCTAAAAACGTGTACCGGCCCCACCGCTTGGAGTCCTCCATGCTCTCCAGCAAGTAGCACTGGGAGCTCACGGTTTTCAAAATCCGCATTACCTCGACAGGCGTCCGGATATCGGCGTACATGCACCGGCTCACCGGCACGGTTTTATATTGGGGGCCGTAGGCCTTTACCTCTGCTAATGACAGCATCGCTGTTTCCTCCTATAAAAAAATCCGCCCATGACAAAGTCTACAACTTGTCAAGGACGGATATAGTTTCTCCGCGGTGCCACCTTGCTTTAGGATATGACTCCTACTCTCGACGGAATGCCATCACATTCCCGGCAACTGACGTATGCCTCCACGTCGCAGAATACTCGGCTAAAGCCTTTGACTGCGCCCTCAGCGGTCCATTTAACGAGCTGCGTTCGGCCGGCTTCTCAGCACCCCGGCTCTCTGTACGTGCACGACATCGTTTTTACTTCCGCCTCACTGGTTTTCATGGGCTATGTTCGTTTGTTGATTTGTATGATATATCAAAAAAACTAATCTGTCAAGAATTTATCTCTTTAGATTTTAAAGCAATCGTTTTACGTAATTAAGATAATACATTATAGCGCAAAAAAACGCATCTCTCTTCGTTGGAGGGAATGCAAAGAGAGATGCGCTGAAAGCTATGTATGGCTTAGGTAATCCGATTAGAAGAAGGCCAGGAAAGGCGATACGACTAAGAGCACGCCGGCGAAGATGATAAGGGCCAGCGTAATGCCCTTATATTTGTGCAGGGAATTGACCTTGTACACCAGGTAGGCCGGAATCAGGCAGCCGATCAAGCCGAAGATAGGCCCGAGAAGGGTTAACAGCTTGAGAACCGGCGCATTGAGAACGATAGCGCCCCAGGCAACGGCTACGGCAAAGACAAGGATACCCGTTTTTACCATCGACTTGTTAATCCGTTCTTCCGGCATCACGCGGCGCAGAATGTTCAGGGCAATGCCGCCGCAGGCTTCGCGGAAGCCAAGGAATACGCTGAAGAATGCCGTCATGACAGAGAAGATGTTCAAAATTAGGCTGAAAATCTTAACGGCGCTGCCGTCAAACCCTCTGGCTACGATAGCCAGGGCAGAGATGTTCTGCGAGTAGGCTTCTACAGCCTGTTCATGGCCCATGGCCAAGTTGAAGGACATAGCATAAGAGAAAATCGTAATGAACAAGACGCTGAAGGCAATCTTCATAGCCCGCATCGCTTTATACCGCGCTACGTAGATAGACTTGTGATGAGAACGGTAGGAAATAACCATCGGGCTGATGCTGGGCAGGAACAAAATCGACGTCAGCGTAACCGGCAGCATGGCGATGGTATTCTTAATCAGAAATCCCAAGTCGGGGAATACGCCGATGTTGGCGATATTCCAATGCTGAACCATGATGCCTCCGAGGCAGATGACGACGAGGAGCTTGGTCAAAACCATGAGCGTAGACATGCGGAACAGCAGCTGTTCGCCCCGCGACGCCAAGGCAACCATGACGCAGATGATAGCCAGGCCGTAGAAGGGGCTGTCCGACAGCAGCGTATCGGTCACGCCGAAGGAATACAGGAACGACGCGCTGTCATTCGTCAGAGCCGTCGAATACATAAACACGCAGATCAAAATGCTGAGGAAATAGAGAATACCGAGAAGGAAGCCCCAGTTTTTCCCCAAATATCCGCTGATGACGCTGGGGTAATCTTCGCACCGCGGCGAATCGGCCAACGTGTTGATAAATAAGCGCTGCAAGAGATAAATAGCCGGATATGCGATAATCGCCGAAAACAGATACACCCAGATACCGACAAGACCGACCTGTACGGGAAGGAATACGATACCGGCGCCGATTGCCATGCCGATACTCATAATAACCCAGCCCCAGTCCGTGCTGTCAAACTTAACGGCCGCTTTCCATTCTACGTCCGTCATCCCTGCCTGCCGCGCAAGCGCTGCCGATGAGTTCATTGTGCATAACCTCCTAAATGAATACAGAAACCGCAGTAAAATGATAGCCGCTCGCATTCTTTCGAGCTAAGCGAAACTTACTAGCCATCGTCCCCACACGATTAGCTGCTTCCCCCATCGTAACTCCTTACAGTACGTTGTTATGCGTGTTGCAAGCATTTTTTCAAGCAAGTGCCGCATATTGTATATTTAAATTTCCGGCTGTGTTTTATATACGAAATTCCTATAAGCCATTCCAGTCCGTATATTGCCTGCCGTAAAATTTAAAGCTATAATAGTGGTATAACCTTCTACTCAAACGTTTTATTTGTTGTCTAAAGTATAACATGGATTGCATAGGCTGTAAAATATATAGAACGCATTCCTTAGTCATAGTTTTATCTTATATCAAGCCGACAAATTTATCGGAAATAACCGATATTTTCCATAAAACATTAACCCCGGCCTTATATGTATGATATGCATTTACAATATGCTATTTTATTATTCTATTGCCGTTTTTATGAGATTTAACCAGTAATCATTATCAAATCAAGAAAACATTTAAAAAATAAATAAAAATTTATATATTTCTGATTTTTCTCCCAAATGTCAGCAAAAATTTTTTTATACCCTTAGCGTCACCCTCGCCTTTCTGCCTTTTAACAGCCCGAAAAACCGGCGTTTTGCCGGCCCATGTCTTCGTCGTTGCCAATTCCATAGTTTCTCTATATAAAGCACGGAGGTATCGTATGACATTACAGCAACTTAAATATGTAATCGAGTTATCTAAACACAATTCCATCTCGTCAGCCGCTCAATCCTTGTCTATTTCCCAGCCCAGCCTGAGCATGGCCGTCAAGGAACTAGAAGAAGAGTTCCATATTACCATCTTAAACCGCAATCACCGCGGCGTATCCTTCACTGCCCAGGGCCTCGATTTCCTGCGCTTCGCCCGCTCGATTATCGAGCAGACCAGCCGCCTGCAGACTTATTTCGACCGCAGCGCCGGCAGGCAGGACAAGGCCCATCTGACCATTGCCGCCCACTACGATATCTTCGCCGCCGACGCCTTTACCAGCTATCTCCAGACGTTAAGCGGCGACGCCTATTCCCTGTCGCTCCACGAAGGCCGCACGGGCGAAGTCATCCGCCAGGTCGCAGAGCAGCAAAGCCAAATCGGCGTCCTGCTCATGTCGCCGCGCACGACGGCATATAACCACGCCGTGTTTACGAAGCACAATTTAGACTTCACCGGCCTGAAAACGGTCTCGCCTTGCCTGTACGTCCGTTCCGCCCATCCCCTGGCGCAGTCTGCATCGGTCTCCCTGAAGGACCTCGTCTCGTACCCCCACGTAAAGATGAAGAGGGAAAATACGAGCAACTACTTGTCGGAAGAACTTCTCCCCGATATACGGTCTGAAAAGGAAATTCAAGTAACCGATAGGAACACGATGTTTTCGATCATCAAAAACACCGACGCCTACGCCTTAGGGGCCTGCCGTCTTCCCCAGGGAATCTGCTGCGACGGGATTTGCTCCACTCCGATTCACACGGCCAATACCCTGACCGTCGGCTGGATTCACCTGAAAGGCATTTCCATTGCGCCGGAATGCCGCCACTACCTCGAATGGCTCGAACACTGCCTGCAGGCGTCTCAGCCTGACCAGGACTGAGAACCAGTCCGATTCCGCTTCCATACGCGCAAAAGCCCTGCCGTACCATCCCGATACGGCAGGGCTTTTGCATCATTCCTGCTATGGATTCCAGTCGATGCCGTTGCCGTAAAATTGGCTCGGCGTATCCTGTAATTGAATAGTGACGACGACCGGCATGTCGGCCTGCGTCTGTATCCACTGCTGCAGCCGCCCGGCTTCGTCGGCCGTGAGCTGGCGGCTGACGACGATATAGGCCAGCCATTGACGGCCTTCCGCTTCCTCTGCTCCGTCGAAGGAGCTCAGCGTGCCGCCGCTGATTTGCTGTACTGCCGGGAATAAAACAGGAGCCTGACGGTTCAGGCTGCGCAGGAGATTCTGGTCCGCCGCGTCGCGCTTGTACGAGCCGTAATACTGATTCGCCAGCTCCTTATAGGATTTGCCGCTGTCGTTTTTCAGCTCGTTGGCCAGGCGGGCGTTGATGATTTCCTGCACCTGTTCCTGATTGAGCTGCGACGCCGGCCCCTGCACGACCTTCAGCGTCGTCTGCCGCAGCTGTCCATACTGATGCAGCGATGCTTGCAGCCGCTCTATCTCCCGGTCATCCAAAGGAGCGCCGATGACGTCGACGTTCAGCACGTCATGATCCAGCTCGTATGCGACGACGCTCGACGCCTCGAGATCCATGTCCTGCGAAATAAACGATTTCACCTGCGAATCGCGGATATTTTCATTCGCCGTGACATAGGCCATATACAGGCTGGGGACCGTCACGACCAAGCCGCAGACGATGAGAAACCACCGCTGATAGCGAAAATGCGCTTCCGACACGCCTCCGCACACAGGCACCCGCAGGATTTTAAAAATGAGGAAACTGGAAAAGGTAATGAAAAAGCAGTTAATAAAAAAGAGGTACAACGCGCCGCCGAAGAAATGGAAGGAATGGGCGGCAATCCCGTAGCCTGCCGTGCACAGCGGCGGCATGAGAGCCGTCGCAATCGCCACGCCGGGAATGACGTTGCTCTTTTCCTGCCGCGTATTGCCGACGGCCCCGGCAATCCCGCCGCACAGGGCGATGATGACGTCCCAGGCCGTCGGCGCCGTGCGGGCCAGCATTTCCGGCGACGGCGTCGTAATGGGCGTCAGGGAAAAATACACCGCCGCCGTGAGCAAGGCGAAGACGACTTGAAAGCTCAATTTTACCAGCGACTTTTTAATAAAACGCATGTCGTACGTCGCCATGCCGTATCCCGTCGCCACGATGCCGCCCATGAGCGGCGAAATGAGCATAGCCCCGATAATCACGGCCACGCTGTTCATGTTGAGGCCTACAGAGGCGATAAAAATCGCCATGATTAAAATAACCAGATTCGCACCCTTTACCGTAGAATCGGCGTCAATCCGCGCCGCAATCTCTTCCACCGGCGCGCTGTCCCGTTTAATATCAAACACATCCCGCCATTCACCCATGTCCATCATCCCTTCGTCTATACGCATTTCATATGAAACCAGCACGGTTTTATTACTAACTATTATACAAAAAATATCAAAATTAGGGTAGACATATGCTCGTTTTCAATGCGGATTACCCTGCATTTGCATATACGTAATACATAAATGAACGTCTTGCCTTTGTTTTATTATTACTTTTGTAGTATACTTTATATATAATACTTTTTTTATCCACAAAAGGAGGTTTTATATGAAAGAACTAAAACAAGCATATTCCAGCATACGCCGCCGCTATACCCCGACAGGCGTATTTTTATCAGCTGCCGGTTCGGTCATTCTGATGGCGCTGGTATCCGCCGCCTTGCCCGTGCCGCTGCAAGCTCTGACCAATCACCTGAGCTACTCGATCATCAGTCATTTCGGCTGGTACTATTTATTGTTAGTATCGGCCATCGTGGCGCTCTGTCTATTTTTTATACTTACGCCTATGGGCCGCATCCGTTTAGGAAATCCCGGCTCTAAACCGGAATATTCGCGCCTGTCCTGGTTGGCCATGCTCTTTTCTGCCGGCATGGGCATTGGACTCGTCTTTTTCGGCGCGGCGGAGCCCTTGTCTCATTTCGCTGTCGCCACGCCTCAGGCCGAACCGGGAAGCCAGGAAGCGCTGGCCGATGCCCTGCGCTACACCTTCTTTCACTGGGGCATTCACGCCTGGGCGATTTATGCCGTCGTCGCCTTAGCGCTGGCGTATTTTAAATTCCGCAAAAAGGAACCGAGCCTCCTGTCGATGACCTTAAAGCCGTTATTTGGCCGGACAATGGAACGGTTTCCCGGAAAATTGGTAGACTACGTCTGTATTATCACGACAGCCTTAGGCGTCGCCACGACCTTAGGATTTGGAGCGGCGCAGATCGGCAGCGGCCTGCAGTATCTCGTCCAGGTCCCCAACACACTGCAGCTGCAGCTCGGTATCATCGCGGCTGCTACGATACTGTTTCTCCTTTCTGCCGTCTCCGGCGTAGATAAGGGTGTACGCATATTGTCAAACATCAATATCGCCCTGGCCGTCTTTTTAGTCGCCGCGGCCTTATTCTTAGGTCCGACAGTACATATTTTAAACACCTTAGTAGACACGTTGGGCTCGTATCTGCAAAATGTTGTCCGCATGAGCTTCCGCACCGGCGCCTTCAATGCCGTCCGGCAAGAATGGATTGAACAGTGGACGATTTTCTACTGGGCCTGGTGGCTTTCGTGGTCGCCCTTTGTCGGCATGTTCATCGCCCGCATTTCGAAGGGCCGGACAATCCGCGAATTCCTGACCTGCGTACTGCTTATCCCGACGCTTTTCAGCTTTCTCTGGTTTTCCGTATTCGGAATCCTTGCCAGCGAAACCTATGCGGTTTATCCGCAGATCGCCCAGATGCCGTCAGAGCAGGTATTATTCGGCATACTCCAGGCCTACCCGGCCAGTACGGCCCTCTCGGTGATAACCGTATTGCTGCTGTTTATCTTTTTCATCACGTCAGCTGATTCCGCCACCTTTGTGTTGTCCATGCTGTCTGAAAAAGGCAGCCTCGTGCCGCACGACAGCGTAAAAATCGTCTGGGGCCTCTTGGTGTCCCTCATCGCCGGGCTGCTCCTGACCATCGGCGGGCTGGCGGCACTGCAAAACGCCATGATCATCGCGGCCTTTCCCTTTTCCTTTATCGTCATTTTGATGATGATCGCCTTATATATCGAATTGTCCCACGAGCAGCGGGAAATGGGGCTGTATATCAAGCCGGAAACATATCCGCCGAAAAACGCGCCCTTCCGTTCCTATGAAGAGAATTCGTAAAAACAATATACAGCTGCTAAACACAAGGGGCTGCATAATCCAAAAGAAAGATTATGCAGCCCCTTTGTATGTCAGCATTGACAAAATAAACCAATCGGTCTATTCCGGTGTCAGATACATTACGAAGGAAGGTGAAGGAATGAAAAAAGGCGACCAGTCTAAACACCATTTAATCGAATGCGCGGCCCGCCTCTTTTGGCACGACGGCTACAACGCGACGGGAATCAATAAAATTCTTCAAGAGTCAAAAATGACGAAGGGTTCCTTTTATTTCTATTTCAAGACGAAAAAAGAGCTTGCCGCCGCAGTGATTTCCTATTACCAGCAAGTCATTTTCGAGTGGCTTCAGGAACTGTCCCAGGATACGCAGTGGGAGGAATTTGTCCGCCAGTTTTCCTCCCGCATGCTGAAGGACGCCGCCGACGGAAGGCATTACGGCTGTCCCTTCGCCGTCGTAGGCATGGAAATCGCCTTTGCCGAGCCCGACATCTCGCCATGCTACGCCGCCGCCTTAGAAAATGTCGCCGCGTGCTGGAGCAGTCGGGAATCCCTTCGTCCCATTCATCCACTCTGGCCGACCGCCTGTTTTCTATCTACGAAGGCGAACTGCTGCGATACCGCATCAGCAAAGATCCTATATACATAAAAAATTTGGAAGCCCAGCTCATCGGCACGTACCGGGAATACCGCAAAATTCATTCTATATAAGAGGTGATATTATGAGTCGTTCTTCTCTTGCCCAAGCCATCTACGAAACAGCCCTGTCCTGCGGATTTGATAACTGCGGAATCATTCCCATATCGGCCCTGGACGGCTATAAGCAGCGTTTGCAGGAGAGGGAAGAAGCTGTTCCCCAAAGCCGGCCCGTTTACCAGGATATAGAACATCTGGCGGCAGTCCGAGAGCTATATCCCTGGGCAAAATCGGTCGTCGTCTGCATCACATGGTTAGGAGCGTACCGCTATCCCCTCTCGCTGCAGGGACTGTACGGCAAGGCCTTCCTCCTGTCTCCCGACACGGTGCCGGACTGCGAAGCCCACCGGCAGAAGCTGCGCTTTGAAGCTTGGCTGGCCGAGCAGGGCCTTCGCTTCGAAGGCGGAGAAACGAACGCGCCGGCCCGCATCATACCGCTACGCTACGCAGCCGTCGCCGCAGGCCTGGGAATTTTCAGAAAAAACAATTTCTTCTACGGGGAAAAGGGCTCCTATTACGAGCTGGAAGGCTATCTCATCGACCAGCTCTGCGAGTACACGCATGAATGCCGGCTGCGCCCCTGCGCCGACAGCTGTACGCTCTGCCAAAAGGCTTGCCGGACAAAGGCCTTGTCCGCGCCGTATACGATGAATCCCCTGTCCTGCACGTCCTTTTGGACGACCTTCGGGCAAGGCGCCGTTCCGCCGCACCGCACAGCCGACCAGTTTACGACCTGGCTGTGCGGCTGCGACGCCTGTCAGGACGCCTGCCCTTATAACCGCCACGACTGGAGCCAGGGCAAAGAATTTCCCGGCTTGCAGGAACTCGAACCGCTGCTGCAGCCGGAAAACATCGTCGCTGCGTCAGATACGGTTCTGCGCCGATATGTAATTCCCAAAACAGATCTTCACGTTTCCCCAGACCAGGTACAGACCCTCAAAACGTCGGCATCGCGCGTACTGGAGTATTTAGCGAAAGGAGTAATGCAGCAATGAACATCCTCGTGTTAAACGGAAGCCCTAAGGCGCACAGCACGACCTTGGATATGACGAAGGCCTTTCTCAGCGGCCTGTGCCAGACAGAACCGGGACATATCCAATACATTTCATCGTACGACAAGCACGTCAAATACTGCCAGGGCGACCTGTCGTGCTGGTTTCGCCAAGACGGCCAGTGCATCATCCAGGATGACGACATGAACGATATATTGGCCGCCATGAAGGAAAGCGACGTCATCGTCTGGAGCTTCCCTCTCCACTGCCACGGCCTCCCCGCCTCCTTAAAGGCCATATGGGACAGAACCATCGCCTTTTTAAAAATCAACATGACCCAAGGCAAGACGTATGTAGAACACGAACGCACCTTCGACCTGACGGCGAAGAAGCACGTCGTCATCGTCGGCGGCGGATACCCTTATTATCCCGATAATTTTGCCGCCGTAAAAACGCTGATGCAGATATACTTAAAGCATCCGGCCATGGCCTGCATCTGTGAAACGGCCCTGCTGGACGCATCAGCTCCGGAAATCGAGCCGCTGAAAGAAGCCTTATTCGCCCGACTGCACGAAGCCGGCATAGAATACGGCAAAACGGGACAGCTTTCAGCAGAGACCGTTCGGCAGCTTGAATCTCCGTTGGTGCCGAATGAAACGTACATCGCCATGATCAACAGCCTCGCGCCGGAAACCAAGGCGCAGTAAAAAAAATCCCTGCCCCATCTGCATTCAGCAGAGAGGTCAGGGATTTGTATTTCCATGCCATACAATATAGCCGTATTAAATAACCGGCCCGACGCAGAAAATATCCATAGAGCCAAAGTACCCTAAGGCTTCGTTTTTCGTCATCCGGCCCGACAGCACTTCCAGCAGCAGCTTGAAGGCTTCTTCGCCGATTTCTTCAATGTGGCTCTGCCCCAGCAGGATGCGTCCGGCATTTAAGTCCATGTCATGCTGCATCCGTTCGTACGTATTGGGATTGCCGCAGATCTTGATGACCGGCATGGACGGGAAGCCCTGCGGCGCGCCCCGGCCCGTAGAAAACATCATGACCTGCGCGCCCGTACAGGCCATGCCGGTCAGAATTTCCGGCTCCCGGCCCGGCGCGTCTTTAATCCACAGGCCCTTCAGGCCATCGGCGCGGTCGCAGTACTCCAGCACGCCCTGAATGGGACGGTGCCCCGATTTTACGATAGCCCCCAGGCTCTTTTCTTCTATGCTGGACAGGCCGCCGGCAATATTTCCCGGCGTCGGCTGGCCGCCCCGCATGTCTTCGCCTACCGATTTAGCCCGTTCTTCCATGCGGTTTACGATGTCGAAAATCTTTTGCCCTACGGGACCGTCGGGCCCGCCGACGGCGCGGTTTGCCAGGATATGTTCGCCGCCGATGAATTCCGTCGTTTCGCCGAAGATGACCGTCCCGCCGAGGTCGACCAGCTTATCAGCCACATAGCCGATGACGGCATTGGAAGCCAGGCCCGACGTCGCGTCGGAAGCGCCGCACTTGATGGACATCATGATTTCCGAGGCATCGACTTCTTCCCGCTGGCAGCTGGAAATCTCCATGACCATCCGCTGGGCCGCATCGATACCGGCCTGAATGGCCCGCGACGTGCCGCCCAGTTCCTGAATCCGGATGATGTCTACGGGCTTTCCGCAGGCCCGGATTTCCTCTACCATCCGCTCGTGATCCGTCCCTTCGCAGCCGAGGCTGACGATTAAGGCCGCGCCGACGTTCGGGCTTTGTCCCAAGTTGGACAACACGTCGGTTACGCGCTTTAAGTCTATGGGCAGCTGACAACAGCCCTGATGATGAAAATACCCGATCGTTCCCTGAACCTGCCGGCAAATCGCTTGTCCTACGTCGTTGGCGCAGATGACGCTGGGAATGACGGCGACCAGATTGCGTGCCCCTACTTTGCCGTCGGCGCGGCGATAGCCCTGAAATGTATACTTGCTCATACTCATTACCTCCCTGCAATATCTCCTCTGCCGCGGCGCGCTTCTAAATTGTGGACGTGCACGTAATCGCCCTTTGCAATATCGCAGCTGGCCGTCCCGATGCATTCGCCGTACTTCATGATGAAATCGCCCTGATGCAGATCCCTCAAGGCAATTTTATGGCCATAGGGGATATCGTCGTTTACCCGTATAATCTCCGCGTGTCCCTTTTTATCGCGCACTTCGACGTCCATCCCCTTCTGAATACCTTCAGCAAAAATAGTCGCCACGTTATCCAAATCGTCAATCTTTAAAGCCAATTTCAAATCCATAAGCGTCCCTCCTGTCTCGTCTATCAGAACAAACCCTACGTACGCAAAATTCCGCATCACGCTCCTATCTCCAGCCGCAGTCCCTGTAAGCTGCCCTAGCTGCAGCAATAGCCTTTTCCAACCTGCCGCAGCGACGATTGAATTATTCTTAAACCCAGTATATCACTTAAATAATTTATTGTGAACATTATGAACTCATCATATTTTAAATTACTTTTCTGAATTACTATTTATATATGCCGTACAACTATCCTACAGCATTTTATGCCCGACATCGCGTATACATCCTGCCGCAAATAAATCTATACAAAACATACCGCAAAAAAATAGGACTCACCGTCGTCATTCCAGTGAATCCTATGCATCAGAAATATATGATACCGCGCTGCATAGCCGCCATATCAGCGTCGTTCCTGCAAAAAAAGGGCAGAAAGGGAGCAACCCTCTTTCGCTGCAAGGGCTCGCCCGTCATCTTGACAGGTATGTTTTATGCACCGGTCATGGTATAATAGTGGCGTTGCTTACCCCATACCGGCAACGGAAAGGGGGAGTGTTTCAATGCCTTTACGATTTTTGGAAGCCGTCGCGGCTAGTGTAGTGGCCTACTACCTATGCAAATGGTTAGACGTGCTTCTGCGTGAGATAAGCAACTAGCCTAGGTGCAGCGTTCACCGTAAAGAACGCCAGAACCCCACAAGGTGGCCTAGACCTTGTGGGGTTCGTTATGTTTCCATGCCTTTACGGTTCACCTTTAGTATATCAGCACCAATGCCGGGCGTCAATACATCGCCGCGAATATTTCTATTCGTTCGCATTCGCAATACCAGGCGGTGCCCTGCTGTTGCTTTGGTATCCGAATTTCCGACCGCCAACACGTTACATGGCCTTAGGCCCAAACATCATTACGGCCAGCGTTTCGATAATCTTCGGCAGCCGACGGCGGCAATAGCCTTCACTCACGGCGTTGTCGCTTGCGATAAAATCACATAACCGCGCCATATTTCGCCTTATTTCCTGCAAAAAGGGCAGAAAAGGAGCTCCCCTCTTTCGCTGCAAGGGCTCGCCCGTCATCTTGACGGATATGTTTTATGCGCCGGTCATGGTATAATATTGGCGTTACTCTCCCTATACCGGTAACGGAAAGGGGGTAAGCAGCATGTTCGATTTACTCATATCGTTTTTTGTATCTGTCGGAGCAAATGTAGTTGCCGCCTGCATTTGTAAGTGGCTGGATAGATACCGTTAACAGAGTAACCAGCACATAGCAAGACACCCTGGGAAGTTGCCGCTTCCCAGGGTGTTTTTTACAGCACATTTTACTCATATCGTTGCCTATTTGTAGTATATCAGCACCAATGCAGGGAGTCAATACGTTGCCGTGAATCTTCTGTTTCATATTGATCGCTCCATACATCGAACTTCACAAAATGCCGCACATAAAATCATCCTATTCTTTCCCATATCGCAAAAGAGGCTTTACCGTTTTCAAAAACAGTAAAGCCTCTTTTTTCTGGTGGAGATAAGCGGGATCGAACCGCTGACCTCTTGAATGCCATTCAAGCGCTCTCCCAGCTGAGCTATACCCCCATGTGTGTTTGACAAGGAGTATTATAGCATAGGGAAACGCATTTTGCAAGGGATTTTTTCCTAATATGTTGAGTCCTTGCATACGATCAACCTGATAGCTCAGCTAGAAGTCAAAGAGGTGGTTTAGCAGCCTCAGAAGTTTTTCAAATCAGACAAAGGCCCACCGCATGCCGACATTCCACTGCCACGGCGTTTCTACATCTCCGCCGAAGGTTTTCACTACGTCGGCATATAGATAGCTGCTGTCGTTCACTTTATAATTAAACCCAAGGCCAGCTTCCCACCACGTATCGCCAATGTCCTGACTGTAGCTGTTGCTCAATCCCTTCAGACTTAAATACGTGTCGGCGCTGCCGGCGAAGTCATGCAGCAAGCTGGCTTTAGCATATATGCTGCCTTTTTTGTCAAAGGCTTTGCCCACTTCAACCCCTACGCGACCTACAGCGCTTTCCAGGCTGTCCTGACGGACGTGAATCCCGTTATTCGTCGTAAAATCTTCTCCGCCGATGCGCATAAGGGTCATCTGAGCCTGCGGCGTGACGTACCAGCCGTCTTTGAGATCAATTTTCCGGCCATATTCGCCGCTGAGGCTCGTTCCCCACATGTCGTAGTCGCCGTGCGTGTGGCCTGCATCAGTGTAAATGTCAAACTCATTGCTCAGACGCCCTTGCTTCAGCACGATGTCGGCATAGTGTCCCTTACGGCCCAGCCATGTGCCGTACAGGCTCAGGGAGGTGCTGCGGTTTTCGCCTGTGCCCTGGGCATACGTCGTTTCGCCGTCGTTATGACTTACTGCCGCGCCGTAATGCCAGTTTCCACGAGCCCAGTCATATCCAAGCTGGAAAAAATTATACTGGTTTTCATACTGGCTGTCGTAGTTAAATTCGCCGCGGCTCATGCGGACCCAGATCCCCTGTCCGCCGTCGCTCTCGCGCAGATCGCCGAGACGCTGGCTCAAGGTGCTGTCTTCCTGCCGCCATGCGACGATAGCCGTTTCGGCAATGTGCTTCATGGCGTCCATGGTCTTCGTTACTCGATTGCCGCCGGTAATGTTCGCAACGTAGCCTTGGCTATTGGCGTCAAACCGCAAGTCCCCACTGGCTTCCGGAGTGATAAGCCCTTCTTTTACCGTGACTTTGCCGTCCAAGTTACCGTCATTCGCATCGTAAAAGATTTTATTGGCAATAGCATTTAAGTTTTCTTCCGTTTTTTCAATATCCAATGTATTAACAGTGTTATTAATTATGCCTAAATTAACCGAAGAACCTTTTCCGGCATCGCCAATTATTACATCACCTGTGTTAGCTAAATTTAAAATACCGTCTGTATCAGTATCTGCGGCAGAAAAATTAATATCGCCGTTGCCGGAATAGTTACGAATGGCTATAGTACCTGCATTGGTTTGCTCAACCACACCTTCATTCATTGATAAATTCGTTAAAAGAGAACCACCGGCTAACCCAGTAGGTTTCCACACCGCTCCATTGTGAAGTGCCAAATCTGCAACCGCATCATTATTAGCAATCTTTATATCGCTTTCAATTAAACTATCATCACCGGTAAAATTTAAATTAACAAGGCCTTTGTCCCCGTCAATTCCCGTTCCGGCTTGGATAGCTCCTTTAATTACGCCATGTACTGCATTTTCAGCGGTATTCGAAAGTTCTGCTTTTGAAATATCTACAATACTATCATCTTGAGCTAAAATAGCCACAGAATCTATCCCAGCACCATTCGTGTCAATATATACATTATCTCTGAAATTAACGATTGCATCGACATTATTGTCAAAGGGATTACCTGCTCCTGAACAAAAAACGCCTATAGCCATTCCAGATGGATTATTAATCGTTATTGTAGTTTCATCATTAAAAGGTTAATTGTAAAATGAATTTGAACAGGTAATCAAAAAAACAAAAATCCATAGTGAAGCTTCATGTTAAAATGGTTTTGCGAGAAATCATCAACAAAGGAGCAATCACTATGGATCACATCCATTCTAACACAATTGAGGACGTACGTACACCCGGCCGCCATCTTTCTTTGGAGGAACGTGGCATGATTCAGGCCCTGCATCGCCAGGGGCTTTCCCTTCGCAACATCGCTGCTGCAGTAGGATGTGCTCATACGACTGTTTTCTATGAACTTCGGCGTGGAACGCCGGATCGGAAAAGCAAGCACGGTCGTGCCCCTCAGTATATGGCAAAGCGCGGTCAGAAGGCTTATGCAGAGAATCGCAAGAACTCCAGGAAGCCTTGTAAAATCGATCATGACGACTGCGAGCTGTTTATCCAATGGATGGTGGAACGAGTCCGCCAGGAACGCTGGTCACTGGATGCCTGCGTTGGCTATGCTAGGCGAAATAAGCTATTTACTCCGGAACAGATTCCCTGTACCAAGACGCTCTACAACATGCTTTGGGCTAACAAACTTCCACTGTCACTCTTCGAGGTACCGCAGGTCTTGAAGCACAAACGCCGCCGCAAATGGGTGCGTAAGAACAAACGTATGAAGGGTCGCTCCATTGAGGAACGTCCTGCCGTCGTCGATGATGGTACCGAGATGGGCCACTGGGAAGTGGATACGGTCGTTGGTCGGCGCGCAGGTCGTGAAGCAGTAGTCTTCACCGCTGTTGAAAAGGTTACGCGCAACTACATCGCTATCCGAATTCCTGGACGTACCTGCGCCGGCGTTGAAGCTGCTCTTGCACAGTTGCAGGAGCGATATGGCGCAGAGTACTTCAGCCAGATCTTTAAGACGATGACGGCCGATAACGGTCCAGAGTTTGAGAACTTATCGCAGTTCGAGAACCTCGGTACCAAGATATACTTTACACATCCGTACAGCTCATGGGAGCGGGCTCAGAACGAACGCCACAATGGCCTGCTGAGGGATTTCATCCCAAAGGGCATGTCCATGGAGCGGTTCTCTGATGAGGATATCCTGAACATGGCAGATACGCTGAACCAGCGCCCACGGCGTGTTTTGGGCTACCATACGCCGTCAGAGCTATTTGATGCATTCCTCGATGAAGTTTATGCTAGTGAGTGTGTTTCCTGATTATGGTTGTTCAAATTCAACTTGCAATTTACCANTCACTATGGATCACATCCATTCTAACACAATTGAGGACGTACGTACACCCGGCCGCCATCTTTCTTTGGAGGAACGTGGCATGATTCAGGCCCTGCATCGCCAGGGGCTTTCCCTTCGCAACATCGCTGCTGCAGTAGGATGTGCTCATACGACTGTTTTCTATGAACTTCGGCGTGGAACGCCGGATCGGAAAAGCAAGCACGGTCGTGCCCCTCAGTATATGGCAAAGCGCGGTCAGAAGGCTTATGCAGAGAATCGCAAGAACTCCAGGAAGCCTTGTAAAATCGATCATGACGACTGCGAGCTGTTTATCCAATGGATGGTGGAACGAGTCCGCCAGGAACGCTGGTCACTAGATGCCTGCGTTGGCTATGCTAGGCGAAATAAGCTATTTACTCCGGAACAGATTCCCTGTACCAAGACGCTCTACAACATGCTTTGGGCTAACAAACTTCCACTGTCACTCTTCGAGGTACCGCAGGTCTTGAAGCACAAACGCCGCCGCAAATGGGTGCGTAAGAACAAACGTATGAAGGGCCGCTCCAGGTACCAAGATATACTTTACACATCCGTACAGCTCATGGGAGCGGGCTCAGAACGAACGCCACAATGGCCTGCTGAGGGATTTCATCCCAAAGGGCATGTCCATGGAGCGGTTCTCTGATGAGGATATCCTGAACATGGCAGATACGCTGAACCAGCGCCCACGGCGTGTTTTGGGCTACCATACGCCGTCAGAGCTATTTGATGCATTCCTCGATGAAGTTTATGCTAGTGAGTGTGTTTCCTGATTATGGTTGTTCAAATTCAACTTGCAATTTACCTATACAAATAGTTGAATTATATACACAAATCCTCGACACATTTTGACATGGATGTCATGATATTTTGTCATTTTATTTGGCAAGTTTCTATTTTCACAATAACAGCCAAAGTATATCTGTCTATCCAATGTATAATTGCATTGTCTAATATGCAGCAAAAAAGCCATGATATACCCTGTGCATCATCCTATCGGCATATCATGGCCTTTTGCAACGTTTGTCCTAACCACGCTTAGAAATAGACTTTATTGTTTATTTTTTCACAAATAATATCCTGCGCGACGGTTTTTACCCCCATAATAATAGTCTAATCTGCAATAAAAATATGAACTATGATACAAAACGCCCTGCTTCCGCGTCAGAAGCAGGGCGTTTTTCTATATTATGTTATATTCTGTTTTATTTAAAATATGCTACGCCGGCAGCGAAGATGGGCTGGAGTTTGTTGCCGCTGATGTTTTCGAAGATGTCGTCGGCGCTGAACCGTTCTGTATGGGCCATCTTGCCGAGGACGCGGCCGTCGGGGCTGGTAATGCCTTCGACAGCGAGGACCGACTGGTTCGGGTTGTATTCGCTGTCATAGGTCGCCTTGCCGGACAGGTCGACGTACTGCGTGGCAATCTGGCCTTTGGCGGCTAATTCGCGGATTTGTTCCGGCGAGGCGACGAAGCGGCCTTCGCCGTGGGAAATGGCCACGGTGTGGACGTCGCCGGCCTTGACGTTGCTGAACCAGGGGCTCATGACCGATACGACCTTGGTGTCGACCATGCGGGACAGGTGACGGCCAATGGTATTGTACGTCAGCGTCGGGCTGTCGGCCTTCAAGGGCTGTACGTGGCCGTAGGGCAGGAGGCCCAGCTTAATGAGGGCCTGGAAACCGTTGCAGATGCCGAGGGCTAAGCCGTCGCGCTGATACAGGAGCGATTCGAGGGCTTCCGTAAGGGCAGGGTTGCGGAACAATGTCGCAATGAACTTGCCCGAGCCTTCCGGTTCGTCGCCGGCGCTGAAGCCGCCGGGGAACATGATGATCTGGGCCTGGGCGATGCGCTTGGCCATTTCGTCGATCGATTCGGCCAAGTCCTGCGCCGTGTTGTTGCGCAGGACCATGACGTCCGCTACTGCGCCGGCCCGTTCAAAGGCTTCGGCCGAGTCATATTCGCAGTTCGTGCCCGGGCATACAGGGATGAAGACACGGGGCTTGCCGAAGGATTCGCTGCGGCGCGGGCCGTAGGTCGTGAACAAGGGCAGCTCGGCGTCGCCTTCACCGCTTTCGCTCTTGATGGGGAATACGCCGTTCAGCGGTTCTTCCCAAGCCTTCTGCAGGTCGGCTAAGGCAATCTTCACATCGCCGATTTCCATGAGGCCGTTGCCGCGGGTCAGGCCGACGCGGCACACGTTGTCGCGGCGAACCCATTCGACGGCGTCGTCCGTATTGGCTTCGACGACAATCGCACCGTAGCGGAGGTTGAAGAGTTCCTGAGCGCTGAAGGAGCTGTCGATTTCTACGCCGAGACCGTTGCCGAAGGCCATCTGGGCGATAGCCGCGGCAACGCCGCCTTGTCCGACGGCGTGCATCGCCTTAACCTTGCCGGCTACTACGGCTTCGTGGAGGAAATCGCAATTCGCCTTGAAAGCGTCGAAATCGGGCACGCCTTCGCCGTCGCGGGGCAGGTCGAAGAGGAGCACGGCATTGCCGGGCTGTTTAAATTCAGGAGAAACGATATTCTTCGTATGTTCGGGAACGATGGCAAAGGATACGAGGGTCGGCGGAACCGTCAGGTTTTCGAAGGTGCCGCTCATGCTGTCCTTGCCGCCGATGGCCGCAACGCCCATTTCTTTCTGGGCGATATAGGCGCCGAGAAGGGCGCTGACAGGCTGGCCCCAGGCCTTTTCGTTCGTGCCGAGGCTCTGGAAGAATTCCTGCATGGTCAAATAGACCTTCTTGCGGTCACCGCCGAGAGCCACGAGCTTGGCGATGGACTGGACGACGGCGTAGAGCGCGCCGTGGAAGGGGCTCCAAATCGCCAGATCGGGGTCGTAGCCGTGGGTGAAGATGCTGGCCGTCGTCGTCTTGCCGTTCATGACGGGGATCTTGGCGACCATGCCTTCAACGGGCGTCTTCTGGTATTTGCCGCCGAAGGGCATGAGGACCGTACGGGCGCCGATAGTGCTGTCGAACCGTTCGGCAAGGCCCTGTTCGGAGGCGATGTTGAGCGTCCCCATCGTGTCGAGCCACGTTTTGGCGACGTCCGTCACTTCGGGAGCCGTAAAGAAATCTTTGTCTTCCGGAGCCGTGACGAAGGCCTTGCGGCGCTGGGTTACGCCGTTTGTATCGAGGAAGGCTCTCGTGATGTTGACGATGTTCTGGCCGCGCCAGTGCATGACGAGGCGTTTTGTGTCCGTCGCAACGGCGACGATGGTCGCTTCGAGGTTTTCTTCTGCAGCGTATTTCATGAATTCGTCGACGTGTTCCGGCGCGACGACGACGGCCATGCGTTCCTGCGACTCGGAAATAGCCAATTCCGTGCCGTCGAGGCCTTCGTATTTCTTCGGAACCTTGTCGAGTTTGATGTCGAGGCCGTCGGTCAATTCGCCGATAGCGACGGAGACGCCGCCGGCGCCGAAGTCATTGCAGCGCTTGATGAGGACCGTCACTTCGTGGCGGCGGAAGAGGCGCTGGATTTTCCGTTCTGTCAGGGCATTGCCCTTCTGGACTTCAGCTCCGCACGTTTCCAGGGATTCGACAGTGTGCTTCTTCGACGAGCCCGTCGCGCCGCCGCAGCCGTCGCGGCCGGTCTTGCCGCCGAGAAGGATGATGATATCGCCGGGGACGGGCGCTTCGCGGACGACGTTGCAGCGCGGCGCTGCGCCGAGGACCGCGCCGATTTCCATGCGCTTGGCTACGAAGCCCTGGTTATAATATTCCTTAACTTCGCCCGTCGCCAAGCCGATCTGGTTGCCGTAGGAGCTATAGCCCTTGGCCGCGCCGGTCGTCAGCGTGCGCTGAGGCAGCTTGCCCTTGAGCGTGTCCTTTACGGCCTGACGGGGATCGCCGGCGCCGGTGACGCGCATAGCCTGGTATACGTAGGAACGGCCGCTCAAGGGGTCGCGGATGCAGCCCCCCAGGCAGGTTGCCGCGCCGCCGAAGGGTTCGATTTCCGTCGGGTGGTTGTGCGTTTCGTTCTTAAACAGGAGAAGCCATTCTTCTTCCACGCCGTCGACGTCGACGGGGATGATGATGGTGCAGGCGTTGATTTCGTCCGATTCGTCGAGGTTCTGGAGCTTGCCGGCAGCCTTCAGCTCTTTGACGGCGATAGTCGCCATGTCCATGAGGGTCTGGGGTTTCTTGCGGTTCAGGTTTTCCCGCGTCGTTTTATACGCTTCGTAGGCCCGCTGGATAGGCGCGGTGAACTTGCCGTCTTCAAAGGCGACGTCTGTCAGTTCCGTCATAAACGTCGTATGGCGGCAGTGGTCGGACCAGTACGTATCGATGACGCGGATTTCCGTTACCGTCGGATTCCGCTTTTCTTCTTCGCCGAAATAGGTCTGGCAGAACTTCAAGTCGTCGAAGCTCATGGCAAGGCCCATGTGGGCCGACAATTCCTTCAGCGCGGCGTCGTCCATCGTCGTAAAGCCTTCGATGACGGCGACGTCTGCCGGCTGTTCCCAGGCCATTTCCAGGGTGTCTACCGGGTCGAGGGACGCTTCGCGGGCTTCGACGGGGTTGATGCAGTAATGCTTGATGGCGGCGACGTCTTCGTCGGACAAGTCTCCCGACAATACGACGACCCGGGCGGTGCGGACGAGGCTGTCGTTCTGCATCGTCAGCATCTGCAGGCACTGCATGGCCGAGTCGGCGCGCTGGTCGTACTGGCCGGGCAGGTATTCGATAGCCAGCACCGTGTCGCCTTCTTTGACAGGCAGTTCATCGTATACGGCGTCTACCGGGGGCTCGGAGAAAATCATGGTTTTCGCCGCTTCGAAGGCGGCGTCGTCCAAGCCGGCCACGTCGTAGCGGTGGAATATGTTAATATCGGTCAACCCCTTGATAAGCAGGTTTTCCTGTAAATCAGCAAGCATGCGTTTTGCTTCATCGGCAAACACGCCTTTTTTGGCAACATACAAACGTCGAATAGACTGCATGTCATGACCTCCCTAAAAAGATATACATAATCGAATGCTACCCCTAGTATACCTGTTTTATTTCCATAAGTAAATTAGAAATTCAGCTCTATTATTGACTTGACTGGGGTTTCGTATTAGACTGTTACTATTCTAAACGTGTACGTTTACATTTGACTTTCATAATTACTAGGAGGGTTCGTAATGGACGAATTGAAACAGCGCATCCTGCAGGACGGCATCATCATCGACAACCGTATTTTAAAGATAGACAACTTTTTAAATCAGCAAATCGACACGACGCTCATCAACCACGTCGGCCAGGAATTTGCCCGTCTATTTCAGGATGTCCCTGTAGACCGCATTGTCACCATCGAATCGTCCGGCATCGCCGTAGCCTACGCCGTATCGCTGGCCATGAACAACCGGCCCGTCGTCTTCGCCCGCAAAAAGAAATCGCTCCTGACGAGCGGCGAGCAGTACACGGCGTCGATTTATTCCTATACGAAGGAAGAATCGTATACGGCGTCTATCGGTAAATCCTATCTCCACGCCGGCGAATCCATCCTCATCATCGACGATTTCCTGGCCAGCGGCGCCGCTGCCGTAGGCCTGACCGAGATCGCCGCCCAGGCGGGCTGTTCCGTCGCCGGCATCGGCATCGTCGTCGAAAAGACTTTCCAGGGCGGCCGGCAGACCTTGGAATCTAAAGGCCTGCGCGTCGAATCGCTGGCCCGCATCGCCCGCTTTGAAAACAACGCCCCGGTATTTGCCGATTAAACTCGCGCCCCCCGAATGGAGCCGGCGCATCATAGACAGGAGGTACTGCCATGCGCGCTCAGTTTTTTGACGGCTTCGACTTCGCCGATTTCAAGCTCAGCATCGTCGCCGTCGAACACGTAGAAGATTTTTTCAATATCGAAGAGTTCGGCCTGCATCCCATCATGTACAACGAAGCGTGCCTGCGGGGCTACACGGCTATCTTCGGCTTTAACGACGAGAAAATGCTGACCCTTCACAAGCTGCTGACCAACAACAACGGCATGGAGCCGCCGGCCATTGACGGCGTAAAGCCCGTCCCCTTCAACTCGCCGGCAGGAGACCTGAAGTACGACCTGAATCACGTCATGGACTACTCCGGCTCTATCCTCATCGCAAATGGCTTTATCGACAAGTATTTCGTCCCCTTCGGATTTCAGCTGCCCCACGCCTTCCGCAAGGTCTACGAGCTGACCTTCCGCCACGGCCTCTTCGTCCGCGTCGAAGACAAATCGGAAGCGGCCCGTATGCTGCGCATCGAGTACGAAGAGCCGGTGACGGCCAAAAAGAAGATGCAGATGCGCGTCGGTTCGTGGATGCGCAAATCGGAAGAATACGGCTTCGACGACGAAACGATCGCCCAGTATATGGATCTGAGCTACGATACGAAGTATCTCTTTTAAAAGCTTCCGTCGGCCCCTGGGGCGTCTTGCAAAGGAGGTCTTGTCGTGCGCGACAGGCTATGGACTAAAGATTTTACCATTGATGTATGCATCAACTTTCTCCTCTACGTCATCATGTACCAGCTCATGCTGTGGTCGACCCAGTTTGCCATCCACACCTGGGATGCGACGGTCAGCGAGGCCGGGCTGGCGTCGGGTATCTTCATCATCGGCGCCTTATCGTCCCGCATCGTCACGGGCCATGTCATCGACGCCTTAGGGCGCAAGAAAGCCCTCCTCGTCGGCACGGGCATTTACATGGCGGGGCTCTTATTATATTTCCCCGTTCATTCGCTGACGGCCTTTCTGGTCATCCGCTGCCTCCACGGCGCGGCCTACGGCATATCCGCCACGGCGGCCAGCACCATCGTCGGAGCCATCGTCCCGCCGAAGCGGCGCGGCGAAGGCATCGGCTACTATGCCCTGGGCAACACGCTGGCTTCGGCGGCGGGTCCCTTCTTAGGCATGACCCTGTGCAGCGGCGGAAACTACTACTTGAACGTGTACGTGTGCATCGGCCTGGCCGTGCTGACCTTTGCCTTGGCTGCCGCCATCCATTCGCCGGAGCACGTCTGTACGGCAGCCGACAGGGCAGCCCTCAAATCCCTGCGCTGGGACAGTTTCATTTCCGTACAGGCCCTGCCCATTTCCATCATTTCCTTCTTCTGCGGCATCGGCTATTCTACGGTGCTCAGCTTCATCGGGGCCTATACGAATTCCCTGAATCTGGCCATTGCCGGCAGTATTTTCTTCTGCACCTATTCGGTCACGTCGTTTTTCAGCCGGCCCATTATCGGCCGCTTTCTGGACCACCACGGCGGCGACGCCGTCATGTATCCGACGCTGGCCATCTTAGCCCTGTGCATGGCTGCCGTCGGGCTTGCTGAAAGCAATGCCCTCTTTGCCATCGGCGGCGTCCTCCTCGGCCTCAGCTACAGCACTGTCACCTCGTCCGGACAGGCCCTGGCAATCCACGGCGTGCCGGAAGACCATATCGGCCTGGCTACGTCGACCTTTTTCATCTTCGTCGACCTGGGCGTCGGCGTCGGGCCTTACATGCTGGGAAGCCTCGTGCCGGCCTATGGGTTTTCCAGCGTCTACTTCGGAGCCGCCGTCATCGCCTTGGCGGCCATTCCCCTGTACTACGCCCTCATCGGCCGGACCGGCGTGTTCTCGTACAGGCAGATGGAGCAGATTCGTTCCAAAGAAAGATAAATTATATTTTAATATACAGAAACGCTGCTGCGTCAGGAAAGGCTCTTGGCGCGGCAGCGTTTTTTCACGTCTGACATATAGCAGTTATGCAACAATCTTTCTCCTCAGGAGTCAGCGTCAATGCAGCTCTCCGACAGCCGGCTGGATGGAAATCGTAAGGATATCCGGCATCTGGTGCATGACGGCAATGAGTTTCTTCGCATTCCAGCGGCGATTGCGGCTTCCGCCTTCGGAAATGTCAGGGTCCAGCGTCGGCTCCGTCCCCATCATGGTCGTGACATAGGCAGCCCATGCCGCAGCGTCCCTTTCCGTCACAGGCCGTTCTCCGCCTATGACCCACAAGGACACGGCCTCTACAATCTTATCCCTGCTGCAGATCGTAAACAGGCGGCAAGGCTGTCCATGCAGCATGATTTCATAGGTCCGGCCGACGAAAAACGTGCGGTCTGCCGACCAATTTTCCCGGCCGCCGCCAAAGAGCCGCGACGTGTCCTCATCGTTCATCCCCAGCAGCCCTGTCAATTCGGACAGGCTGTCGACGGCATAGGGCCTGATGATTTCAAATTCCGGCCGTCCCTCGCTGCCTGGAGCGATTTCATAAGCGGAAAAGACGACGACGGGGTTGCCCTTTTCATTGATGTAAAAGGGCGTGTCCTCATCTATGCCCGTAAAGGTCCCGTACGAAGCCCCGCCGTTCCAGCGGTGATCCATCTGCCGCCGGATGCTGACGTCGGCAATGGTCTGATATTCGTCTCCCAAAATATCTTTCAGCGCGACGGTCTGTCCCGTTTGGCAGTCGAAGGTATAGTATTTCGCCCGATAGTGGGCACGGCTCCAGTTGTCTGTTCCCATAATTCTCAGGGATAAGTAGTTGTCTGTCTGCGCCAGGATTTCGTACCTGACGGAAACCGCTATGCCGTGGTCTTTCCATTCCTCTTCGCTGCCGCCTGTTTCCAAAAAGGCCTTACGGTACTGCCGGGCCCAGTCTTCTGCTTCTTCAGCATACTGCTCGCACAAGCGGCGTATGCCGGCGTTTACCTGCTTCTGCCGGGCAGCGGAGACAGAAGGCCCCCAGTGTATTTCAGGAATTTTCACGGAAACAGCGATGTCCCTGTCCTCCTTCTCATAGGCCAAGGCCGTGACTACCTTCGGCGCAGGCAGAAGATCCCCTTCGGCTGCACTGACCGGCAGGACAGCCATACCCGCCGTCAGGGCAGCTGCCGCAGCGGCTTTCATAAGGCAGCCCTGCAGCAAAAAGATGGAACGTCGTCCAAAGCCTCCGTCTTTATTTCGCATAACTTTCATCTCCGTCGCCCCCTTAAAAAGTAGTGTCGTTACCTTAAGCATACCCTATGCCATTGATTTCGTAAACGATAAAAAGCTGCTATAAAAAAGTTTCATGGAGGAGGCTGAGTTTTTTACAAAAAAACTGCCGCACCAGACGATGCGACAGTGTAATGAGTTCGTTTATTTCAATTTCGGCAGCGTACCGGCGATGATGCGGACCAATAAGGCTACCGTATCGAGCTCGAGCGATTCGTCGGCGCTGTGGATGGCATGCGTCGTCGGGCCGACCGATACGATATCGAGATTGGGATTCATGGCGTAGAAATAGCCCGTTTCCAAGCCGCCGTGCATCGCTTCCACCCGGGGAGCATGGCCTGCTTCAGCCGTATATACTTCCGAAATGATGGGCAGAAGCTGGCTGTGGGGATTTTCCGTCCATGCCGGTTCAGGCGAGGCGATGTCGACGGTGCAGCCCGTCAGCTCGCCGTATACGGGCAGCACCTGCATGAACTCGCGCAGGCGGGCGTCGGAGGACGAACGGGGGAAATACTGAATGGCAACGCGTTCTTCTTCCGTCCGAATCGTGCCGACGTTGGCCGATAAGTCCGGCAGCTTGGGCAAGGTCTGGTTCATGGCAAACACGCCGCAGTGAAGGATGAGGAGCAGCTGTACGACGGCCTTGGCGTCGTCGGCAGCCAATACCGTTTCCGGCATGGGACGGTCTTCCATGACGATGGCCGCCGTCTTTTCTACTTCGCCGTACACCAAATCCAGTTCCGCCTTCGCTTCGTCCAGCACTGCCTGGACGGCCGCCGTATCGGCATCCGGAAGGACGAGAAGGGCTTCTGCCGACGACGGGATAGCGTTTGCCGCTACGCCGCCGTCGATGGATGCCAATTCATAGGCGATGCCGGCATCGGTCAAACGGCGCAGCGTATGAGCCAGGGCCTTGATGGCGTTGCTCTTGCCGGCGTTGATCGTTTCGCCCGAATGGCCGCCGACAAAGTCCTTGGTCATAACGGCGACAGCTTTCACTCCCTGAGGCTGACGCCGCGTCAAGGTGCGGTAAAAATGCGTATGGACGCTGCCGGCAGAGCCGACGCACAAGACGTCGATGTATTCAGAGTCGCAGTTGAGGACGTATTTGGCGTCCTGCACATATTTCGGGTCTAAGTGCGTCGCGCCGGTCATGCCCGTTTCTTCGTCGACTGTAAAGATGAGGCGCAGCGGGCCGTGCTGCACGTCAGGCTGCTGAATCAGGTACAGCGCGACGGCTACGGCAATGCCGTCGTCGGCGCCTAAGCTCGTGCCGTCGGCACGCAGGATATTGCCTTCGCGGACCAGCTTGATTTCACTGGTCAAGGGGTCGTAATCCACGCCGGGTTTGGACACGCAGACCATATCCATGTGTCCTTGTACAATGGTCAATGCCAGATCTTCACAGCCCGGCGTAGCCGGCACGTCGGCGATGACATTGTACACTTCGTCCTGTACGACTTGGGTAATGCCTAACTCTCCCAGGCGCTTTACGATGTAGTCGCTGACTATTTTTTCATGGCGCGACGGCCGGGGGCACTTGGCAAGGCCGGCAAACTCCTTCAGCACGCCTTCGATAATTTCGTTATCTTTCATCACGTAGTTCCTCCTTTAATCGTCTCATAGAGCACGCAAATTCATTACTTTTTATTATACCACGCATGCGCAAGATTTTCGCCTGCTTTATCGTTTTACGTTGCATAAAAATCATCGAAAATCGTCTATTTATTCCCACATATAATGAATCATTCCCCTGCCGGGCCGATGTGACGAATCTATAAAAATCTAGTATACTGTATGTGAAGAATTGTCATAATATATGGTCAAATCTATCTATACTCTTCGAAGGAGGTTTCCATCATGGATTCAAAACCAAACATGACGGTAAACTACCCCAACCTGCCTGAATTGACCGTCCGCGGCATGCTCCTCGGCGCGCTGATTACGGTTATCTTCACGGCGTCCAACGTCTATCTGGGGTTAAAGGTCGGCCTGACGTTCTCGTCGTCCATTCCGGCCGCCGTTATTTCCATGGCAATCCTGCGCATGTTCCAGCATTCCAACATCCTGGAAAACAACATGGTCCAGACGCAGGCTTCCGCTGCCGGCACCTTGTCGGCCATCATCTTCATCCTGCCAGGCCTGCTCATGCTCGGCTACTGGCAGGGCTTCCCCTTCTGGGAAACGCTGCTCCTGTGCGCCTGCGGCGGTTCCTTAGGCGTACTGTTTACCATTCCGTTGCGGCGGGCGATGGTCGTCAACAGCGACCTGCCCTATCCGGAAGGCCGGGCCGCCGCTGAAATCCTGAAGGTCGGCAGCGACATCCGCCAGGCCGAAGCAGCTCACGAAGATACGAGCAAGAAGGAAACGGGCATGAAGGATATCGTGTCCGGCACGGCGCTGGCCGGCTTGTTCAGCCTCTGCGCCAACGGCTTCCACATCCTGTCGTCCGAATTCAGCTATTGGATCGCCCTCGGCAAGACGGCGACGACACAGCTGCCCCTGGGCTTTTCCATGGCCCTTCTCGGCGCGGGCTACCTCATCGGCATTGCCAGCGGCATCGCCATCTTAGTCGGCACGCTCCTGGCATGGGTCGTCTTCGTCCCCTATCTGACCAGCGTCATCACGCCGGCTGAAGGCCAGGCTGCAGCCGACTTCGCCAGCCAGATCTGGGCTCAGAAGGTCCGCTTCATCGGCGCCGGCTGCATCGGCATTGCCGCCGTATGGACCCTGATCCGCCTGGCAAAACCGGTTATCGACGGCATTAAGATGTCCATCAGCGCGATTCGCGACAACGACACGGCGGAAAAGAAGGCCCTTCATCACACGGATATCGACATGACGCCGAAATCCATCGCCATCGTCTTCATCGCCATCCTCGTCGGCTTGTTCATCACGTTCTACTCCTTCGTAGGCGCCGCAGGCCTTCCCATGTCCGTCACGATTACCTACATCGTCGTCGGCATTATCGTCGCCGTCCTCATGGGCTTCTTCGTCGCCGCTGCCTGCGGCTACATGGCCGGCTTAATCGGCACCTCAGCCAGCCCGATTTCCGGCATCGGCATTTTGGGCATCATCGTATCGTCCCTCGTCGTCTTCGCCCTGAGCACGTCCTTCGGCGTCTTTGAAACAGCAGAAGGCACGAAATTCGCTACAGCCCTGGCGATCTTCATCACCAGCGTCATCGTCAGCATCGCCGCCATTTCCAACGACAACCTGCAGGACCTCAAGACAGGCTATATCGTAGGCGCTACGCCGTGGAAACAGCAGGTAGCCCTCATCCTGGGCTCGGTCATCGGCGCCATCGCCATCGCTCCCGTACTGAACCTGCTCTATCAGGCCTACGGCTTCACCGGCGCCCTGCCCCGCGAAAGCATGGACCCGTCCCAGGCCTTGTCGGCTCCGCAGGCAACCCTCATGACGACCATCGCCCAGGGGATTTTCAGTTCCAGCCTCGACTGGGATTACATCCTCTTAGGTATCGGCGTCGGCATCGTCGTCATCATCATCGACCTCTTGCTGACGAAAAACACGAAAGCCCTGGCCCTGCCGCCGCTGGCCGTAGGCATGGGCATCTACCTGCCGCCGACCTTGGAAATCCCCTTGGTCATCGGCTCGGTTATCGGCTACTTCGTACATAAGCACCTCAAGGCCAGAGCGGCGCTCCGCAGCCCGGGCCATGAAGAAGAAGACGTAGAAGCCTGCAGCCACCGCGGCGTACTCTTCGCGTCGGGCCTCATCGTCGGCGAAAGCCTTATGGGCGTCATCATCGCCCTGCTCATCGTCGTTTCCGTCACCTCCGGCGGCAGCGAAAACCCCTTGGCCCTCGTCGGCAAAGACTTCAAGAGCACGGCTGATATCCTCGGCCTCGTATGCTTCATCGGCGCCATCGCCTTGTTCGTCGGTCATATCCTTTCTACGAAGTTCACACCGGAAAAGAAAGATTAAAATTAGATTAGGCGAAAATTAAAATTAGATTAAAAAAGAAATCCCGTTCCAGCCATGCCTTGTCATGGGGGAACGGGATTTTTGCATAAAAATTTTCTTTTCTGACTGTCCGGCAGCGCAGCCATATCGCTGAAATTCGGCCGTCCGTTACCATCTTCTGCGCCAGGCGGCCATCGCCCCGGCGAGGCCGTCGTACAGCCAGAGAACGTACGTCGCCGCCTCCTTAGCGGCGGCGCTGCGCCGAATAGCCCAGGCGCTGACCGCACCAATGGCAAAACCGCCTACCACGTCGCTGACATAATGAAGGCGGCAGACGACGCGCGAAGTGCCTAATACGACGCTGCCGGCTAAAAAGGGAAAGCCCATCCAGTTCTTTCGGCTCAATAACATGAGGGCTACGGCCATGGAATTCATAGCGTGATTGCTCGGAAAGGACGCGTTTTCCTTATGAGGAATGAGGGAAGATATCCCTCTATGGCGGACAAAGGGACGGGGACGGCTCCAAATGCGCCCGATGACAAACGATGCGGCCGAGCCCAGCCCTACGGAAAACAGGCAGTACAACAAAGTCCGGCGGCGGTACAGGGTGCCGGCCATGCGGCCGGGCCGGAACCACTCGACAAGGCCGTACAAAACGTAGGCCAAGTAGCCGAAGCGGGCAATCCAGGCAAAGGCCATCAGCACAGCCCGGCGATATACGAGCAGCCCGCCAAGGCAGAGAAATATAAAGCGAATCATGGCGCGTCCCCCTTATCGAATCGTCGTTACAGCCTCAGTATATCAAAAATACAAATGTATGCCTAGATTCATCATAAAAGATACGGCGCGGCGAAACGTTGCCATACACTACAAAGAAGATTACACTATAACCAAGACTTACGACAAAGGAGGTTCCCATCGATGGAACTATGGATATTAGCCGCCTTTTCCGCCGCTCTCATCGCCTGCCTGGCGTCAGGGAAATCGTTGATTCTCGCCTTGCTGGCCGGCTTCCTCTTGTTTTTCAGCTACGGCGTAAAAACGGGACATCCCTTTTCAGAAATGGCCCGTCTGGCTGTCTCAGGCGTCAAAACGGCCAAAAACGTCATCGTCACCTTGATTCTCGTCGGCATGCTGACGGCGGCCTGGCGCGTCAGCGGCACTATCCCATATATCGTGTACCATGCGTCCCAATGGTGCGACGGCAGTGCCGTTCTCCTGGCATCGTTTCTGCTGTGCGCCCTCGTATCGGCCTTGACCGGCACGTCCTTCGGCACGGCGGCCACCATCGGCGTCATCTGCATGACCATCGCCAACAACATGAATATCCCGCCGATGTATTCCGGTGGAGCCATCATGGCCGGCGCATATTTCGGCGACCGCTGTTCTCCCATGTCGACGAGCGCCCTTCTCGTCGCCGCCATTACGAAGACCGATATCTTTACCAACTGCCGTCTCATGGTCAAGACCTCCATCGTCCCGTGCCTTCTGACCTGCGCCGTATATACAGCTATGGGAATGCTGTTTCAAGACGGCGGCGCCCATCACGACGCAGCCGGGCTCTTTCGTCAGGCCTTTACCCTGTCGTGGATTACCCTCATACCGGCTGCCCTGGTCATCATCTTATCAGCCCGGCGCATCGACGTGAAGATTATCATGGTCATCAGTACAGCGGCGGCTGCGGTCATTGCCGTAAGCACGCAGCAACTAACTCCCCTCGAAGTCCTGACAGTCTGCCTTTTAGGGTTTCATCCTGCCGATCCGGCTCTGGCCCGCTTGGCGTCTGGCGGCGGAGCTGTTTCCATGACCGATGTCGTCGCCATTATATGCATTTCATCCAGTTACGCCGGCATGTTTTCCGGCACGGGATTTCTCCGCGGCATCCAAGGGCATATGGCCGCCCTGAGCCGACGCGCGACGCCTTTCGGAGCCGTCATTGCGACATCCGTCGCAACCTCTATGGTCTCCTGCAACCAGACCTTAGCTACCATGCTGACACACCAGCTTTGCCAGTCTGTCGAGCCCGACCCGCAGCGCTTAGCTATTCACCTGGAAAACACAGTCATCGTCATTTCCGCCCTCATCCCTTGGTCTATTGCCTGTTCGGCCTTTTTAGCGATTATCGACGCACCCCTTTCTTCGGTTCCGCTGGCTTGTTACTTATATTTTCTTCCCCTTTGGAACTTCATAACCTGCCGCCCGAAATAATAACGCCTCTTGTACAATCAATTACGGTTCTCTCTTGACGGCATACGCATCTTTCGATATGATAAAATTGATTTTTATTATCTGTTGAATGGGGTGATTTTCTCATGCCGTCATTTCGTGCCGCTCCTTGGCACCGCATCTTTCAAGCCTGCTGGCTGGCCTTAGGCTTCGCGTCTCTGGCGTTAGGAACTATTGGGATATTCCTTCCTATTCTGCCGACGGTTCCCTTTTATATGCTGACGCTCTTTTGTTTTGCCAAAGGGTCAGCTCGTCTGCATCGCTGGTTTCAGCAATCGGACTTGTACAAAAAGCATCTGGCAGATTTCCTAGAAAAGAAGTCCATGCCATTAAAAACAAAGGCTGTAATCATGAGTACTGTTACTATGATGATGGCTTTCGCCGTATGGCTCATGGACGCTTCATGGCCAGCCAGCCTTGTCGTCGCCATGGTTTGGTGCATACATGTATTGTATTTTCTCTTTGCCATAAAGACAGAAAGCTAAGATCATCCAAATAAGATACGGCTCATCTTCATGACGAGGGCCGACGGCAGCACCTTCGCGCTGATGCGGATCAGACTGGCAGCCCAGCCCGGCGTCGATACGGCCTTTCCCCGCTGAATATCGTCCCAGGCAGCCTTCGCCACGAAGGCCGTCGACGACGCCAAGGGAAATCGTTTGAAATAAGGCTGATCTTCCGATTGTCTGGCGACGGCGATGAATTCCGTATCCTTAATCCAGTAAGGGCATATGACCGTAACGCCGACGCGCCGCGGCGCAAGCTCAACGGCCAGGGCCCGGCCATAGCGGTACAAAAAAGCCTTCGTCCCGGCGTATACGTTCAGATAGGGAATCGGCAGAAAGGCCGCGACGGAGCAGACGAAAGCCACGCGGCTTCCTGCGGCCATATACGGCAAGCAGACTTCAGTCAGCGTCACGGCCGCCGTATCGTTGACTCCTATCATCTGCCGCAATTCAGATAAGGGAATGCTGCCGGCCGCACCGATCTTTCCAAACCCGGCGGCATATATGTAATAGGCGACGACGGGGTTCTCTTTTTCCAGAGCCGACCGAAAGGCCCCTATCGTCATCTCGTCGCTGATGTCTCCGGCAATGATCCGCATCGGCGTTTTTATCCCTTGGCGAAGGGTTTCCAAGCGTTCGGCACGCCGGCTGTTTACCCATATTTCATCGACGCCGCTCCGATCAAGATATGCCGCCAGTTCCCGTCCTAATCCGCTGGACGCGCCCGTTATAATGGCAATGTGCTTCTGTCTCATGTCTTCTGCCTCCCGCTGCTGTGATACGTATATTGTAGCGTGCAGGCGCTGTCTCTTCAATCGATTTCTCCCAATAAAAATCCCCCTCCCAACTGCGTTTTCGATCTGGGAAGGGGGATTTTATTATGCCGGCAATACGGAGGGGAAAAACTGGCGGACGACTTCTACAATGCCGCGCTCGTCGTTGGAACGGCAGGTGACGTAATCGGCAAATTCCTTGACGGCCTGCGGCGCGTTGGCCATGGCCACGCCGACTCCGGCATACCGCAGCATACCGATGTCGTTGTAGCTGTCCCCGCAGCACACGACCTGAGACGGCGAGATATCCAAATGACAGAACAGCTTTTTAAGGCCCAGCGATTTGTCGACGCGGCACGGTGTCACTTCCAGACAGGACGGTTCCGAATGGAATACTTCCGCCTTGCCGAGGTACAATTTCGACAGCAGCGGGTTAAGGGCCTGGAGCTGTTCCGGCTTTCCTGTAAGCAGGCACTGGTAAATCGTCTTAGGAGCGTGCTTTAGAAAATCCTCGTGAAGGACGATAGGCATATGGCTCCACGACGACTCAGCCCGGACATAGGGGTCCGGCTCAGACGCCGTAATGATTTTCCCCTTGCCGTACGTCATGATGCCCAAGCCGTAGCAGCGGGCGTCATACCACAAGGAGCGCAGCGTTTCCTTCGACAGATATTGCTCGTACAAACAGCGCTTCGTCTTGTACTCTATGACCTTCGAACCATTAAAAGCCACGATATATCCGCCGAACTGCTGCAGACGCAGTTGTCTGGCAATGGGATATACGCCTTCAGGCGGCCGGCCCGACGCCAGGACAAGGCGGATGCCCTGCTTCTGTAATTGAAGCAGGGCATCTTTCGTATCTGGGTCTACGCATTTTTGCGATGTCACCGTCGTCCCGTCTATATCCAGAACGAGGACGTTCGGTACTCCCGTTGCAGCCATGTTATATCCCCGTGTTGATATAGGCCTGGCGGACGTCTTCCGGCACCATGCTGCCGCCCGTCGCCCAAGCGATGTGCGTCGCCTGTCCCATAACGGCTTCGAGGCCGGCCTGACGGACATATTCCTGCAGCGAATCCGACTGAAGGAAGGCAGCAAAGGCAGCGCATGAGCTCGGCTCGATAAATACGCCTTCCGTATCGAGAAGTCCCCGCATCAAATCGTACAGCGTCCCATCCTGAATCGTCGCAATGCCCGACAGCAGCGGTTCTACGACGCGGCCTACGAAGGCCGACGGTCTGCCGACAGCCAGTCCGTCAGCATCGGTTTTGCCGTCGATGCCGATATCTTCTACGGAAATGCCGTCGTGAAGCCCCGTCGCCATTCCCAGCATCATGCAGCAGGCATGAGTCGGTTCCGTAAAGAAGCAGTGAACGTTATCGCCGTATACTTCTTTCAGGCCGTAGGTGACGCCGCCGGGAGCGCCGCCGATGCCGCAGGGAATATAGACGAACAAGGGATGCTCGGCATCTACAGGAATCTGCATCGCTTCCAGCTGCTTTTGGAGACGGCGGCCCGCCACGCTGTAGCCTAAGAACAAGTTCTTCGAGTTTTCATCGTCGACGAAGTAGCTCATGGGATCGGCATCGGAATTCTTCCGCCCTTGTTCTACGGCGGCGCAGTAGTTGTCTTCATATTCGATGACCGTAACGCCGCGGCTGCGGAGCAAATCTTTCTTCCACTGCTTAGCGTCGACGGACATGTGAACGATAACGCGGAAGCCCAGCTGGGCGCTCATGATGCCGATGCTCATACCTAAATTTCCTGTACTGCCGACCTGCACCGTATACTGACTGAAAAATTGACGAAATTCCGGTTCCGCCAATACGGCGTAGTTATCCGTTTCTTTCAGCTTGCCCGCTTCTATTGCCAGTTCTTCGGCGTGTTTCAGAACCTCGTAAATGCCGCCCCGGGCCTTGACTGATCCGGAAATAGGCAAATCACTGTCCATCTTGAGAAGCAGGTTTCCCTGAATGCCGGCTTCGTAGGAGCGATTCAAAAAGTCTTTCATCTTCGGAATATCCCGAAGTTCCGATTCAATGATGCCGCCGCTGGCCTTGAGCTCGGGAAATACCGTTTCCAAATAAGGAGCAAACCGTTGGAGGCGGGCTGCCGCATCCTGTATGTCTTCAGGCGACACAGCCGTAATATGCCAGTTTTTCTGTTCTTCCTTCTTCGGATTGATCCAGAAAACTTCTTCCAATTTGGCGGCTTTCGCTACAGCCGGCACCGTTTCTATATATTTCTTGACATCTGTGTTCATGTTGTTTATTCTCCTCTTTTTGCAATATACCCATTAGCCGGGTCTAAGAATTCCTTCGTAAGACGCCGAACTTCCGGCGACAAAAACAGCATCGCGACGATATTGGGAATGATGAGCAATCCCAGCGCAATATCCTGAATGGACCAGACCAACTGTATCGTTCCCAAGCTGCCGATGACGATGAGGACAGGAAAGGCATACCGATACAGGGAATCCCATGATTCTTTCTTCAAAAACGTAAGACTGACATGGCCGAAATACCACTGGTTCATGATAGATGTGCCGGCGAATAATATCAAGCTGAAATACATGATATACCGCATGCCGGGCACGACGGAATCAAAGGCTACAGCCGTCAGCGTCGCGGCGTTGTCGTGAAACTGTGCCGCGCCGGTCAGCAATACGACGATGCCCGTCGCGCTGCAGATTAAAAAGGTGTCGACAAATACTTCGATGATGCCATAGAAGCCCTGCCGAACCGGATGGTCTACCTGAGCCGCCGAGTGAAGAACGGGAGCCGTGCCCTCACCAGCTTCGTTGGAATACAGGCCCCGGGCTACACCGTAGCGCATGGCTTCTTTCATCGTATAGCCCAGCACGCCGCCGGCTCCGGCCTCCCAGGCAAAGGCGTGGGACACGATAGCTTGAAACATAGCCGGCACGGCATCCAGATGCACAACGAACACGACCAGGCCGCTCGCCAAATACAATCCGGCCATAAACGGCACGATGCGCTGCGCAATGTATATGAGCCGCTTAAATCCGCCGCTGATGATAAAGAACATCAGCGCAGCCACAAACAGGGCCGTCACACCGACAGGCAAATAAAAGGCCTCTTTCATGACCTGCGCAATCGTATTGGACTGGATCAGCGTTGCGCCGCAGTTTTGGATGAATAAGAACACGGCGACGGCTGCGCCGGCTTTGCGCCACCGCAAACCTTGGGAAATATAGTACATAGAGCCGCCCGTAATATTTCCCTGCCGGTCTTCGCCGTGATAGCGGACGCCCATGACGATTTCGCCGAACTTCGTAGCCATCCCCAGAAAAGCCGCCGCCCACATCCAAAACAACGCGCCGGGGCCGCCGTACAAGATGGCCGTCGAAACGCCTACGATGTTGCCGCTGCCGACGCAGCTGGCAAGGGAGGCGCACAGCGACTGGACGGACGTGCAGCCCTTCTTCGCCGCGCTGTCCTTCTGGGAGGCGCGCAGAAACAGTCCCCGCCGGATATAGCAGAGAAACCGCAGCTGAATACAGCCCGTCATGATCGTATAGACCAGGCCCAGGCCCAGCAAAGCGCACAGGAGCCAGTCTCCCCACAGCAAATCAGCAGCTTGCTTCACAAAGATTTCTATATCTGCCACGTTTATTCTCCTTATGCCAAGACGTTTCGGCCTTCCGCATCAGGAAGCTCGGCCCCCATCAGGGCCGCCAGCGTCGGCGCCACATCGATGAGGCGCATATCGTCGACGACGCCTCCTTCGACACCCTCGCCGGCCAGCAGGAAAGAAGCCCTCATTTCAGGAAATTCCTCATTATATCCATGCTGCGCCTTCTGTGTCAGTTCGGTACGGATAAACGCACCGTCTGCATCGTCCCGTATTTCGTATCCTTTATGAGAAATCAGCACGTAATCGGCGTCAGGGAACCCGCCGCGGGCCCGCGCTTCTTCACCGGTCAGGACAGTCATAATGGCATTCTGCCCGTCCCGCGCCAGCTCGCTCATCACGTCGTCCAATATTTTGCGCGACACATCGTCGTCCTCATGGGCCAGACGGATTTCACAAATGCCGCCGGCTCGCTGGCTGTACGCCTTCCAATCGGTAATGCAGCCCGTGTCGTCGCATTCGAGCAGCCCGGCCTGGCGCAGCAATACGTTGGGATAGACAGTGTGAGTGTTGTCCAGCGTGCCGTGGTCAGATACGACGCAGACGACGAGGCGGCCGCCCGTAACGGCTTCGGCCTCGTGGACCAGCATGCCGACCATGGCGTCGATCTTTTCCAGGCTGCGGGCCGCTTCCGCGCTGTATACGCCGAACTGATGGGCGCTTTCGTCGAAGCTGGCGAAATACGCCGTCAGGAAGAAGGGCTTTTCGGCCTGGCAGGGCCCCAGCTTGTTCCGCAGCAGCCACGCGGCAGCCTTATACCGCTGGGCGTCGCCGTCGTCGGACAAATCCAACCCGCCGGCGTAGCGGCCGATATCTGCTTCCATTTCGGCAATCAGGCCCTGCGGCTTCGACACGGCGTCGATAAAGGCGCTGTCCATTTCCGTGCCGTCCCACCAGAATTCCGGCGCGACGTAATCGCCCTTGGCGCCGACGGAGGTCGGAAAGGCCGCGCTGCCTACGACGTAGCCAGCCTGGTGGGCCGCTTCCCAAAGGGTCGTCACCCGCTTGTTGGCAAACCAGTGCCACGCGCCCTTATGGCGCGACGACGGGTCGAATACGGCGTTGTTGACGATGCCGTGGGTCACGGGGTTCGTTCCCGTAATCATGCTTTGGTGACACGGATAGGTAAAAGGCGGGAAGACGCTTTTCATGCCCTTCGGCGCGACGCGCCCGCCCTTCAGAAAATACGACGTAAGAAACGGAAGGGAAATGCCTAATCGTTCCTGTTCAAAGAGAAATTCCGGCTTTAAGGCGTCGACGGACACCAATAAAACGCTGGGCTTTCTAGTATGTTCTACATGTTCCTTCATCACTTATTCGCTCCTTTCCGGCGCTACGACGACGTGTACGCCGGCTTTTTCAAAACGCCGCCTCTGCTCGGCAGAAATACCGACGTCGGTAACCAGGGCGGCGATGCTTTCGATGCCGCACATGCGCACCAGGGAATTGACGCCCAGCTTCGAGCTGTCGACGATGGCGATCGTGCAGTCCGCCGCCTTCATCATCTTGGTCTGGACCGGGATTTCGTCCATTCGCTGATACGTAACGCCTGCTTCTACTGAAATGCCGCAGGTAGTCAAAAAGAAAATATCGACGTGGATTTTTGAAAATATCAGGCTGGCAAAATCAGATAAAAAAGCCTCTTCATCTTCTTTATATACGCCGCCCGTCACGATGAGCTCTATGCCCGACGCGCCGGCCAGCTCGTTCGTAATGGCCAGGGAATTCGTCACGACGGTCAAAGACCGGAACCGGCCTTTCAGCTCCCTTGCCAGCAGCAGGGCCGTCGTCCCCGAATCCAGGGCCACGACCTGGCCGTCCTGAATCAGCTTCACCGCTTCCTTGGCGATATGTTCTTTATATACCACCTGGCTCTGTTTGCGCTCGTGAAACGATTCGTACGCCGACGGCGCGGCCCCTTTGGAAATCTTCATGGCGCCGCCGCGGATGCGCTTGAGCAGCCCCTTTTCTTCCAAGGTCATCAAGTCCCGCCGGACCGTTTCCCTCGTCGTCGACATCAGCTTGCACAAGGCGTTGTTTTTGACAATCGGCTCTTGTTCCAACAAATCCATTATGATCTTATATCGTTGTTCAGACAGCATATATATCTCTCCTTCTGTCCGCGTTCACCAAATCTGTTCTGATAGTATCTTAACACGTTTTGCCACAATTTGCAACAGTTTGTCTTTTTATTTTGCCAAATATTTGCATATTTTGACTTGACATTGCACATTTTTACACATATACTAAAGGTGTCAAATCTGTTCGACACGACAACGACCTTTTTAAGATTATCTATACTTACTTGATACGGAGAGTGATTCAGAAATGGCTGAACAAGCGGCAATGCGCCCGAAGAAAGCAGGCTTAGACAAAAAATGGATATCCTTCGGCACTCTGGTGCTGGGGGCCGGCACGATTTACAAGCTCGGTTTCTTAAAAGACGCCTTTTACGTACCGATGCAGGACTTCATGGGATTATCCCACACGCAGATCGGCGCGGCGATGAGCGTCGCCGGCTTGATTTCCACCTTCGGCTTCCTGGCCTCTATCTACCTGACCGACCGGGTGTCGAAAAAGATAATGATTCCCTTGGCATTACTTGGCATTTGCCTTTGCGGCGTGTGGCTTTCCACCTTCCCGTCGTACACGTCCTTCCTGCTCATTTACTGTCTGCTGGCAGTCTGCGCCGACATGCTCTACTGGCCGACGATGCTTAAAACGGTCCGCCTGCTGGGAACCCGCGAAGAGCAGGGCCGCATGTTCGGCATCATGGAAGCCGGCCGCGGCCTCGTAGACACGCTGATCGCCTTCTGCGCCTTAGGGATTTTCTCCGCCCTGGGAAGCACGGCCGAAGGGCTGCGCGCGGCAATCCTGTTTTATGCCGCCGTCCCCGGCGTCATCGGCGTCGTCATGTACTTCTTATTAGAGCCCGACGCCAAACAAGACACGACGGCGCAAAGCGAATCAGTCAGCAAAAACCAGCAGGCATGGAAAGGCGCCGTACAGGCGTTAAAAAACAAAAATATCTGGCTCGTATCGTGCAATATCTTCCTGGTCTACAGCGTATATTGCGGTATTACGTACTTTATCCCCTTCCTGAATGAAGCCTATGCCCTTCCGGCAGCTCTCGTCGGCGTATACGGCATCATCAACCAATACGGCCTGAAAATGGTCGGTGGCCCCATCGGCGGCTTGATTTCCGACAAGGTCCTTCATTCCCCGACGAAATACCTGCGGGTCGGCTTCCTCGTTACAGGCGTCATCCTCGCCGCCTTCGCCTATCTCCCCCACGAAGCTCTCGGCATCTGGGCCGGCATCGTCATTTCCCTGGTCATCAGCGCCTGCGTCTACAGCATGCGCGCCGTCTTCTTCGCCCCGATGGACGAAGTCAACGTCCCCCGCGAAATTACCGGCTCGGCCATGTCCATGGCCTCCTTCGTCGGGTACCTCCCCGGCGCATTCATGTATGCCGTATACGGCTCCGTCTTAGACTCCCATGCAGGCATCGCCGGCTACCAAATTGTCTTTACGGTCATGGCAGTCTTCGCATTGCTGGGCATTCTCCTGAGCACGTATATTGTCAAACGTATCCATCCCATTACAAAATAATCGATATATGACAAAACAGCCGCCGCATATCAAATACGATGATATGCGGCGGCTGTTTTTTACATGCATGGCGAAGATTATGCCTTCATTCTCCTTCGCATGCGGCTGTTGGGGATATTCATTTTAAATCGAAATTTCGTAATCGTCCGCCGTGCCACGTGCACGGACTGCTGGCTGAAGTAATCGGCTAAATCCTGATCAGACCAGGGACGCCGGCAGTCTTCTTCCGCAATGAGCCGCGCCATCTTCTCCATGATAGCCTTGTCGGAAATACTGCCGTCCCGCTCCCTATCGCAGCGGTAATGGTGGGCCAAAAAAGACTGAATTGGATAGATGCGGCCGCGAAACAAGGCGTAGCGGTCGCGGCAGACGCGGCTCACCGTCGCCGCGCTGAGCCCTGTCGCCGCAGCGATGTCTTTTTGAGTCAAAGGACGCAGGCTGCCGCCATGGAGGAAATGTTCGCCCTGTTCCTTTACTATATGCTCCACGACTGTAAAAATTGACTGGCGGCGGTACGCCAGGGCTGTCTGTAAATCCAAAAACTGCCGCTTGGCCTTGCGGATAAAATCCTGCGTCGCCTTATCGCCGTCCTTACCATAAGCCGTATACAAATCGTCGCGGAAAAATACATCCGGCAGGTCTTCCAGAGACCGCACCGTCAGATGTCCCTCTTCATCGCAGAGGATTTCTATATCAGCCCGCACGAATTCCGTCCGCTCGTCGGCCGGCGCGGCCGGCTGCAGGGCCAGCTTCTTCAAAAAACGGCGGATTCGTCCCAGCCCTTCCGGCGACAAGCCCATGCGTTCTTCCAGCCGCTTCCAATGGCCGCGGATGAAGTCGTCGTAGTGATTCATCAGCAATTCCTCTGCCCCTGCCGGCGCGTCCTTCCGGCGGCGCGTCTGAATCAGCAGCGCTTCCTGTATTGTCCGTGCGCCGACGCCCGGCGGATCGAAGGTCTGGACCAGCCGCAGCCCCGCTTCCATATCGGCGACAGACAAGCCGTAATCGACGCCGATATCTTCCAAAGCGGCGGCGAAAAAGCCTTTCTCGTCGAGGGACTGAATGACCAGCCCGGCAGCCAGCATCACCTTTTTGGAAACGGACTGGACGCGGAGCTCTTTCATGAGCTTTTCCTCCAGCGAGTCGCCGCCGCTGCGGATATTGTCGATAGGCTTTTCCATACCTCCGCCAGATCTAGGCCGCACGTCAGGATAGCGAATATCCAGCAGGGGATTTTCCGTCACCTTTTCGTAAAGAAATTCCACCAAATCCTGTCCCCGCAGGGTCATCATCTGAATGGTCAGGCGCTGCATCTGGGATAATTTAATTTTCTGCTCTAAGGTTAACGCGATTTTTGCCATACTCATCCTCTCGCATCGATACGTTCTCTATAAGCGCGCTGCAAATCTGGTTAAGGCCGCAGCTGCATCCGCCCCTGCGGCGCGGCGTATTCCGTCCCGATCCGCCCCTGCAGCTCGTCCTGAATGTAGTGGACGATGGCTTCGGCGTCGGTATAGCCGACATACTTCGTCTCAGCCTTTCCCGGCTCAGCCAGGACGCCGTAGGCGTCGCCGCCGCGACTGACGAATTCATACGTGGCTATCGTATATACCGCGTCGGGAGAAAAGGCCTTACCGCCGACGCGGTGAATCGTCACGCGCTGCCCGGGCTTTACCGGCTTGTAGTATTTTCCATTTCCGTAGACCCGCCCCTTCGCGAAGGGAATATCCGTACGGACCGTCATTTCGATGCCCGAAACCTGGGGGAAGGCTCCGGCCGGATAGGGAGCCGCCGCCGTCGCCGCTTCCATGATTTCCAGCAAGGTTTGGCCGGTCATAGTCACGACGCACACCTGATTTCGGTATGGCAGCACGCTTTGGATACCTCCCTGCGTGACTACTCCAGCCGGAATAGAAGCGCGCAGGCCGCCGCCATTTACGACAGCGCCGTCGATACTCGTTCCTTCTGCGGCCGTCGCCATGCGGGCTTGCCACAAGACGGCGTCGGCGATAAAGTCGCCTAAGTTCGTTTCTTCCATCCGCACCTTAGGCCGGCTGCCGTCCAGCATAACCTCCGATGTGCCGATAGGTCTGGATAGTTCAGCCTGAACGTCCTCTGCCGCTGCGTCGACTAACGCTTTGACAGCCTCATTTTCTTTCTCAAAGACACCATAGGGAAGATTTTGTTCATGCCACTGCCCGCCTTCATAGGAAACGACGCCGATGTTGGCTAAATGGCTGCCTGCCGACGCCAGCAGCACCCCGTCGACACGGTAGTTTTTCACACGATGGTCATGACCGTCGATAAAGAGGTCGATTCCCTGCACGCGGCGCAGGATGTCATCGGACCGATGGCCCTCGCTGATCGGCTCGCTGCCCAGATGGCCCAGGGCCACGACGAGGTCGCAGCCGGCGCCGCGCAGATAGTCTACGCTGGACTGCACGGCGTCGTATAAGTCCTGTCCGTCCAAAAAGGTCAGGCCGTATACGTTCTTCGGATTCGTCGCCCCTGCCGTTTCGGGCGTCGTGATGCCGACGATGCCGATGGTCACGCCGCCTTTTTCAACGATCGTATAAGGTTGAACGAAGGTCTTTCCCATCGCGTCGACGAGGATATTGCAGGAAAGAAAGGGAAAGTCCGCTTCCGCAGCCCGTTCGAGGGTCACGTCCTGGCCGTAGTCGAATTCGTGATTTCCCAAGGTCATGGCGTCGTAGCCTGCGGCGTTCATAAAGGCGATGGCCGTCGCGCCTTGACTGAGATTGACTAAATTATGGTCTTGAATAGCGTCGCCGGCGTCGACGAGAAGCACGTCCTTGCCCTTCGCTTCGTACTCCTGCTTCAGCGCCGCTACGGCCGCCATGCCGTATACGCCGTCGGCCTTCTGGTCGTAGCCGTGGGTATCGTTGGTATGGATGACGACGAGATGGGAAAAATCCGCCGCCCCGACAAGCTGGAAGGCCGCTATCGTCAGGATCAGGACTAACCAAAAAATTTTTCTCATATATGCGCTCCATTTCTCAAAATTTGTCTTTATTATAGCATATACGCCGCCGTTCCCCTATAGCAGCAAGGCCAGCTAAGAGAACGCACAAAAAATCCCGGAAGCTCGCAATGAACTCTCGGGATTTTTATGCTTTATTTCACCAAGGCTGCCAAATCGTGGAAGGGCCCCAGGGCTCGTTTTAAGATGCCTTTCATGTAGGCGATGGCAATGCCGTAGTTAGTCATCGGCACGCCTTGCCGGCCGGCGAACTTCATGCGCCACTGCACTTCCCGCTCGTTGAGCATGCAGGCGCCGCAGTGAATGACTAAGGCATATGGAGACAGGTCTTCGGGAAATTCCCGGCCGCTGCAGGTCTGAATGGAAATATCCTTTCCTGTATGAGCCCTGAGCCAGCGGGGAATTTTCACCGTGCCGATGTCATCGCACTGGCGGTGGTGTGTGCAGCCTTCGGCAACGAGAACTGTATCGCCGTCTTTCAATCCTTCGATGGCCGTCACGCCCCGCACGGCGTCCCGGAGAAAGCCCTTATGGCGGGCCATGAGGATGGAAAAGGACGTCAACGTCATTTCGTCCGGCACGACGGCGGCGACTTCGCCGAAGACCTGGCTGTCCGTCACGACCATGCGTGGAGCCTTGCCCAGTTCTTCCAGCGTCTTCGCCAGGGCGTTTTCCTTAACGACGACGGCCGTACAGTTAGCGTCGAGGATTTCCCGGATGGTCTGCTGCTGCGGCAGGATGAGCCGCCCCTTCGGAGCTGCCGTGTCGATCGGCACGACGAGGACGACGAAGTCCCCAGCCGTCAGCAAGTCGCCGATTATCGGCGTGTCCTCGCCGACGGGCTTCAGGCGGGCCATCTGTTCTTTTAATTCAAAGATGCCGTCCTTGGTGACGGCGCTGACGTATATATCATGGTCTCCGGCCGGCGGGCATGCTTCCAGCAGATCTTTTTTATTGTACACCGTAATATAGGGTATGTTCTTTTCCTTAAATAAGGCCAGCAGCTCTTCGTCGCAGCCCTTCAGGCCTTCTGTCCCGTCGACGACGAGGACGGCAATGTCCGTCTTGTTAAGGACCTGCTTCGTCCGCTGAACGCGCATTTCCCCCAGGGCGCCTTCATCGTCGAAGCCCGGCGTGTCGATGATCATGACCGGCCCCAGGGGCAGCAGCTCCATGGCCTTGTAGACCGGGTCCGTCGTCGTGCCCTTCGTATCAGACACGATGGCCAGATTCTGGCCTGTCACGGCGTTGACTACGCTGGACTTGCCAGCATTGCGGCGGCCGAAAAAACCGATATGAACCCGTTCGCCTGACGGCGTATCATTCATAGACATGGCGATTCCCCCTCTTATACCGTATGAACCAAGGCGGCGAAATCATTGACCTTTTTGACAAAGGATTCGAAATCATCGATCAGATTCGGGATGACCTTTTGGTACAGCCGCCCGGAAAAGGCCGTATGGCCTAAGCCGACGAAATGAGCTTTCTCCGGAACGACAGGCCCGTACAAGGGATCGGCGATGACTGTCCCCGTCCAGCCCGCTAAGCGGCAGCGCAGATCGCCTTCTGAAGAAACAAAGATGTCTTCTTTTCCCAAGACGCCTGGCCACTCGTTCAGCAGGCAGTACACCTTCGCCGCCTGGCCTTCCCGGCCCAGAGCGGCCGCCAGAGACGCCGAATAGACGCTTTCGCCGATGATAATCGTATCGGCTTCGCTGCAATCGGCCCGGCTGTCGGCGCAGACGTAGATATCTTCCTTCGTGTCCGCGGCGCGGCGCAGTCCCCGGGCGATTTCTTCCTGCATATAAGGGCCGATGGGAACGCCGACGACATAGGGCATGCCGAAGCGCTTCTTCATGACCTTGGCCCCTTCGACAGCACCTGCCGACACGACGAGGTTGACGTCAGCCAGGCCGGCCATTTCGATTTCTTCCAGCGGGCTGCCCATGGCCCAGACGCTGCACGGGGAAAAGCCGCTGCGGCGCAGGAACCGCTTCATCGACTTTTCGCTGCCGTTATAGGAAAAATCGAGAGGCGTCGCGCCGATGACGTTGACCCGCAGCGGCTTAGCCGATGCTCCCGCGCCGCAGGCTGCAAATTCAGGCTGCCACGAGCAGCACATGGGCCCGGCCGGTACTGGCGCAGGCACGTCTTTGACGATTCGTTCGGCCAGCATCCCCATAGCCCAGGCGATGCCCTTGTCGTACAGATTCATGTTGTTCGTCGTCGAGGCCATCGTCAGGATGCCCGTCTGTTCTTCAATCATCGCCGCCAGGGCGTCCATATCGGCTCCCGTCATGAGCGGCACAGGCGTGCACAGGATGACGATGAATTTCGGCGAAAAATCGCGGGCCGCCGACACGACGTCGTGGACGAACTTGTCATCGTTGCCCATGATGGCGTCCATTTCGGTGACGCCGGAGATGAAGATGAGGCTGTCCTGGTCGTACCAGCGCGGCTCGTCGTGGGTCGCATACGTCGAGTTGCAGCCCGACGGGTCGTGAATGACCACCATGCCTCCGAGCTCATACAGGGACGAGCAGACGCCGAAGGTGTCGGCAGAGTACGTCGATATACGGCTTACGGCTTCTTTCATACACATGACCGGCACCCCCATCCTTTCAGGTTAATCGATTCGCGGGCTTCCTTTTCCGTCTGGAAAGCCTCGGTCATCCAGTCCAGCAGCGTCCGAATGCCGCGGAAATCGCGGAGGCCGCCGTTTTCCGCCATATCGACGAAATGGGCCGTCCCCGTAAAATAGGCCGCTTTTTGTCCTATAGCCAGCATAGGCACGTCTGTATGGCGGTCTATGCGGCGCATCTTGGCGTGGCGCATGGAATACAGCTCCAGATCAGGATAGTGCTCCTGTACCCAGAAGAAATCGTCGCCGTCTTCGCCGCTTACGCCGTCCGTATAGACGCGCCGGACGGCAAAGCCGTGCTGCAACAAGGTCTTCGCCAAGCTAAAGGGCCGGAACACAGCGGCGCTGTCAATGGCGACGGGCATAGAGCCGATGATGTCCCTGGCCGCTGCAAAGGCCTGCTCGCACTGCTCCACTTCTCTGTCATAAGACTGCCGCGGCAGCTGAAGGGCGTCGGCGACGGCGTGGAGATTGGCGATGATTTCGTCGTAGCCGAAGCTGTTGGAAAGATACAGCCCTTTTTGTCCTAATTCCCGTTCCATATCTTCCAAGGGGCCGCGGGCGTAGGGCTCCTGACCGATATTCAATATGCTTTCGGCCATTTTTTCATAATCTTCATAGGTCTTGCAGACCGGCAGTTCCCGCAGGATAAAACCGTTCTGCTTCAGCAGCAGCGCCAGCTCGCAGTCCTGGGGCACGGCGAGATTGCTGCCGACGATGTTGACCGATTTAGGATTGATGGGGCCCTTTTCCAGCAGGCTGTACAACTGCCGACGCGTCCGCATTTCCGCCGTCAAATCGGAATGACGGCGGATAGGGTCCATCCAACAGGCAACGAAGCGCGTCTGCGGATAGGCCTCCTCTAAGCGGCGGTATATGTCGTCCATATCGCAGCCCATGAAATGATGAATACATGCCGGATAGATGAAGCAGGCCGTCGGCACATAGGGCAGCAGCCCCTGCAGGATTTCGCCGACGCCGTCGACGATGCAGTCTTCCATAGTGCCGTCGTATAAATGATGCTCTTCGACGACGATAGAGGAAAACCGTTCCATCGCCCCCATTTCGGCTGCCGTCAGGACGACGCCGCGCAGGCAGCCGAGAGCGCATATATAGATTTGATGTGAACCGGGGACGAGCATATTTGTGTGAACGATGTTCCATGTCCCCCGGGCCGGCGGCGTATACTGAAGGCCGTCGTAAAAAATACCGGGAAATACAGCGTCTTTTATAGCGACGCAGGCTCCTGACGTGTCTTCCCGTCCGTTAATTCGTTTCAGCATCGTATCACCTCTTTGCCGCCGCCAAGACGGCGTCAGCCAGGGCCCGGTACTGGCCGGCCATGGGGCTGTCCGGAAAGGCTTCGACGACGGTCTTTCCCAATTCTTCCGCCTGAGCCACGGTCTCGCTTCGGTCGAGCGTCCCGACGACAGCCGAGTGGATGTCGCCGGCCAGTTCCCGTACCTTTTCCTCTTCGTTCGTTACGTTGCGGCGGTTCAGGATGAGGCCGCCCAAGCGGGCGTAACCCCGGCCCTTAAAGGATTCGACGGCCATGGCGATGTTGGCCGCCGCATGGATGGCCATGTTTTCTCCCGACGTGACGATGAACACGGCGTCGGCATAGCCCTTATGCATGGGCATGGCAAAACCGCCGCAGACGACATCACCCAGGACGTCGTAGAAAATGACGTCGGGCTGATATACCTCGTAGGCCCCCTTGGCCTTGAGCAGATCCAGGGCGGCAATGATGCCCCGGCCGGCGCAGCCCCGGCCCGGCGCAGGGCCGCCGGCTTCTACGCAGACGACGCCGCCGTAGCCGGCGACGGTCATCTCGTCTAAGGAAACATCCCGGCCCTTGTCCCTCATGAGGTCGAGAACCGTAGGAATCGCCGCGCCGCCGTGAAGGCCCGCCGTCGAGTCGGCCTTCGGGTCGCAGCCGATCTGCATGACCTTCAGTCCCCGTTCCGCCAGGGCCGCCGCCATGTTGGAGACCGTCGTCGACTTGCCGATGCCGCCCTTTCCATATACAGCAATTTTTATCATAGGTTACATCCTCCGTCTTCTCAGCAAATGCGGGGCAGCAATTCGCCGCCCGGCGGCGGCAGCAGCGTTTCCGCACCGATTTCCGTGCGGACGACGACCCGTCCCGGCCGCTCTGCCGTCACTTCGCCGATAATCGCCGCTTCGCCGGAGTATTTCCCCTGCCGCAGCGTTTCCACGATGGCCGTAGCCTTATCCTTCGGCGCGAAGATGACCAGACGGCCTTCGCAGGCCAGATACAGGGGCTCCAGGCCCAGCATGCCGCAGACGCCGCGGACCGACGGGGCGACGGGGATCGCCGCGCCGTCCAGCCGGATGCCGACGCCGCTCTGGGCGGCAATTTCGTGGAGGACCGTACCGACGCCGCCGCGGGTCGCATCGCGGATAACGTGAATGTCCTTCGTCGTTTCCAGCATGGACTGCACGGTTCCCCACAAAGGAGCGCAGTCGCTGGTTACGTCGGCGTCGATGCCGAACTGGCTGCGGGCCAGTAAGATCGTACAGCCGTGACGGCCAATATCGCCGCTGACGATGACAGCGTCGCCGGGCCGGGCCTGGGCGCCCGACAAATGGACGCCTTCCGTCGCCAGGCCGATGCCCGTCGTCGTAATGAACAGGCCGTCGACCTGTCCCTTGCCGGCTACCTTCGTATCGCCGGCGACGATGCGCACGCCCGCCTCAGCCGCCGTCTTGGCCATGGCCGCGGCGTATGCTTCCACCTTCGCTAGGGGAAAGCCTTCTTCCAGGACGAAAGCGCAGGTCATGTACAGGGGCTTTGCGCCCATGCAGGCCAGGTCGTTGACGGTGCCGCAGATGCTGAGCTTGCCGATGTTGCCGCCGGGAAACTCAGGAGGCGACACGATGAACCCGTCCGTCGTAAAGGCCAGATTTGCGCCGCCGACGGACAAGAGGGCCGCGTCGTCGGCCGTAAATTCAGGATTAGAAAAATGAGCTTTAAATACCGTATCGATTAATTCCGCCGTCTGTTTGCCGCCGCTTCCATGGGCCAGCGTCACTACGTCATTCATGATTTCCGCCTCCATATTGATAATAGGCCGAGCAGGCCCCTTCGTGCGATACCATACAGGCCCCTACGGGATGCTCCGGCGTGCAGCCCTTGCCGAATACGGGGCACTGCGGCGGCGTGCAGATTCCTTGCAGGACGTCGCCGCAGCGGCAGGCCGGATTGGCCCGCCCGGTCATAGGCGGCACGTCGTATTTCTGCCGCGCGTCATAAGCCGCGTACCGCTTCTGCAGCCGCTGGCCCGACATCGGAATCATGCCGAGGCCGCGCCATTCCGAATCGCAGGGCTCCATGACCTCCGCCATGAGCCGCTGGCCCGGCAAGCTGCCTTCTGCCGTGACGACGCGGGGATAGCAGTTTTTGAAAAAGGGCTTTCCCTGAGGAAATTTCGCCAAGATGACGGCAAAGGCCGTCAAGAGCTCTTTCGCCGTAAATCCGGCGACGACGCCGGAAATCCCCCGCTCTGCCAGTCCTTCGCAGTGCTTCGTCCCCATGACGGCTTCGACATGGCCCGGATAGAGGAACACGTCGGCGCTGTCCTTGAGGGCCTCGTAGGCCTGGGGCATCGTCTTGTTCGCTGTTAATATCGAAAAATTAGTCAATTCTTGTTCCGCTGCCGCTTTGACAGCCAGACAGGCTGCCGGCGTCGTCGTTTCAAAGCCGACGGACAGGAATACGACCTGTTCATCCCGATGAGCCGCCGCATAGCTGCAGGCATCGACAGGCGAATAGACGATTTCTACCCTCGCCCCCTGACTGCGGGCTGTGGCCAGGCTGCCTTCCGAGCCGGGCACGCGGACCAGGTCGCCGAAGGTGCAAATCGTAACGCCTCGTTCCAGCGCCAGCCAGATAGCTTCGTCAATGAAGCTGACCGGCGTCACGCAGACTGGGCAGCCCGGCCCGGAAATGAGCGTGACCTCCTTGGGCAGAATTTGCCGCAGGCCTAAGCGGAATATTTCGTGCGTATGGGTCCCGCAGACTTCCATAATGCGCACCGGCGGCCCGTCGTAGCTTCGGATGATGTCCATCGCCGATTTCTTCTTTCCTTCTGCCATCACAAGTCCTCCAGGATATCGTCCATTTCATGATCGTCCGTATCGGTAATCTTGGCGATAGCCATACCGGCATGGACCATGACGTAATCGCCTGGGTCCAGCTCGTCAATGAGCTCGGCCGACACGGCGCGCCGCGCGCCGGACGCGTCGACTAAGGCCATGCCGTCCTTTATCGTAACTACTCGCGCTGGTAATCCTACACACATCGTAATTCCTCCTTCAATCTATTGCAGATGGTACATGCCGTACAGAGCCTGCCCTAAGGCCAGGCCGCCGTCGTTCGGCGGCACGAGGCGATGACGCAGTACCGTAAATCCATCTCGTTCCAAGGCCCGGCAGCACAGGCGCAGGAGCAGCGTATTCTGAAAGACGCCGCCGCTCAAGGCTGCGGCGTTCCGTCCCGTCTCTTCCCGAGCCTGCCGGGCCGCTGCCAGCACCATGCCGGCTAAGGCCTTATGGAAGGCATAGGCCTCCCTGCCGGCGTCGCCGTGCTTTACATACGACTGGACGCATTCGTCGAAAACGCGCTGCGTCGCCAGGGCGTATCGATCGGAAAGCCGTTCCAGCGGGACGGGGACGACAGCCTCTTCTCCGTGAGTTTGCTCCCACGCTTCAGCGGCAAACTGGAGGGCCATAGCCCCCTGTCCTTCAAAGGTCGACTGCCGGCACAGGCCCAGGGCGGCGCTGAGGCCGTCAAAGAGGCGTCCGGCGCTGGTCGACATGACCGTGTTGACACCGTTGTCAGCCAGGAAAAACTGGGCCTGCAATTCTTCCCGGCTGCAGAGACGGAGCTTTTCAGCCAGAGCCGCCGTTTGTTCCTTATTCCGTCCCGTATTGTCGTACAGCAGGCTTACGGCAATGCGCCAGCCCTCGCGGGACGCTGCGTCGCCGCCGACATGATGGAAGGGCGCGACGGAAGCAAAGCGGCTGTAACCGTGCACGTCGGCCAAAAGCACTTCGCCGCCCCAAATCGTGCCGTCGCCGCCGTAGCCCGTGCCGTCAAAGGAAACGCCGATGACCGGCTCGAGGTAATTGTTCTCGGCCATGCACGACAAGACGTGGGCGTAATGATGCTGTACCTTCAGGACCGGCAATCCCAATTCCTCAGCAACGGCGACGGAATTGTACTGCCGATGCGTATCGCAGACGACGGCCGACGGCGTCGCTTCTAGGAGCGATTCCATGCGCTCCACCGATTCGCGCAGGGCGTCGACGGTCCGCGCGTCGCTCAGATCGCCGATGTACGGCGACAGGTAATATAAATTGCCTTTGGCAAGGCAGAATGTATTTTTCAGTTCGCCGCCGACAGCCAGCACCTGCTTTCCCTCGTCGGGGCCGACGAAAAAGGGCAGGGGCGCGTAGCCGCGGGAACGGCGTATCATATACGGTTCGCCATCGAAAAAGTCCATGACCGAATCGTCGGCCCGCAGGCGTATGCGGCGGTTATGTGACAACACGGCGTCGCACAGGGACGACAATTCCTTGTTCGCGTCGTCGTCGGTCCGGCAAATCGGCGCACCCGACTCGTTGGCGCTGGTCATGACCAGGCAATCGGGCATGGCGACGCCGTCGTCGTACGTAAACAGCAGGAGCTGCAGGGGCGCATAGGGAATCATGACGCCGACCTTGGGATTGCCCGGTGCAATAGACGGGCACAGCCGTCCGCCCTCCTTTTTGCGCAACAGCAGAATCGGCTTCTGGCATCCGTCCAGTATCTCCGTTTCGCCGGCTTCGACGACGCATTCGCGCCGGACAACGTCCATATCGCGCATCATGACGGCCAGGGGCTTGACGGGGCGGTGCTTCGACTGGCGCAGGCGGCGCACAGCGTCTTCGTTCCCGGCATCGCAGCACAGATGAAAGCCGCCGATGCCCTTGACGGCGACGATGCCGCCGCCTGCGATGATGCGCCGGGCCTCCGTAATGGCCTCCCTGCGCCGTTCCGTCCGGCCCAGCAGATACACTTCGGGGCCGCAGTCGTTGCAGCACACCGGCTGGGCGTCGTAGCGCCGCGTTTCGGCGTGGGTGTATTCGTATTCGCAGGCCGGGCACATGGGAAAGGCGCCCATGCTGGTCCGTTCCCGGTCATAGGGCATGGCGTCGAGAATCGTCAGGCGCGGCCCGCAGGCCGTGCAGTTGATGAAGGGATGGAGATAGCGCCGGTCCGACGGGTCGAAGAGCTCGGCCTTGCAGGCGTCGCAGACAGCGATATCGGGAGAGACGAAGATATGACCTTCTTCCCTGGCGCTTTCTACGATGTCAAAGGACGAATAGGACTTCGGCTCTGCCGCCGACCGGTCGATGTTCAAGATAGCCGACCGCTCCGGAGCCAATTCCGGCAAGTCGCGGCAGAAGGCCTCTACGGCGTCGTCCGCTCCCTGAGCGACGATTTCTACATACGAGCCCTTATTGCAGACCGTGCCGCCCAAGCCGTGCTTCGCCGCCAGACGGCTCACGAAGGGCCGGAAGCCTACGCCCTGGACGATGCCGAACACGCAGATCCGTTCCGTCTTCATGGCTTATTCCCTCCCCGATACGGCAAAATGGGGAAAATCTATATAGACGCCCCGGAAATGGGGCAGGGCTTTCTTAAAATACAGGTCGCCCATGACGATATCAAAGGCGTCGTTATCGGCCAGGCTGCGGAAATCGTCTTCTTCTTTCAGCAGGACGTCTCCTTCGCGGCGCCATTCCTGGGGCTCCATAAACCACGACGCGACGGTGACGGCCTTCGCACCCCGCCGTTCCGCCAGCTCCCGCATAGCGTTGGCCGCCGTCTGCTGATGGACGATGAGGACCGACGTCCCGGAAAGGTCGAGCCCCTCCGGCAGCACCGATTCCAAGCCGAAATAGCGGAATTCGTAGGGCGTGCCGAAGGTTTCTTTCAAGTACTTCGCGCTCCGAAGGCCCGACGGCGACACGACGATATTGCGGCTGACCTTGCCGGCCTGGGCAATCTCGCCGAAGGTATCGTACAGCCATACCTGCCGCCAGCCCTCTTCCCGAAGGGCGCCGACGATGCCTTCCCTGTCGCGGGGATGCATGAGGTCCAGGGGGACGGCGCCGATGATGCCGACGACGCCGTCTTCAGCCTGCATAGACGAGTCGGCAAAGGCCCTGAACAGCGTATCGTACGCTTTTTCGATGCCTGCGTCGTACAGCTCCATGCCCGTCGTATCCAGCGTGACGACTGGGATGGACAGCTCCTTCTCGGCCATGCGCTTCAAAGCCCGGTAATCCGTGCCGATGACCGACGGCACAGGCGTGCCGACGATGGCGGCGAAGGAGGCGTCGATTTGCCGGGCCGCGTCGGCCAATTTCGCCACCAGCCGGTCGTCCCGGCCCAGGATGGCGTCCATATCGCGCAGGCCGGCGCTGAATACGGCGCTCTTGCCGCCGCTGAACCAGCGCGGCTCGTCAAAGCCGCAGATATTGCCGGCGCAGCCGCCGGCGTCGCAGATGACGACGATGCCGTTTAATCCGTACATCACCGCTGCCGCTCCGGACTGGTCCGGCGCAAAGGGCGATATATATTTCCAAAGACCTTTCATCGGGCCGTCCTCCCTTCCAATGCCGCCGAAATCTGGCGCAGCAGCTCCCGCAGCCCGTCGTATCCGAAGGGCTGAATCTCTTCGTCCCAAAAGACATGGGCCGCATCGTCGTGATAATAAGCCGCGTCCTTGCCGATCGTCAGCTCGATGGGATGGTCCCCGCCTTCGTAATACAGCATCGACGGCGACAAATTAGAGTATACCTCCGTGTCGGGGCTTAGCGCTTCCAAGCGGCGGATATAGGCGAAATCATAGGGCGACACGCTGGCGTAAATCTCCTTAACCACAAAGCCGTACTGCGTCAGGGCCAGGGCCATTTCAAAGGCGTTGCCGTTCTGCATTTCCCCAACAGCAATGGTCGTGCCGCCGTACCGCTTCGCCGCTTCCGCCGCGTCGGCCGCCGCTTCGTCATACCATACCGTATCGTCTGCGGCCCCGCCTAAGGCGCCGGCAAAAGCCTGGTACTGGCTGCGAATCTTGTCGATCTGGTACAGCCGCGTCAGCTCGATGCTGGGAATGCCCAGCCGCTTTTCCATATCCTGGGCGGCCAGCCGCGCCTCGGGATGGAGGATGACGTTGAAATTGGCCTTGGACATGGCCTTATATTCGGCGAAATCGCGGCAGCGGGAAATCTCGTTTATCCGGCGAATGCCCAGCTGGCGCAGGACGCCGTAGAGCTCGCACGTATCGCGGAGCGGCGCAAAATGCCCCAATATATTGACGGTGCGGCTGTCGCGGTCGTCCCTTTCGAGAAGGGAGTAAATGGCCCGGCGCACGTCGACCATAGGAGGCTTGCGGCCTTCGCGGGTCAGGGCGTACATATAGCAGGGCACGACGGGCAGGCCCACCTTAGCCTCGGCCTTGCGGCACACCCGTTCCATGTCGGTGCCCAGCAGGGCGTCGACGCAGGTCATGCAGATCATGACGACAGTCGGCTCCTGCGGCAGGGCTTCGACGACTTCGGCCACGGCCTGGGGAATTTTCCGCAGATGGCGTCCCGTCACGATATCCGTTTCATCCATGATGTAGTAGAAAAACCTGTCGCTGTAGCCGCCCATTTCGCTCAATATCGTCGTATTGCGGCCGCAGCATCCCGGGCCGACGAGAAGCATGACCGAGCCGGGAATGGCCAGGCCGGCCCGCTTGACGCCGAAGCCCTGGGCTCCGGGCGAATTAAAGGCCAGGGCCGCCGGCGAATTGTAAATGAGGTGAGCCGACGACACGAGGTCCGACGGAATATCGCCGCGGCCTCGCCTAGCGAGCTCCCTGACAGTAATCGCATAGGGTTTTCGTTGTATCATATCGCAGTATCCTTGTCTTTCCATAATGTCTGCGCCAGCTGGATAAACACCTGGCTGATGGGCAGTTCCGGATTGCCCTCGACGACGGTCTTGCCTTCTTCCTCAAAGCGGTTGATGTCGTCGCTGCGGGGAATATCGCCGACGATAGCCAGCCCCCGTTCCGCCGCGAAAGCCCGGACCTTTTCTTCTTCTCCCGGCACGTTGCGGCGGTTCAAGATAACGCCCTTGACCTTCGCATAGCTGCGGTCGGAGAAATTCTTGACGGCCGTGTTGATGTTGTTCGCCGCATAGAGAGCCATCTTTTCGCCCGACGTGACGATGAGGACCTGATCGGCGTAGCCCTCGCGGATCGGCGCGGCGAAGCCGCCGCAGACGACGTCGCCCAGCACGTCGTACAATACGACGTCAGGCTCGTACTGTTCAAACAATCCCATGTCTTCCAACAAGTCAAAGGTGGCGATGATGCCCCGGCCGGCGCAGCCTAAGCCCGGCGTCGGGCCGCCCGTCTCGATACACAGGACGCCGCCGTAGCCGACGCGGGAAATCTCTTCGATGGTCTGCGGGTCGTCGTCGTGCTCGCGCAGGTAATTCATGACCGGCTCGAGCAGCTTGCCGCCCAGCAGGTTCAGCGTCGAATCGGCCTTGGGGTCGCAGCCGATTTGTATGACTTTCTTTCCCAAATAAGCGAAGGCCGCCGCCAGGTTGCTGGTCATGGTCGACTTGCCGATGCCGCCTTTGCCGTAAATCGCAAGTTTCAGCATGGTCTCACCTCTACTGCGGCAGCGGCGGATAGATGGTCTTCGTGCTCACGTTGGGAAGCATGCCGAGCTTTCCCGACAGGGCGCTGATCGTATCCTGCGGCGCGTCGATAATAATGCTGATGACGTTGATATCCTTATCCTTGTACGGAACGCCCATGCGGCCGACGATATACTCGCCGTATTCGTGAAGGAGCTCGTTGAGCTTCGTCGTCTCGTCCCGCTTGCCTACGATGATTCCGATAAGGGCTAATCTTGTTTCCATAGTCTTCCTCCTTTTGTATGAACAAAAAGACTCTGTGCGAAAACACAGAGCCTCGTAGCTTCCAAGTATACGTGCTTTCGCCTCGCCTGCGCAGAATTTCTTCTTTGCAGATAAGTACGGCTGCATGCCTATGACGTTTTCCATCAGAAGTCCTTCTGGAGCACGTGTTTTATTTATTATAGCAAAAAACGAGGGAAATGTATATCAATTTAGGGGAGAATACATTCCGCCGGCCCGCCTCTTGACAGCCCCCGCCTATCCCCCTATAGTAATAGTGATATATAGAAATAGGAGATGATACCGTGATTTGTCCTACCTGCGGCACAGAGCTGCGCGACGGCGTCCTCATGTGCCCCATCTGCGGCACGAAGCAAATCGTCCCGCCGCCGGCGCCGCCGAAAAACATGCAGAACAATCCGAAAATTTTCTCCAAGACCCGGGTCGTCAGCTTTATCATCGTCATGATATTCTTGATCATCGGCCTTTGGAGAGTCTTTCTGCAATAGCCTATCCGCCACAATTCCCCGTATATGATAAAAGGAGCCGCAGCAAGCGAAACTGCGGCTCCTTTTTTACAAGCGATTTTTCTATAAGCGTTTTCGTACTCTACTATGTGAATGCGTATTTCTAAAGAGGTCCTGCCGAATTATTTCAGGATAGCGCCGGAAATAATCATCTGCTGTACCTGGTTCGTGCCTTCGTAGATCTGAGTGATCTTAGCGTCGCGCATGTACCGTTCTACCGGGTATTCGCGGGTGAAACCGTAGCCGCCGAAGACCTGTACGGCGTCCGTCGTAACCTGCATCGCGATGTCGGAAGCGTATTTCTTAGCAATAGCCGCGTCCATGGAGTAGGACTTCACGTCGGGCTGGCCCATCTTCCAGGCTGCTTTGTATACGGCGAGGCGAGCCGTTTCGATCTTGAGCTTCATGTCAGCGAGCATGAAGGCGATAGCCTGCTTCGTAGCGATGGGTTTGCCGAACTGAACGCGTTCTTTCGCGTATTTAACAGCTTCGTTGTATGCGCCTTCGGCGATGCCGAGAGCCTGTGCGCCGACGCCTACGCGGCCGCCGTCGAGGGTCATCATCGCAATCTTGAAGCCTTCGCCTTCTTTGCCGAGGAGGTTGGCTGCCGGAACTTTAACGTTCTGGAATACGAGTTCGCGCTGTACGGAAGCGCGGATACCCATTTTGACTTCCTGTTTGCCGTAGGTGAAGCCTTCCATGCCTTTTTCAACGATGAACGCGCTCATGCCCTTCGCGCCCTTGGATTTATCCGTAGCTGCAAATACGATGGTTACGTCGGCTTCGCCGCCGTTGGTGTTGAAGACCTTGGATCCGTTGAGGATGTAGTAGTCGCCTTCCTTAACAGCCGTGGAGGAACCGTTGAGGGCGTCCGTGCCGGCGTTGGGTTCCGTCAAGCCGAAAGCGCCGAGCTTCGTGCCTTCTGCCAGGGGTTTCAAATATTTTTCCTTCTGTTCTGCCGTGCCGAACTTCCAGATAGGCCAGGAGCAGAGCATGGTGTGAACTTCGAAGCTCAGGGCGATGGAGGGGTCAACTTTGGCAACTTCTTCGCAGGCAACGGCCAGGCTGAGGAAGTCGGCGCCAACGCCGCCATTTTCTTCTTCCCAGGGAATGCCGAGGAGGCCGAGGGTGCCCATTTCATCGAGGATAGCGCGGTCGAAGATTTCCTTTTCGTCGCGTTCTTTTACGGTCGGAGCCAAGCGTTTTGTAGCAAAATCTTTGGCGAGATTGGCAATGTCTTGCTGCATTTCTGTGAGTTTAAAATCCATGAGTAATATTCCTCCTAAAAATATTTCCTAATACATACTATAGGTTATTAAGAAAGGCGTCACGATACATGACGCCTTTTTTAACCGATGCAGGTCAGGCAGACAGTCTATTATTTGTCTGTGAAGTTTGCTTTGCGTTTTTCAACGAAAGCAGCCATGCCTTCCTTCTGGTCTTCCGTAGCAAAGCAGAGGCCGAATACTTCGTCTTCATAGGCGATACCGGTAATAACGTCGCAGTTGATGCCGCGGTTGATAGCTGCTTTAGCAAGCTGTACGGCGATTTTAGCGTTGGAAGCGATCTTCTTAGCCGTCTTTTTAGCTTCGTCCATGAGCTGTTCCTGAGGAACGACTTTGTTTACGAGGCCGATGCGGTATGCTTCCTGAGCGTCGATCATCTGAGCCGTGAAGATCAGTTCTTTGCCGTAGCCGCGGCCAACGACACGGGGAAGGCGCTGCGTGCCGCCGAAACCGGGAGTAATGCCGAGGCCGACTTCGGGCTGGCCGAATTTAGCGTTGTCGGAAGCATAGCGGAAATCGCAAGCGCAGGCGAGTTCGCAGCCGCCGCCGAGAGCGTAGCCGTTTACAGCGGCGATAACCGGCTGGGGAAGATTTTCAATACGAGTAAACGTATCCTGAGCGATCTTTCCGAAGTGACGGCCTTCTACGGCGTTCTTCGTGGACATTTCGACGATATCTGCGCCGGCTACGAAGGATTTAGCGCCGCCGCCGGTAACGATGAGGACTTTAACTTCCGCGTCGTTTTCGATTTTGCCGACGCAGTCATTCAGTTCCATAACCGTTTCTGTATTCAAGGCGTTGAGAGCCTTCGGACGATTAATCGTCAAGATACCGATGCCGTCTTCTTTTGTAAATTCAATGTTCTGATAAGCCATTTTGAATAAACCTCCTTGGGAGAAATAATAAATTGGCCGAGCAGCGTTTTGCTTCCGCTTGACTTTGTGCTTTAAGTATACAAACTTTCCCGACGAAATGAAACAGGACGGTTTGGCATAAATTCGCACGCATTTCCAGTCTATAACATTCCTTTGCCTTCTTTTTGACTTTTTTTCTTCCTTCGTGAAATCCTTTTGCCACCCCATATATGCTGTGCTATAATGATGATACATTATTCAGACGGGCATTGGCCATTTTTTGCATTTTTAGGCAAACGAACGAAAAAGGAGGGATTCCACGATGATTTCAGACGGCTACGCATCGACGTTAAAGAGGCTGATTACGTTTACGCAGGCGAAATTTATTTCCCTCGCCGATATCGTAGGCTACGACGTATCGTACGTCAACAAGTGGAGCAACGGCACAAAGTTGCCTTCGTCCCGGTATGTAGAACGCATCAACGAAGAAATGGGCAATTATTTTGCCGAATTAATCGTAAAACAGAAAAAAGAAGAAAAATTTTATAAAACCTTCCCCATTTCCTGTGAAGTCAAGGATTTGGGCTTTGAAATCAGTCAATATCTCTGCGCCGCCTACCGATCGACGCTGCACCAGAACCACGCGACAAAGGTAAAGGAAAACCGCCCGTCCATTCAGGTCATTACGGGCCACCACGACACGGCGGCCTTCCTGGCCGACCTGCTGCAGAAGGGCGTCCAGAACCTCGAAAACGACGGCGAGCTCCTCATCCTCGGCGAATTCTGCACCTTGTACCAGGCCGGTTTTTGGAAATACTTCGATTCGATTCAGCTGGACTCGGTGAAGCTAACCATCCGCGTGGGACTGGACATGGACAAGCTGGAGCAGAACCCTGAATACGTGCAGCAGCTGTATAAGATGATCAACCGCTTTTTGGACTTCGATTTCGTCTTCTACGACTTCTGCGACATTCAAAACGCCAACCTCATCATCCTGCGCGGCGCCTTCGCCGTCCAGTACGCCATGTCCAACAATCCGCCCCGGTTCACCATGTGCACGTACATCTTCGACGAATCGACGGTTTGGGACATTTATGAAAAATTCAGCTTTACAGGCACGGAAAAGGAACCCCTCATTTCCGTCAGCAGCTCCCTCGGCATGGACGAAATGGGATACCGCACGGCCTTCTACGCGGCAAACAGCTTTTTCTTCTTCCTGACGAACGGCTTTGAATTCCTCCTGCCTCATGAAGTCTTCGAAAGCATTATCCGCGAAGTATCACCGGAGCAGGCCTTCTCAGTCCAGCGCCTCTGCGTCACGTGGGAAGAAATCGTAAACGCCGCGGAAATCGAGTTCATCACGACGACGTCGTCCCTCATGCGGTACTTAGAAACGGGGTACATCTACCTGACCGACGTGGAATATTCCCTGACGGCGGAAGAACGGAAGGAACACATCCAGACCGTACTGGAAACGATGCAGATCAACCCGCACATCGTCATCGGCGTGCTGCCCTCCTTCGGCGGCGATTCGACGTACAAGGGGGAAAACGTGTCCTTCTACTCCAACTACAAGACGGGCTTCCTGAAAAAGAACAAGAAGTACATCCACAATCAGGCCAGCCCCTTCTACCTCATCGTCAACCGCCGGCTCCATTCCATCTTCCTCAAATATTTCCAGAGCTTAAAGGACCTGAACGTATACCATCAGTATACGCTGGAGCAGCTGAACCAAAAATACGACCAATACAAGCCCCTCATCGAGCGGACCTTATCCTTGAAATAACGATACATACATGCAAATACGGCATTGGGATGCATACCCAATGCCGTATTTGCATGTATAAATGAATCTTTATTTTGTATGTCTTTCCAGCGCATCCCAGGCCTCGTCAGCCCGCTCCACGAACAACTGCCGGACGGCTTCGTTTTCGCCCAGACCGTGAATATACGGCGTGACGGCAAAGCCGGCTCTTTCCAAGATGCTCTTGTGGGAATCTTCTTCGCTGCCGGCCATGTCGTTGTTGGCGTGGTCGCCGGCGACGACCATCATAGGCATGATAGTCACATGTTCGATTCCCTTAGCCTTCAGCATCGGAATGACCGTATCGAGGTGGGGCCAGCCTTCGACGGAATAGACGAAGACGTTCCCCAGGCCGGCCGCGTCAAAGCGGCTCTGCAGGACGGAATAATAGGCGTTGGCCGGATGGGGCGTGCCGTGGGCCATGACCAGGACGGCATCGGTCTCGCCTAACCTGGGAAACTGCGTCCCCATGGCCTGCACGAATTCGGCTACGTCGTCGCGCTGGTTTTCCTGGCCCATCCAATACAGGACAGGCGTGCCCAAGGTCATCTTTTTAAACTGGCCCTTGTACATCTCGAACAAGGCGGCGTTGTAATCGTATTCTATGCCGGGAATGACGTTGAGCGTCGTAACGGCGACGCGCGTATAGCCCTCGTTCTTCAGCTGTTCCAGAGCCTGCTCCGGCGTAGGAATACGCAGGCCTTCGTTCTGTTGAATGCGGTCGATAATGATGTGGGACGTAAAGGCCAAGACGACCTTCGTATCGGGATGGGCGGCCTGAATTTCCGCTACGGTCTTATCGATCGTCGCCGCCCTGTTTTCCGCGTACGTCGTGCCGAAGCTCAATACGAGGATAGCGTCTTTATTTTCCGCCTCCTTCATGGCCGGGTTGTCGTATGACCGGACGCCGATCTGCGCCGCCTGACGCAGGGCCGGCGTAGCGTTCTTTACCTCCCGATTCAGGGTATAGCCGGCCGAGCTGGCCGGAAGGGCGCCGACCGCGCCGATTGAAATGCCAAGTACTGCCATCGTCACAACCTTCTTCCATCGTTCCTTCTTCATACTATCACTCCTATGTCCGTTGATGATTACATACTGCCGTCACCACCCAACGCATAGGCATATATATAATGCCGCACGAATCCCGCGCGGCATAGTCATAGCGTCATATACGCATTCAATCTCCATCCCCATCGCTCGCAGGTCTGTCGGTGATTATCAGTCAGGCAGTTCTTCTGGCTCGGATTCATCGCTCCGCTGCGCCTTCCCATGCCTATGGGGCACAGTGACATCATGCAGCATAGCTCATCCTTACAGCGGCGGGACCGCGCCGGCATTGCACCGGTCTTCTCTATTAAGTCTGCGACACCTGACCTGCAATATGTAATTTCATTTACTATAGCATGACATATATCCCTATGTCAAAGACTTTTATTTCATGCTTTCCTTGATGGATTTCAAGTCTTCAATGTCGATGTTTTTCAAAATCTTGCGGAACTGCTCCAGCTGGCTTTCTACCTCCGCCGACAGCTTGGGGAAATCAGGATTGATTTCCCGCAGCGATTTCAGGACGATCTGAGCCACGACGTACCGCGTATACCACTTGTTGTCCGCCGGTACGACATACCACGGCGCGTAGTTCTTCGTCGTCGCCGAGATGACCTCGCTGTACACCTTCTGATAGCGGTTCCAGTACTGCCGTTCTTCGATATCGGACATGGAAAACTTCCAGTTCTTCTGCTTGGTCACGATGCGGTCGATGAGGCGCTTTTTCTGCTCGGCCTTCGACACGTGGAGAAAAATCTTGATGACCGGGAACCCATTTTCCGTCAGGTATTTTTCCCAGTCGCAAATCTGGCGGTACCGCTTCTTCCAGATGCCGTCGCTGATCAGCTCTTCCGGCAGGCCGTCGCTTTCAATCAAGTTGTGAATGCGTGCTATGACGACGTCCTCGTAGTGAGAGCGGTTGAATATGCCGATTTCGCCGCGGCTGGGCAGGGCCTTGTTGACGCGCCACATGTAGTCGTGTTCCTTTTCTTCCGTGCTGGGCTGCTTGAAGCTGTGAACGTGGACCGCCGCCGGGTTCAGGCGGGCGAACACGTGCTTGATCGTGCCGTCCTTGCCGGCCGCATCCATGGCCTGCAGCACGATCAAAATGCCGTACTGGCCTTCGGCAAACAGCTTTTCCTGCCACTGCTTCATTTCTTCAATGGCCTGGGGCATGAGCTCCGTCTTGACCTTTTCCTTATCTATGTCGACGTCGCAGACTGTAGAAAACTTGCTCAAATCAATTTTTTCGCCTTCCCTGGCTAAATATCTCTTGATGTCCATACTTAACCTGCCTTCCCCTCTCCCGAAGGAGCTATATCATTTATTTATATTGTACATCGTATCATGAATTTTATAAATAATAAAAAAACATATTTACCATTACAAATTCACATTAAAAATCTTCATCTATCCCGAAACTGCCGGCCATAAGCCGTCTGCCGCGCCGTATCTCCCCGTCCGGGCCGGCGCGGCGCTCCTTGCAGATTTTGAAAGTCCCCGTCCCTACACATTGCCGGAAGTCCTGCTATAATAAAGCTGTACAATGGCTCTGGACAGGAGGTACCCGGATGGACAAGATGTCGATAGAATTACTCCAGCAACAAAACCCGTTCATGTCGCTGAACGACATTACCTACACGATTTTGCTTCAGGAAATCGTATGCTTCCGCATCCCTCCCGGCAGCTGGATTAACGAAAACGCCGTCGCCAAGCAGCTGGGCATCAGCCGGTCGCCCATGAAATACGCCCTGAGCCGATTGGAAAAGGAAGGCTACGTCAAAAAATCCCATAAGTACAGCGTGACGGGCTTTTCCATCAAAGAGTACACCGACTTAAAGGAGCTGTGCTTTCTCTTGGAATCGTACGCCGCCGGCCGGGCCGCCGTCGCCGCGACGGATACTCAGCTAGAAGAGCTGCGCGAGTTGGCACACCAGATGAACGACATATGCTGCCGCGTAGACGAAACGCCCCGGGACGTCCTGTCGCGGACGATCATGGATTTGGAATACCAATTCCACTTAAAGCTCGTCATGCTCGCCGATTCGCCTTTATTATCCGACCTGTACGAGCAAATCAAGTTCAAGCTGTTCCGCTACCGCAGCTATATGATTTACAATCCGCCCGAAGGGTATTACGACATCATCGAAACGGATCACCTGGTCATCTGCGACGTCCTAGCCCTGCACGACCGCCAGCTGGCCGAATCCATCCTGCGCCGTCACCTGAGCTTCTTCAACACCCACTTCCTTAAATTATTTCATATAAACAGTTTATAAATATCATATTTCAAAAGTCAAAAGCATTGTCTGTAATTAAATTTACGGCAATGCTTTTATTTTTTGTTTCACATTCCAGTCATTTTACCGCCTTCTGCTGAATAATTCCGTCGTTTTTCCGGCCTTTTGTACAAATTTTGACACATACGGAAGGATAGGATATTCTACAATTAACTAAAACGCATTTATAATATGCATTTAAAACATGTTATAAATGGAACGTGTTCGTTTTATCAAAGCCAATTACACAAAGCAGATTCTTTTACAAGCGGAGGTGTTTAGGTCATGGCTGGTTTATTAAAATTTGTTTCCTTTTTTACCAAATACGTCACGTTGTGGGTCATCCTCTGCGCCGTATTTGCCTATTTCTTTCCCGAGCCGCTGAAGCCTTACGGCAGCTGGATTTCCTATTTTTTAGGCATTATCATGCTCAGCATGGGCCTGTCCATGTCACCCAACGACTTTAAGCTCATCTTCTCCCGACCGAAGGACGTCATCATCGGCGTCGTCACCTTGTACGTCTTTATGCCCCTCGTCGGGCTCGGCATCGGCACCTTCCTCAACCTCTCGCCGATGCTCCTCGTCGGCTTCGTCCTCCTCGGCTGCTGTCCTACGGGTACGTCATCCAACGTCATGACCTTCCTGGCAAAGGGCGATAAGGCCTTGTCCGTCACCATTTCCAGCATCAGCACCATCGTAGCGCCATTTATCATGCCCGTGCTGCTCCTGTTTTACGTAAAGCAGTACGTAGATATCGACGCCGTGGGGTTATTCATCAGCATCATTCAGATTATCATCATCCCTATCGTCTCAGGGCTTATTGTCAATAAGGTCTGCAAAAAACAGATGCCGGTCATTCAGAAGATCGTCCCCTTATTTACGGTACTGGCCCTGCTGGGCATCATCCTCGTCGTCGTAGCCCTGAACGTCGAACGGCTGCAGACCGTGGCCCTGATGGCCGCCGTCGCCATGATCCTCTACACCGTCATCGGCCTGATCGTCGGCTTTTCCGTATCCCGCCTCCTGCGCATGCCCCAGGCTAAGGGCAAGGCCATGACCTTCGTCATCGGCGTGCAGAACACGGCCTTAGCCGTAACGCTGGGCATTACGTACTTCGATCCCCTGGCCGCCATCCCCGGAGCCATCGGCGTCGTCTTTACGACGGTATTCTGTTCGTTTATCGCCTCTCTCTGGGGCAACCGGACCGTCGAAGAATAAGGCATTATCAGCATATCCTGTTTATTTTTAATCACTTGCAGAAGGAGCGTGTCATCGTATGTCAACATTCAACAAAGTAACGGACGAATTAGTACAGGAACTGAAAAGCGTATTAGGCGAAAAGGGCGTCACCGTCGACCCGGAAAAATTAGACGTCTACAAGACGGACGAAGAAGGTAACTCCTATTGGTTCCACACGCCGGAAGTCGTCGTCTTCCCCGAAACAACGGAACAAGTAGCGGAAGTCGTAAAGCTCGCCAATAAATACCTCGTGCCGATTACGCCCCGCGCAGCCGGCTCCGGCGTCGCCTGCGGCGCCATCCCCGTCCACGGCGGCATGGTCATGGAGCTGGACCGCATGGACAAAATCCTGAAAATTGATACGGACAACATGTACGCCGTCGTTCAGACCGGCGTCCGCACCAGCGTCATCCAAAAGACGGTCAACGAATACGGCCTGCTCTATGCCGGCGACCCCTGCAGCGCCGACAGCTGCCAGATCGGCGGCAACGTCGCGACCAACGCCGGCGGCAACAAGGCCGTCAAATACGGCACGACGCGCAACCAGATTTACGGCATGAAGGTCGTCACGCCTACAGGCGACATCGTCGACGTCGGCGCGCGCCTGCAGAAATGTTCTACAGGCTACTGCCTGGAACAGCTCATCTGCGGTTCCGAAGGCACCCTGGGCATCGTAACGGAAGTCACGCTGAAGCTCCGTCCCCTGCCGCCGTATAAATTCGACCTCGTCGCCATCTTCAAGGAAGACGAAAAGGGATTCGCCCTGCCCAACAAGATCCTCAAGGCCGGCCTCGAACCGACGAGCATCGAATACATGGACAACAAGGCCCTGTCCATGTGCAGCAAGTTCTGCAAGGTATCCCTGCCCCACGTCGACGAAGGCTGCTGCTACGTCATCATTACGGTAGAAACGTTCGACGAAGACGAACTGGACAAGAAGATGGAAAAACTGAGCGATTTGTGCGACGCCATGGGCGCTGTCGACGTCATCCAGGCCGACGACCGCATCTGGGGATGCCGCCGTCAATTCGCCGAAGCGGCCCGCGACATCGACATCATGTTCGTCGCCGAAGACTTCGTCGTTCCCCTCGAACACATCGCCGAAATCACCTCCAAGATTCCGGGATTGGAAGAAAAACACGGCATTTACAGCGTAACGTCGGCCCATATCGGCGACGGCAACATCCACGTCCTGCCGCTGAACGTCGACAAGCTGTCTCCTATCGAATGGATGGAAAAGATGGAAGGCTTCCATAAAGACCTGTTCGACGAAGTATACGCCTTAGGCGGCAAGATGTCCGGCGAACACGGCATCGGCTACAAAAAGCTCCACGACTTCAAGCGCTGCACGCCTCCCGGCGAATACAAGATAATCTGCGCCATCAAGAAGGCCCTCGATCCCAACAACATCCTCAACCCGTCGAAGATCATCAACGTCGACGACCAATAACTTCGCATTCTCTCCTATGATTCCCATATTCAACTAAATCACCTTAATGAACGAAAGGCCCCCCGTCTTCATGGACGGAGGGCCTTTCGCCGTGCTGGGAAGCCTTTATATCCATTTGTCAAATACGAATAAGAGGGCCGGCATCGTAAGGATAGACAATATCGTCGATAAGACGCACAGCTCGGCCGAATACACCGGGTCCTTGTCGTATAAGGCGGCCATAGACGTGACGATAGCTGCCGTCGGCGTAATAGACGCCAAAAATATGGTCATGAGAATGTTCTTTCCGTCATCAATAAAGGACGCCGCGCCCAACAGGGCCAGAACGCCGGCCAGGACGACAGGATATACGACGAGCCGCAGGCTTACGGGCAGATAGGCACGAAGCTTGCCGAAGATTTCCTTTAAATCGCAGTCGGCAATCGCCATGCCCGTAATGAGCATGCCGACGGGGCCGATCATGGAGCCGACGCTGCTCAGGGTCTGGTCGATCAGAGGCGGCAGGGAAATATGCAGCAGAAAGAGGGCTGCGCCGAAGCATATGGCCAGAATGTTGATGTTGCAGACGATGCTGCGGATATGGATTTCCCCTCGCCCGCAGAGCAGGCAGGAGCCGTGAGTCCATAGCAATATCAGCTGGACTACGGCGTAGGCGCAGGGATAAATGAGGTAATCCGGCCCCAGCAGGGCCGTGACCAGGGGAAAGACCAGTATGCCCGCATTGGTATAAATCAAGGCCATTTGCTCGACAGCCTTCAGGCTGAAGAGAGGGCGGAAGGCCGCCGTGAGGAGGATAAACAAGGCGTGAACGGCGACGGCGGCGCCAAAGGCAAAGAGCAGCCCTCTGCGCACGGCCTCGCTCGGCTCTACCTGAAAGGAATGGATGATGACGCAGGGCAAAATGAGATAGACCAGCAGGACGGACAAGGCCTTGCCGTCAGAGCTGCGCAGCTTGCCCGTCCGTATGAGGGCGAACCCCATGAGCATGATAAGAAACAGCTTTACCGTTTCCTTCAATAATATCAGACTAATTTCCACTGAAGTTTCCTTCTTTCTCCATAGACGACGAAGCCAAAGAAGACGATATCCCTATTTCATGGCGCCGTCGTTCGTCCTGTTCCATTATATGAACACTTTTATTTTTGTATAAGTTTATACTATTTTCATTTCTTGTCAATGGAGTCTGATAACTTTACCGTATCATTTTTATATGACCAGTATGCTCATGATTTATATATCATACAGGTACCAGCGGCGCTTTCCTGCATCAAAAAAACAGGCCGCCTTGCCGCGCGCATTTGTACCGCGGCCCTCGACGGCCTGTTTCGTCAGACAATTCCGTATATCGTTACGGCCCGATTACCATTTGTTTAAAAACGCCGTTACTTTATGGACGCCATGTACTCCAGATATTCTTTCTTCGTCATGAGGGGCTGGTAGCCGTCCAGCAGGTCTTCGATGCCCTGGGCGTCGCCGTAAAGCAAGTCGATGAGGACGCAGGCCAGCGCCTGGGGCGTCTTCGTGTACGCCGTCTTTTCTTCAAAGAGGGTGAAATCCACGCTGTGCAGCGCGCCGTGGACGCAGCCGACCCAGGGATGGATAATCGGCATGAGGTGCGACACGTCGCCCATATCGGTGCTGCCCGTATCCTGAGGCGTATAGCGGATATGCTCTGCGCCGAAGATGGACTGGCAGTTTTCTTCCAGCAGCTTCGTCATTTTTTTATCCTGACGCATGGGCAGGTAGCCCGGCAGATTCTGAATTTCACAGGTCGCGCCGACGGCCATCGCCCCAGCCTGCAGGGCCCTGTCGACGCTGGCGTTATATTCTTTAATGGCCTCGACAGAGGCGGCGCGGACGTAGCTTTCCATCCGCACGTGATCAGGCACGACGTTTACCAGATCGCCGCCGCTGGTGATGATAGGATGGAAGCGGACGTAGTCTTCTTCACGGAAGGTTTCGCGCAGAGCGTTGACGCCCATGAGGCCCAGCATGGCCGCATTCAGGGCGTTGATGCCGTCGTGAGGAGCCGCCGCGGCGTGAGCCGCTTTGCCATGGTATTCGACGAGCTTGCTGACGAAGCCGTCACAGGGGCTTCCGAGCTGGATTTCGCCTTGCGGGTCGTCCGTCGTCGTGACGTGCATCTGCATCGCCGCATCGATATCGTCGAAGCCGCCCTGGTAAATAATTTCTTCCTTGCCGCCGAGGAAATGAATTTTTCCCTTATTCCGCAGGGAATTTCTGTATTCGATTTCGATGCATTCTTCAGCGGGTACGGCAAATAAAACGACGTCGCCGCCCAAATATTTCATGGCGTCCGTATCGTGCAGGGCCATGGCGACGGCCATCAGGTTGGCCATCTGTACGTAGTGGCCGCAGCAGTGCGCCGCTCCCGTCGTTTCGTCGGCGCCGGGATGATTGCGGCAGACCAAGGCGTCCAGCTCGCCGAAGACGGCGACGGTGCGGTCCGATTTCGTCCCCTTCATGCGGCCTTTTACGCCGTTGATGCCCCAGCCGTCCGTATAGGAAATACCCAGTTCGTCGAAGGCTTTCTTTACCTTAGCCGACGTCTTATATTCCTTGTAGCCCAATTCCGGTTCGGCGAAGATAGATTCGCCGAAGGCCTTTATGTCGTCGAAGCGCTTTTCAATGGCTTCGCACACCGCTTTCTTTAATTCTTCTTTTGTCATTTATACACACCTTTTTTCATAAGATTTGCTTGCTTAGAATATGCCTTCCAGATGAAGAACTATTTCCGCCATAATCGTCGCACCGAGGAACGAACCGGTCGCTACCATAAGCGCTACGGGAACGATACGCCAGGACAGGCGCTTAAAGGCCGGAATATCCTTGCCCAGCGACAAGCCGGCATAGGCCAGGATCGGCGTCGTCGCAGCCAGTACGCTGAACTTGCCCGTCGTCTGGGTAATCCAGGCTTCGCCGGGGAATCCGGGAATCGACACGATGACGGCGATGATAGAGGCCCAGAACACGATAGGCAGCTTATTCAGGCCGGGAACATGGGCCAGCAGCACGCCGATGAGGGACAGGACGACAAAGACGATAGAGCTGATAGCCGAATCGGCAAGAGTGCCGCCGAAGCCGACGCAGTTGCCGACGGTGCAGAAAATACCAGTTAATACTAAAATGATGATCGTGTCGCGCATCATGTCGCCAAAGCTCTGCTTTTCCGCAGCCTTGGGAACGGCGTCGGCGACGACGTTTTCTTCCTGAACCGCTTCGACAGGAGCATTTTTAGACCGTTTATCGCCCGTAACCAGCTCGTATACCTTAACCGTAACGGGCAGGGAAATGAACAGGGCGAAGTAAATGCCCAAAATGGTCGTCATGAGGTTTGCCGCGCCGGCATAGGCCTGGATGCGCTGCGCTTCTTCCGGGAATACGGCGACCAGAGAGCCGATAGACGCGGCCATCATGCTGGCGCTGCCGATGCCGCCGCCCATCGCCAGGGCATAGGGATGGAAAAATCCCGTCCGGGCGATAATGCCGCTCAGAATAGAAATCCACAGCGCGCCGAACAAGGTGCCGCAGATGTACATGCCCATAACGCCGCGGCCTTCAGGAGAAAAGATACCGTATTTTTCAGCAATAATCGCTACGTTCGGTTCGCGGTCAATAGAATAGCAGGCGCCGATAGCTTCGCGGCCCATCTTTAAGGCCAGGGCCATGGGAAGGCCGAAGATGATCGTGCCGAAGAAGTGACCTAATTCCTGCATGATCAACGCCCAGCCGGAATTCAGCAGCATGTGCAGGTTCGGCCCGATGCCGAGACCGATCTTTACGATCAGCACCAGCATGGCAATCGGCATAACCTTGCCGGCTACATCCATCATTTTTTCATTCATGACTCCAAGAGACGGATAACTGAGGATGCCGCCCATTACCAGTGCATACAGCAGCGGTAAAAATACGACGAGACCGAAAGAATGAACGCCTATCAGCTCAGCAATAATGATGATAATGAACGCAAATAGGTGCACCTTCCAATTCCTAAGCAATTCCATAAAAATCCCTCCTATAAATACATTTGTATGATTTTAATAATACCATACTTTCCCCTATTACCATAGGCTTTTTTTGTATTTATACAGGAAATATTTTCCTGACCCAATCGCATATATTCCCTTGTCTACGTAACAAGTATATATTTTGTATACTATAAAATATACAAATCGCAGTTATGATACATACGAAAATACAGGAACTATCTCCGCATGATGGGCGATACTAAAAAAAGAAGCCGTATCACCGCCAGTACCATAACTTTCAATCCACACCCTCGCGTAGAGGGTGACTTTTTTCTATTGGTTTATTACGAGGTATAACTCCCATTTCAATCCACACCCTCGCGTGGAGGGTGACTTTGGTTATCAAATTGAGGATTTGAGTGCTAAAAAATTTCAATCCACACCCTCGCGTGGAGGGTGACATCAGCTTGTTTCGACGTTTGATACATTGCCGATTATTTCAATCCACACCCTCGCGTGGAGGGTGACGTTGTAAGCCGCCTCGATTTTACGATCATTATCTTATTTCAATCCACACCCTCGCGTGGAGGGTGACTCTTCATTTCATATAACAGTTTTCTTTTTTTTACGATTTCAATCCACACCCTCGCGTGGAGGGTGACAGTCCGCCAGCCCCCATGTCGCCGTCTGCACAAAATTTCAATCCACACCCTCGCGTGGAGGGTGACGACTGAGCATCGTCAATTTGAGCTGCAGCGTTTCATTTCAATCCACACCCTCGCGTGGAGGGTGACCGGAGGTACTGCCAGCGACTGGTTCTTTTTGCGTTATTTCAATCCACACCCTCGCGTGGAGGGTGACTTAACTGTTCACGAGTAAAGTAATTACCGAGAATATTTCAATCCACACCCTCGCGTGGAGGGTAACTGATTAGCTTAGTATCTAAATACGCCGCAAAAATTATTTCAATCCACACCCTCGCGTGGAGGGTGACGTTTCCCTCATTGTGTAAGCCGAGTTAGATAAAGATTTCAATCCACACCCTCGCGTGGAGGGTGACGTGGGGGCAGAGGCAAAAAATAGGCAAAAAAAGTTATTTCAATCCACACCCTCGCGTGGAGGGTGACTTCAAAGAGCGGTTTAATCGCTCCATCACTACCAATTTCAATCCACACCCTCGCGTGGAGGGTGACCGCTACATTTGGTATCTCTTACTCCTAAACATAGCATATATAGAATCCTATACAATTTTATCCAGCTGATTTGCTGAAAATCGCCGTCTATTTTGACAGCATATTACTTGTTTGAGTGCGAATCTTCCTGGTATATATCCGATGCTTACGACTCGCACAGCCTATTTCTATTGCCGGAAAGCCGCTACAGAATCAACGGGCCTTCTATGTCATATCGTTTGTCGACGCCGATGGATTCTACGGTCTTTTTATAGTGTTTCCCGAGGCGATAGAAACGCAAGTTATCGACAGATTCGTCAATCACCTCATGTAATTGGTGTTTCAGCTGCAAATATTGTCCTTCGTCTACTTCGCATTCAAATACAGAGTTTTGAACGCGCTGCCCATAGTTTAAACATATTTTAGCAGCCGTCCGCAGGCGGCGTTTTCCTGCCGCTGAATTCGTACTGATATCGTACGAAACTAAAATATACATTTCGTCTGCCACCTCAATTCCTGTTATTTCCAAAGAAAGGGCGGATAGGCGTCCAAATCGTTCCGCAAAAACCGGGCTAATAACGACGCCTGCAGGAACGGAACCAATCCCCAGGAAATCTTTTCCTTTATATAGGGATGAGTCAATTCTTCTTTTTTGCGTTCCTGCCATTTGGCAATCACTTTCTTGCGCCCCGATTCGTTTAACATGACCGCCCCGTTGCTCTCGGCGTCGAAGTCCCCGGCATCGACGACCTTTTTATTGATCAAGGACAGGACAAAGCGGTCCGCAACGGGAGCCCGCAATTCTTCCATCACATCCAGAGCCAGCGAAACGCGGCCCGGCCGGTCGACGTGCATAAATCCAGCGTAAGCATCCAGGCCAACCGTCTCCAACGCACTGGCTACGTCGTTGGACAATACGGCATACATAAAGGACAAAAGGGCATTGACGCGGTTCAATGGCGGCCGGCGCGAGCGTATGCCAAACGTAAAATCGTCTTTCTGATTTAAAATCATGTCGTCAAAACAGGAAAAATACAAAGCCTGCGCGCTGCCTTCAAAGCCTCTCAGCGTATCCAAAGCAGACGCGCCCCGAACTTTTTCCAGCATATCCGTCAGCTGCTGGGAACAAGCCTGCAGACGCCTGCCGTCCAACCGGTGCTCATACTGCCGAATATATCGTTCCATGACCCATTTTTCGTTGTATACTTTAGCCGCAATGATGTTGCGGACAATATCCAATGATTGGGCCGGATCATCAGCTACGCGGTACTGCGTCCGCCGCAGCAGGATATTTCCCTTGCTGCTTCCCTGAATCTGGGCAATAAGGCGTCCCTGCGGTGACATGTAGGCAATGCCGATTCCATATTCCATACACCGTTCCATGAGCTGCGGGCTCATTCCCAAATACGTAAACAGTACAATGTCCTGCAAATTATGGAGGGGATAACGGGCCAATGTTTTCTGCTGTTCCCGGACGACGATATTCTCTCCCTGCGTCGCTAAATACACGTCAGGCTTCGTGATATACAATGTATTTAGTAGCTTTCTCATTCTCCCAACGTCCTCTCTACGTACGAGCGGGCCGATTCTAATTTCTGCAGTCCCGGAAGGCAGATATCCTGCAGCGAACAAGCCCGGCACTTTGCGCTTTTCCGCACCTTCGGCGTATAGCCCTGCCGGTAGTACTTATTCATTTCGGCAGCCATATTCCTGACCGTTGCCCGCAGCTCGTCCGTAAATTCGACTTTCTCCCGCCGGCGCGTTTCAAAGTAAAATACCGCACCTTGGGAGACGCGGACTTCCATCATTTCTTCCAGGCACATAGCCTGCGCCGTAAGCTGCAGTATGTCGCTTTCTATCGTCTTCGGCTTCCCCCGCTTGTATTCCACGGGGTATACGATAAAGCAGGCGCCGTATTTGCTGAAGTAAGCTCCGCCCTCGTCTTCTATCAGCTCTACAGCGTCGCACACGCCTTGTATTCCCAACTCGTGAGACACGACAGGCAAGGAGCGCAGCACGCGCTTCTTGCCCATCTTTTCATCGCTCAGCCCTTCATCTACCAATGTATGCTTAATCGCTCCGTCGACGGTAAAGTAGTTTTCCGCCCATTGCTGCTCAATGTGGATGAGGGCCCATTGCCGGCGGCAGAAAGAAAAATGCTGCAGGCCGGCAAGCTGCAAATATTCAGTTTCGTTTCGTTGTCCTACGTTTTTCATCATATACCGTCTTCAATTTCTAATGTCAGACCCTTTTGCCGATACAGGTTCAGCCGTTCTTCATCTACAGACACGACGTAATCAGAAAAATCATGGACTTTGTCATCGGCCGGAGCCTGCGCCTGTACGAGTTGGTGAATCTTCGCCGACGAGGCGATCCCTAAGGCATTGGGATGGACAAACCAATACAATTTCTCTACAGCCATACTGCCTTCGGGACGAGCCGACGACATATCATTTTCAAACAAGGACAACAGGGCCTGCCGAATCAGCTGGGCGTCCTCGTCGGAAAAGCCTGTCCGCTGCGCAAAATAGCAGTTCATGCTGCCCGTAATCTTATATACGCCGAAATCTACAAAATGCTTCGTTCCCATCGTATCGGCCGACCGCTTTCCACTTTCCGAGGCCATGCCGTTCGTGCTTCTCGTAATCTGCATAGTAATCACATCGACAGGGGACAGGCTTTTTCCCAGGCTGACAGACACGGGACCCCGGATGCCCAACGACTGCTTTTTTTGGAAGGTCATAACCTGTCCGAAGCTTCGCACGTCGATCCACCGCCGGCATGCCTCCGCAGCAACGTCTTCAACAGTCTCTTTTGACGTAAAATGAGCCTTGTACCGTTCTTCCAATGACTTGCAGGCATCATCTACCCGATCGTTGGCCTGTACGAAAATTTCCTGTCCCATGTCCTGAAGCCTGTTGCGTATTTTTCGTTTGATGCAGACATCGGATATTTCCCCATAGCCTTCATAATCGGTACGAGGCATGTTTCCCAACAAGGGGTCGCCGTTAGGATTTGCCTGCCGTACCGATACAAACAACACAAAATCTATTTTCTTCGTCAAGCTGCTCATACCGCCGTTCCTCCTTCTTGCCGCTGCGCGTCAGATGTTTCGTCTTTTTTCGTATAAAATTGCTGCTGCTGATAATAATAGCCTAATATAAAATCAGAATTAGCCGTCTTCTCATGATGCTGCCCGTCCCCTTCATATTCCATAATTTCAGTATACAGCTCAGCCAATATCTTCTCAAAATAGACCTTGTATCCTGGCTTCTGCTTGCTCAGGATGGCCTTACAATACTGGGTCCGCTCTTCTAAAATAGAAATCGTCCGATACGGGCGATGTATCATGGAGGACCACAAGCGCGCCGCGTTGGTAACCCGCAGGTTGGAGTTTTCCTTTTTCTTTTCTTCGCCGCCGCTTTTACTTTCCAAGGCCGCCGTTTCCATTTTTTCATACACGGACAACAATCGCCCGTAGGCAAAGCTTCGCTTGTCCATACGCAGTATCGCTCCTTTATCGTTCAATACGGGAACCTTCTGATCCCACATCCCATGATCCCAATAATATTTCTTGACGATGCCGCAGCCCATCAGCAGGGCCTGGGGCCAGTATTTCCTATAGGACTGACGGTTCGTAAGGCGGAAAAACGCCGTTCGCATCATATCGGCCGGCAAGGGTTTTCTTTCCAGGATACAGGGCAGCAGCCGTTCAATAGCCGCCCGCCGTACCTTATCGTTCGCGCAGATAATCCCCTGCTCCGTTTCCTGGCCGTACAGGAAATGGACGACAGAATACACCGACGGCGTTTTCAACACGAAGGCTTTCTTTTTTGCCGACCATCCGGGCCATTTCATGCTTTCGTACCAAGCCTCGGCCCGCTGCTTTATGTCGGACTTGGGAAACGCGCGGAAATACTTTACGGCCATCCTGCCGTTATTGACCTTTTCCAGTACGAGAACGCAGAAGTAGTTATCGAAAATCTCGTCTCCGGCATCTTTCTTGCCGGCAAAATACTGGGCGATGGTCTTGCTATCTTTCCCATGCAGTACCTCTTCTTCCGTGCGCCGTATGGGGACAGGCTCTGCGGCGATTTCTCCCATGACGACGCTTTCGAGGATATCATCCTTCTCCTCTTCTTCCATGTCCTTCATGATCGGAGCGCCGCCTAAGGGCAAATCTCCGGTCATCCACGAAACGACGTTGGCGCCGCCGCCGATATACTCGCTGTACCGCTTCGTATCCAATAAGTATTTCAGCATGTTATGAATTCGCTGCGACGTTTCATAGCCCAGGTGAAAGACTTGCTCCCCCTTGGTAAAGCGCCCTATGTACGCTTCCTTATGATTGCTGATACCTATCAGCTTCGCCGTACCGACGACGCCGCGATGGGACGACACGCAGTACATGGGAAGGCCGGAAACGTCGCATGTTTCCACAGGCTTATCGCGGTTTGTATACTGCACATAGTCTATAAAAAATCGATGGAGCTCCCGATTCTGCGAAACCGATACGGCTCCGTCGCTGCGTTCTACGGCAAAGGTAATGAACAAATCTTCCAGAGAAATTTGCCGTGTTTTACCTTTCCCCTTTTCTTCTTCCTGCCAGGAGACGACCTCTCCTTCGACGTCGTAGGCCTGCTCGCCGCAGCAGATTTGGACCGTCCGCAGCACGTCCCGTCGGACAGTCCCCGACATGAGGTAGGTACATATGCTTTGGAAATCGTCATTGCGATGGCATTGCTCATACTCCCATAGGTCCTGAAGCTGTTTCATGTATAAGCTGTGGCGGGCGCCCTTCTTTTTTTCTACAGGCGCAAGATAAGAAAACTCGTCGCACAGCAAATGGGGGCAGTCGTTGGCCGTGCGGATAAGGGACCCCTCCGACACAGGAAAAACCGTATATTCGCCTTTCGTCAAAAAGCGGCCCTGCAAAAACATCCCGTCCCGGCTGATGGTCAGCTGCACGATATCTTCGCCCCGGCTCTGGCGGCTCGAGTGGTACAGCGGCAGCAGCATAGGCTCTGATTCTTTCCACACGTCGACTAATCCCGCCGCTTCAGCAGCGTTATACGTCTGAAGCAGCGCCTGAAGCAGATTCATCGGCCATTCCTCCCTCCTCGTCATATAAGGCCCATTGCTCGTCAACGGGCATATACATATCCTCCGTAAATTCCTTGACATGGTAATCGCGGAGCTCATGGCGGATCAGGCATTCTTCCGGCCGTATAAATGTAATGACCCCGTCGTCCATAACGATCGGCGCAAACTGCGAATACAGCGTGCCGGCAAGGCTTCCCTTTTTCATCCGCTCCTGATAGGAAAAGGAATGGAACATGATGCCGAAGGACATCTTTCCCGAAAATGGCGTCGTCAGCCCTTCGTATTCGCTGGCCCGCAGCCGTTCTACTTCGCCGATGCATTCCCTCGTCCCCAGGAAGATGTCGTGCCGCCCGCCGCGTTTCATCGAGCGCAGCAAGATTTGCTCGTGCTTCTTTTCATTCCGATCCTTCGCCATATCCGGCCGGTCGGCCCACTCAAAATGAAATTTCACAGCGTAGGCCACGTCTTTTAAATACGTATAATAGCTCAAATCCTTCTTTCCGTTCAGCATGGGCACGAGTATGTTCTTCGTCTCCGTTTGAATCGGCTTCAATACTTTGACTTCGTCGACTACATACCGCAGCGTCGGCTTCCAGTACACGGCTTCGACGATGCCCTGCAGGGCCTGGGCCGTCGGAACTTGATAGGTAAATTTTTCCCCATTCGCCTTGCTCATCGGGTCGGTGAACAACGCATAGGGGCCGCTTATCTTCATATAAAATGGGTTGGATTGAAACATAGATCTTTTCTCCTTATGCAAGTTAAAAAATGAGTTCGCTCCATTCTCCCTTCGTCAAGCCAAACTCTTCGTCGTATCCTTCCGGATCCAACAGGTATATGCCCAGCTCGGGTATGACCTGCACGTATTCCTTCATGTCGTACATGCCGACAGTATATCGCTGCAGCTTCTGCAGCACAGGCTTCAGCGCGGCGAAATCCGGATGGCCGTCGTCGCCGATGAATGCAAAGACTTCGTCTATCAGCTCCTCGTTCTTGTACGGAACGATGACGGTCTTTTCCTTGTTATCGATAAGCTGAAAGGCATCCGCCGCCGTTTTAAACCGCTGCCTCAGAAGATACGGAACAGAGGAGCCATGTCCTATGCGGTATTGCGCTGCCATATCCCGATTTTCGGACAGCATCTGCAGCAGCGTCTGGGAAAACGGGCCGTCCTGCACCGGATAGTCCAGAGCTTGCCGATTCTTCTGATATAAACGCCGAAAATATTCGTCTAGGCACGCCCCTATATCCAACGCTTCTTCTTCGCCCTTCGATCCATATACCTTGCGCAGCGCTTCCAGAGACGCCTCCCGTTCCTTCTGCAGAACGGGCATCTTTTCCAGCGTTTCATCCATATACATAAACAAATAGACCCGTCCGGGGGCCTTCCGTTTTCCATCGCGGTTGCACCGTCCGCCGGCCTGCAGCACGCCGTCCAAGCTGGTCAACGAACGATATACGATGTCAAAATCGATATTAACGCCTGCGGCAATTAAGTTCGTACTCACGCAAATCAACGGCGTCTGCCTCGAACCGTCCCGCAGCTTCTGCAATTCCTCTTTCATGCGCGTAATGCGCTCCAGCCGATGGGCCGCGCATAAATTCGTCGTCAAATACCAGCATTCCCCAGGCCGGTCATGCTCGTCGAGCCAATCGGCTATCGCGTCGTATACTTTGCGCACGGCCTTTTTCGTATTGACGATAATCAAGGCGCTTTTTTCCTGCTCCAGCTGCGTCATGACATGGGCGACGAGCTGCTCCGTAGATAAAAATTGGGTAAAGCGATCGCCCAAAAGAGAATAAAACTGAGCCCGTGCAAAAAACGGCGCTGTCATGAGACGCCTGTCGACTAACGCGACGGAACTTCCCTTTTCGTCCTTTTCATATATGCAGGGGTAGTTCAAAACCCCTTCATCGTCCAGCCCTGGCGGAGTCGCCGTACAGTGAATAATCGTCGCGCCCATCATATGGGTCAGGAAATTCATCATTAAGTTATACAGATGTACGCACGTCACTGGGAGTGACTGTATTTCATCAATGATGATGACAGAATGTATCAGCTTGGAAAACCGCCTCAAGCACGCCGACTGCCCCTTGAACAGCGTATTGCTGAGCTGTACCAGCGTCGTCAGTATAACCGGCGATTCCCAGCTTTCCCTCAGATATTCGGCGCCGTCGTATTCGTCCTCTTCTCCCTCGAAACCGTCGGAGACGACGCTGCTGTGATGCTCCAGCACGTGTTCCTTTCCGATAATATCCTGAATATCCTTGGCGTTTTGTTCCAACACAGACAAAAACGCCGTCGCATATATGATTCTCCGGTCATGAAACATACGGGCGTGGTGCAGGGCATAGCGAAGAGAGGCGTTCGTCTTGCCCGCCCCTACTGGCAGCGACAGCTTGTAACAGCCATCTTTTGTCTTCACTGCTGCCGCATACACTTCATCAGCCATTGCCGTGCGTACTTGGTTCAGTAAAGACGGATTCTTGGCTTGATGAAATTGGTCATATAGATGTTCTACGTTGCCGCTCATTTGCTTCCAAACAGCGTCTAATTCATCTTCTTCGTATACGTGATGTTTTTCTTCCATGGCCCAGTTCGCCGCATCATATACATCTGCTTCCTTTAATATGCTCGTCAATAACCGAACAGTAGCTCCGAAATAAAACAAGCTGGCCTGACGCCGACTGGCTGCATCCTGCGCAACGGCCTTTCCCGATTTCCCAAGCATGCGCTGAATGGCCTTATGCCAATCCATCCATTCAGCAAACCCCTTCTGATACAACTGAAAAAGGGATGTCTTAAACCATTTTCCGGCCCAGCCGTCCAATACCTGGATAAAGGATGTCAGCTCTTCATGATCAGCAATAAGGCGCTCATTTTCTTTCAGCCTCTTTTCTGTCCAGCAGCAGACGGTGCCGTCTTCCATTTCCTTGAGCACGTCGTATAATCCATGGTGAGCCAGAATAGGATATATGAGAAATTCATTATATATGCCGTACCATCGATACGTATCGGCAGAAACGGAATTCTTTACATACTTATACAATACATACTGGACATAACAAGCTCCGACGCCGGCGTGATCTCCGCCTGACGCCGCTTCGCCGCGGATATATTTCTGCCAATCACGATTTACCTTTCCCGCATCATGAAGAAGGCCGATAAGAATGCAGACAGATTCCAGCCCAAGAGACTTACCTATACGAGCCATATACTCAGCCGTATTCCTCGCGTGGTCTTTTATATACTGCCCTTTTTTCAGTTCTGCATCCCAGTGCGCCAGCAGCAAATCCCATTCGATATCCATAGCGTCCCGATCCCAAAAAATAATTAGTTGTAACTACATATTCCGTTTCATTTCTATACTATTGATTATACCATACCTTCAAGATAGATACCTAATAAAAAATATCTACATATAGTATTTTGATTTATTATGTATAATATTTTGCTAGCCTTGAACTGACAATACATCTAATGCTGTCATATGATTTCCATCCACACCCTCACGCAGAGGGTGACGAATATTACGATACTTCATCACAATATGGAGAGATATTTCAATCCACACCCTCACGCGGAGGATGACGTTGCTAAATGATACATTTGACATGGAGACATCCATTTCAATCCACATCCCCACACGGAGGATGACCGTCCTCTTTATCTTTGACTGAGCATTTTAAGCGATTTCAATCCACATCCCCACACGGAGGATGACTTTCTCCATGAACGACAATCCGCGAGCCCTTATGATTTCAATCCACATCCCCACACGGAGGATGACGTACATATTTCCAAATCTCCATCGGCTGCGAAAGATTTCAATCCACATCCCCACACGGAGGATGACCGCTGCATTTGGTATATCTTATTCCGAAATACAGCATATATAGAACTTGATGCAACTTTATCCAGCTGATTTGCTGAAAATCGCTGTCTATTTCGACAACATATTACTTGTTTGAGTGCGAATCTCTCCTCAATATATCCGATACTTGCAATTCGCACTTACCCATGTATTAAAGTATATAATCGTATTCACTAACTGAATTATGCGATTTTCCGAGGATTGTTTCCGATACCATATCCCTAATGGAACATAAAAGAGGATATCTAATCCAGTAAACAGATAGCTCAGACAACGTCTATCTCCACTCTTTTTCCAGTAGGAAATCGCGAATATTTCGGTGATTGATGCCGTCCCGACTCATGTCAAACTCGTCCAACGTAAGAACGTATTTAGGATAATTGTCCCGAACTCGCTCATAAACGCCAAATTCTTGTTGAATCGTTTCCTCTGACGCCAACAAGTAGGCGACCTGGATATACAGCCGATTACCTTGCGATTCACAGATAAAATCAACTTCTTTATCGCCAACTTTACCTACGGTTACAACATACCCACGGCGCAGTAGCTCTAAATAGACGATATTTTCCAATACCAAATTAATATCTCGCTGATTGCCGCCAAACACGGCCTCCCGCACGCCGTGATCGGCCACATAGTATTTTTCGTTCACCGTAAGAATTTTCTTCCCCCGGAGATCTTGCCGCTTCACTTGATAAAACAAAAAAGCGTCAGTACAGGCTTTCAAATATCCTAAAACTGTTTCCGGCGATACGGACCGCCCTTCGCTCTTCAAATACTTGGAAATAGCCGTAGATGAAAAGGTAGTGCCGATGTTGGCCGTCACATAGGCGATAATCCGCTCCAGCATATCTACGTCGCGAACTTTATTGCGTTGAACAATATCTTTAAGCTCCACAGAGTTAAATAAATCCTGCAAATACTGACGGCAAGCAGTTTCTTCATATCGCAGGTTGGCTAAATACGGCATCCCTCCAGCAGTGAGATAACGATTGAAACAAGTTCTGACATCTGCGTCCGGAAAAATAGTACGGTACAGCTGAATGAATTCATCAAACGAAAAGGGATAGATGACGAACTCCACATATCGCCCAGCCAAATACGTAGCCAGCTCGCCGGAGAGCAGCTTGGCATTAGATCCGGTAATATAAATATCGCAGTCTAACTCCACCCGGAAGGAATTGATACATGTTTCCCAGTCCTGCACTTCTTGGATTTCATCAAAAAAGAGATATACCTTTCCTGAAAGCTGTGCCGCCCTGCCGATGATTTCATCATGAAGGGCCTGAGCAGTACAAAGACTGGCATTGCTCATATTTTCAAAGTTAATAGAGATAAACTGAGAAGGATCCACACCGGACGCCGTTATCTCCTCCTGAATCAGTTCCAGCATAACAGACTTTCCACAGCGCCGAATACCCGTTAGTACTTTGACCAAATCGCTTCCGATAAACGGCCGAATACGGCTCATGTACGCCTCCCGCTTAATCATGCCTTTCCCCTCCCTTTCTATAGCAAAACCATAATAACACAGATATATCTGACATTCAATTTATTTGTGTCATTTTAACGGTTATACTAGATAAAAATATGAATTACATGAAATATAGCAGATACGAGGGAACAAATAGCAGTGCTTAATTTTTTACACCATTGGCAACAATGCTATATATCCATTATGATGAGCTTTACAATAAAAAAATTACAGTTCTTTTATCACCGTAATTTTGTCCCCAAAATATAATATTAAGTTTTCAATCCATCCCTTCATGCAAAAGATAGCTAGATCTGGCTCAGCGTAAACTTTTGGGTTTCTATGTATATAACTCCGTCTGCTTTATTATCGCCAAAGTAAATACGTAGTTCAGAGTGTCTTCGACATTGACGTAGGACTGGCCTAAGTTGTCATTGACGCTCTGTAAAAACTCCCATATACTGATAGTAAGAGAATCTGTATCAGGTAATGGCTGGTTAGACCCTTCTCGCTGAGAAGAATTTCCAGAGAGATTACTGCCTGGTTCTGATTCTATATGAGAATCAGTCGTTGGTACTGGCCGCAGAGGCCCCGGCTCCTTAGAGGCGGAATTTGCGGAGGTACTGCCAGCGGCTGATTCTGTATCAGAACCAGTTGTCGATACTGGCTGCAACGGGACTTGCTCAATAGAGGAAGAGAGTGCAGAGGTACTACCGGCAACTGGTTCTTTTTGCTTTGCCATCTCATACGCGCTTAGCAGCGTATCTTCTATATTCTCCTACTTCAACTTTAAACTCCTGTTTTTCTTTTTCGACCGTTACATTTACAGCATATAATTTATCTCCAATGTTAACAGGAGCAGCAACGCTTGATACTTCTTACTACTATACCATATGTGTTTCAATCCATATTCTTTTTCAATAATTTCTGGTACAGCCTCAATTATTTCGTAATGTAAGATAATTTCGCGCGATTCACAGTTATATCCCGCGCTCGCACTTACTGCTTTAAAATGATTGAGCCATTGGTTACAACACTCTTATTTCCAGTCTGTTCGTGCATGTGCGGGATATACCCGTCTTTTTCTTTTTTTTGAGACGACATCGTCTTCTGCCCCCAGCAGTTTGCGACGCAAATTGCGTTAATCCATACCAGCATATGTTTCCCGTACCGCAAGGACAGGATTTTTTTGTCTAAATCGACCCGTTCCGCAATGGGCGGCCTATACGCTTTTCGTTTTTACAGCTTTTCCGCTGATGTGGATCGGGTAGGCTTTGACAAAGTTCAGGTCTTAACCTTCTGTGTTTGCAGTCCTCTGAAACTGGGTCATTCGTTCAACCATAAATATTTTCTTTCGCCTCCTGGGCTACTTACGCTTGCCGCTCTGTTATCACCCGCAAAGTATCGTCAAAAACATTCGTACCAACCTCAAATTCAATCCACACCCTCACACAGAGGGTAACCGGCGTGGACGAATGTGTCTATGACGTCTCGAATATTTCAATCCACACCCTCACGTAGAGGGTGACGCTAATTGAGGAAATGCAGAAGGACGTACAAAAAATTTCAATCCACACCCTCACGTAGAGGGTGACGCCAGCGACCAGTGGCAACGTATATCACTATATCATTTCAATCCACACCCTCACGTAGAGGGTGACTGCACCGCACTGGATGATAAGCATAATTGCAGGAAATTTCAATCCACACCCTCACGTAGAGGGTGACTTTCCGGTTATCGGTGAAACGCAATCCGGATTGTTATTTCAATCCACACCCTCACGTAGAGGGTGACTGGATATGTAAAGTGTAATGGAGCTACAGTTAATAATTTCAATCCACACCCTCACGTAGAGGGTGACAGCTACATTTGGTATCTCTTAATCCGAAACATAGCATATATAGAAGCTGATACAATTTAATCCAGCTGATTTGCTGAAAATCGCTGTCTATTTTGACAATATAGTACTTGTTTGAGTGCGAATCTCCCTGGTATCTATCCGATGCTTGCCATTCGCACGTGTTCATCGTCTAGTACCATTCGTTAATGTAGCATTTTTCTGTCGGGAAGAAGGCTCCCAAGGTTTGCAAGGCTTTGTCGCTGCCGCATAGTTTTTCATTGAATGCCAGATCCGCTGGATCCATTGCGCCGAAGACCAGCAGCGCTAAGGTGCCGATAGGCATGACAGCGTCCAGCGGTTCCTGCGCCGTCCGTTCTACGAAGCCGCGTCCCTGCCGAACGGTCAGGCGGAACGTGCCGGTATTCCAGTCGGCCAAGGGGTCCTCCGTTTGGATGACAAGGCTGCCTTCAGCCTGTTCCGGATAGGAAATTTGCTCCAGTGCGCCTTTGACGTCGACAATGCGGCAAGTCATGAAGGGCATCGTTTCATGGCCCTGCTTGCCGTCGGGATAGAAGCGATAGGACTGGTCGTGAATTCCTTCGTTCCATTGAAATTCACTGCCTTGAGAGCGGTGATTGTAGACGTATTCTAATAAGCCCCGCTTCCCCTGCAGGGTGGCGTAGACAAATTCGCCGCTCGTAATCGTCCCCTCGCCGATTTGATAAAACATATAGGCAATCGGCGTATCATCATGAAATACGACGGCAATATATCCTTCGGCCAGCTGGGCCTCGATGTGGCTGCGCCACGATGCTTCATTGCGGACGGCGTAGCCTGACAGGTGTTTCGTATACGCCTCGTACACGGATGCCAAATAGGGCCACTGGTCAGCGCTGTTGACGAAGGCAAAACGGACCGTCCGATCCGTCAGGGGCCGCAGCGATTCCAGCGGCATCGTTTCCTTCCACTGATGGCAGTACAATTCATAGCCATAGGGCTGATAAAATCCCGCCTTCGACGGCATGAGAATATTAATATAATGGCCGCGGCGCTTCATTTCCTTCAGGGCGGCCGTCAGCAGCATCCGTCCTACGCCGCTTCGTCTGGCAGCCGGATGGGTCGCCAGGCCGACAATATACGACGTCGGCACGTCCCGTCCCCGCAGGCGCAGCGTATAAGGGTTTAAATGGGTAAGACAGGCCATTTCGCCGTCCTTAAATCCCATGAGCACGTTTTCCGGCTGATAAAACTTCGAAAAATACCACTGAAAAAAAGGATGTTCCCGCGGTTCGAAGCAATAGGCCCATAAGCTTTCTACCAGATCTCTGTCTTCTTCTTTCGCTAATCGGAAGTCCATTTTCCTGGCTCCTTCAAGGTGACTTCAAATTTTTCAATATACCGCACAGGGTTATACGATTCTTTGGACTGGCGCAGTCCCGGCAGGCCCATGTCTTCTTCCCGATTGATATACGTCGTATGGCTCCAGGCGTGAACAACGAATTCATGGTTAATGGCCTGGTACAGGCCGCGAATCGTCGGGTCGCTCTTTTCGTAGTGGATGATAGCCGTGTCGTCGTTCAGCATTTCGCCGATAGAAAAGGCTACGATCTTATTGTACATGCGGATAGCGCCGCCTGTCGGCTGGAGAATACCCCAGTTGTTGAACACTGTTTCAATGGCCTGGCGTTCGCCCTGAAGTTCTTCGTCGTCTTCAAAGCCTTCGTGCTTATCGTACCAATTTTCTTCCGCCGCGAGGCATTCGTCGAAGATTTCTTCCGTAATGGGAACGTATTCCCAGTTGCCGATGTACTGATTGCGGAAGTGGTTGAGGTTATTCTTTTTCTGCCGGTATTTTTTGCCGGACAGGTTGATGAGGTTCTGTGTCAAGTAGACGTATTCGTAATTGTCCCTATCCGGCGTAAAGTTGTAACAGTCCGGACAAAGAGCGCGGATGCGTTCCGCCGCTTCCGGCGTGACGCCCTTCATGAGGAAGGGATACCCGTGCTGGTCGAACCATTCGTGCATGCGCAGTATGGCCTTCGTAAAGCTGCCGTCATGACGGGTAAAGGGCGGCAGCCAAAACTGCTTCTTGCCGCGGCCGGAGCGGATGTACAATACGTTGTCTTCCTCCGCCCACTGGATTTCATACGGGTACTGCCAAGCAAACAGGTTCATAAAGGACGCGTCGGCCTGCTCGTATCTTTGTTGATGAAAATAGTCATCAATAATTTGCTTGTCTTCCAATCGGAATTCTCTGAACGAAATAATAGTAATTCCCCCTATCTATCTCTTATCGTATAGAAACGTATGGATTATCTTTTATATAAAAACGCCAGGGAAATTGTTTTCCCTTGACGGCGTAGTCGATGTTGATCCGCGTCGTGCGCACGACGGCAAACCGCGGCTGCTCCGCAGGACGGGCGATATACAGCTCGGAGCCGCACAAATCCAGTCGGTTCTGGGCCAGCGTAATATCCATAGCCCGGCACAGCTTGCCCGGGCCGTTGCTGACTGCCGGCTTTACGGCCTCCATGCAGCGGTTTTCCAACATATGTTCTATACCGGCTACGGGCTCGACGGCTCGTATGAGGACGGCCTGTCCCGAGCCTTCCGGTCCGGTAACGATGTTCACGCAGTGATACATGCCGTAAATGAGATATACGTAAGAAACGCCGCCGGCGCAAAACATGGGCTCCGTCCGCTTCGTCAGCCCGCGGAAGCTGTGAGCCCCGTCGTCGGCCATGCGGCGGTACGAGCCGCCGTAGGCCTCCGTCTCCACGATGCGGCCGATATAGGTCGTCTCCGCCGTGCGGTGAATCAAATATTGGCCCAGAAGCTTCGGCGCTACGACGCTGGCCCGCTCCTGATATTCTTCTTTAGTCCAAATCGTATAGGCCGTCATTTTTTCCGGTATCCTAAGGAATACGAAATTTCATAGGCGTACTGGCTCATGGTAAAAAGCATTTTCTGCCGGATAGAATCGTAAAACCGCATTGTCGGCCCGGCAATGGTCAGCGAAGCGATGACCTGCTCTTCGAAATTGAAGATCGGCACCGACAAGGCAAAGAGGCCATGCTCGCTTTCATCCTGCGTAATGGCGTAGCCGTTGTGCCGGATAGAGGCAAATTCTTCCTCCGACAAATGGCCGTACTGGACGATCATGCGGTTGCGCTCTTCCTTGGGAGCCCAGGCCAGCAGCACCTTGCCGGCGGCGCCCTTATACAGCGGCAGAGACTCGCCTATGGGAATGACCCGGCGCAGCGAGTGAGTGCTTTCCACATGGTCCAGACAAATGCGGCTGTCCCCTTCGGCGATGTATACGCTGGCCGTTTCGTTAAACATCTGCTGGAGCCGCCGCAAATAGGGCTTAACCAGCGTCATAACGTTTTCCGTCCAGTGGGAAGAATATCCCAGGGCCAGCGCTCTCGGTCCCAGCCGGTACTGCTTCGATATGTCGTCGCGCGTCAGATACTGACGGCGTTCCAGCGTATTGACGATACGAAAAGCCGTGGACGTGTTCAGATTCGTGCGGGCGGCGATATCCTTCAAATTCATCCCCGTATTGCACTCGACAAAGATATCGAGGACGTCTAAACTTTTTTCGAGCGACTTCAATAAGCTATTGTGTCGTTCCATTCCTTCTTCCTTCATTGCGCCTCACCTGTCCCCCTTAGGCTTACGAATTCACTTTCATGCCGATTTCCAACGAATCGGGCGGATCGACGATGACCTTGTCCCCTTCTTTCAGGCCGTCCAAAATGACGACGCGGCCTTCTTCTTCATCGCCGGTCAAAACGGACCGGGCGTCGGCCAGCCCGTTTTCATTGACGATATATACGAAATCGCCGCTGTCCTTGGTCCGCACGGCCGTCTTCGGCACGGTAATCTGCGACACTTCCTGCGGCGTCGATATGCGGATATGATAAAATTCGCCGGGCACAAACAAATTCTTGTCGTTGTTAAATGTTATTTTCGCCGTATACGCCCCTGTCGACGGGTCTTTCTCCGTCGCCAAATAGGTCAGCTCGCCGGCCTGCGATTCGCCCGACGGCGCGATGACCGATACTTGCAGCGTACCGGCCTGCTTAGCGGCCTGCAGGGCCTGCACGTACATCTCCGGCACGGCGAAGGTCGCTACCAGCGGCGTCATCTGCTGAATCGTAGCCAGCACGTTGCCGGCGACAGCTACAGACGGGTTTTCCGCTACGGCCGTAACGCGGCCGTTAATCGGCGAATAGATCGTAGCGTTGCTCAGCATATCGCGGGCAGCCTGAAGATTTTGCTGCAGCTGGGCAATGCGCCCGCTGTCTACGGAAGGAGCGCTGGCCTGAGGGGCCGCCGTCTGCGACATCATTTGATTGTATTCGACGCGGGATAAGGCTCCCATGTCGTACCAGGCTTTCAGTTCCACCCGGCGCTGGCTGTCGCCGGCCGAGGGCGTATAGGCCGGTGCCGCAGCTGCGGCAGACGTCGCAGCAATCAGCTCCGATTCGGCCGCGCTGACGCTCTGCTCATACGGGGCCGTATCGATTTGGACGACGATTTCGCCGGACTGTATTTCCTGCCCCTTTGCCAGCGGAGCCGATACGATTTTACCGGAAAGCTTAGGTACGATCGTCGTCATATGAAGGGCCGTAATATTCGCGTCCAGCGTCAGAGCGACGGGATGTTCCGTCTTGGAAACGGTCTCCGTTTCCGTTGAAACGCTGCTGCCGCAGCCCGAAAGCACGGCGGCCGTCATCGCGGCGGCAAGGGCTATAGCGATCCATTTTTTTACATTCACTGCAGGCCATCTCCATTTATATTAAAACATTGTATAATACAGCGTTACCAGCACTACGCCGGGCAGTCCGAGAATGCCGATGATAATGCCGGTCACAATCGTAATAGGCACGGCTTCCAATCCAATCATATATCCGTAAGAGTTAATGAGATATAAGGCGAGCAAGCCCACGGCAATATTGACCACGAGCTTGCGGAAGGGAGCCAGAATCAGCTTATTCAGCAAAAATAAGGCTGCGACGCCTATGGCAATCCACATAAGGTCCATCAGTTCCTACCTCACATTTCCTGACGGTTCGCCACGGCGCCGGCCAGGGTCGCCTCGTCGGCGTACTCGATGTCGCCGCCCATGGGCAGGCCTCTGGCGATGCGCGTCACCTTGATCCCCGCCGTCTTCAGGAGGCGGGCCAGGTACAAGGCCGTCGCTTCGCCTTCTACATCAGGGTCCGTGGCGATGATGATTTCCTTGACATCTGTATCGCTCAGGCGCTGCAGCAGCTCCTTGATGCGCAAATCGTCGACGCCGACGCCGTCCAAGGGAGACAGGGCGCCGTGGAGCACGTGATACAGTCCGCGGTAATCGCCGCTGCGCTCGATAGCCATGACGTCCTGCGGCGTTTCGACGACGCATATCGTCGAGCGGTCCCGCGTCTCGTCGCTGCAAATCGGGCAGGGGTCCTGAGAAGCTAAATTAAAGCAGACCGAGCAGAAGCACATGGTCTCCTTCGCGCTGCGGACTGCGTTGATAAAGGCGTCGACCTGCTCCTGCGGCTGCTGGACCATGTAATAGGCCAGCTTGCGCGCCGTCTTGATGCCGATGCCCGGCAGACGGCGAAATTGCTCTGTCAGCCGGTCTAAGGGCGTATCCATCAGAACATCCCCGGCAAGTGCATGCCGCCGGTAATCTTGCTCATTTCCTGAGCCATCATTTCGTCGACCTTCTTATTGGCTTCGTTGACAGCCGCTACGATGAGGTCTTCCAGCATTTCCGAATCTTCCGGGTCGATAATGCTCGGGTCGATATGAACGCTTTCGACGTTCTTTTCGCCGTTCATGACCAAGGTCAGCACGCCGCCGCCGACCGTCGCTTCTACAGTGCGTTTTTTCAAGTCGTCCTGAAGCTTCTTCATTTCCTTCTGCATCTTCTGTACTTTCTTCATCATGCCTTGCATATTTCCACCAAACATTTGTAATTCCTCCTGATTTTGAAATTATGGTTTATCTTCTATGTATATATTACAGTCTCCTACCGTTTTGAGCAACGGTTCCAGCAAAGCCCGGTCCGCGGCGGTCATCTCTTCCGGCAGTACCGGCCGCAGGGACGGCGGTTCTGCCGAAACAGGCGGCTGCGGACGGGAAGCCTCGTCGGAAACACTGGCAGCCGCCTCAGGCTGCGCCTCCTCTTTAGGACGAGGCTGTTCTTCTGCAGGACGACTGGTTATACCTGATTCAGCATTTTTTTTTTCGTATTCGGCCACGTCGGGCGAGCCTTCCAGGAAGCCCTTCATGTGGTAAGAGCCGCCGAGAACCATTTCCAGCGCCTCGTCGACAAACCGGAAATAATCTTCCCGATTGGCCCGCTTGACGAGGAAAGGCGTCTTATACGCTACGGCGGCCTCGCCGCCGCCGATATAGAGGACCCGGCCCGTCCGGACGCAGGACTGTACGCCGGGCTTTTTCAGCTTCTTGCCCAAGATATCGCACACCTGCTGCCAGATCCGCTGGTATTCCGCCGACGGCACGACGGAAGACGCACCGGAAGGAGAAGGCGCTGCCGGCTGTGCTGCCGCCGGCGCAGGGGGCTGCGGCCGTTCCTGCCGCCGTTCCGGCTCAATAACAACATCTCTGTCGGCCAGCTTAGGCGGCAAACTCTCCTGTATCGAAGGCGCAGCCAGTTCCTGCGGCGGCGCCGTATATTCGTCGTCGGGAAAGGGCACGGATTCTTCGTCCATGACGCCGGGCATGCCGTCTTCTTCCGGCAAGGGAATATATTCCTTTTTCTTCGCCGGCTCGCCCTTTCCAGGAATAGCGCCGCCGTGAAAGACGGCCTGCTCCAGCTTCAGCAAGCGGTCCAATATCCCGTCGGGGATAACAGCGCTCGGCCCCACTGGCGAAACGGCTCCCGCCGCAGGCATAGGCCGGCTGGCCATGAGCAGCCCCATTTCCACGGCGACCCGCGGCGCCGGCGAATTCTTCGCCGTCAGCATGGCCTGCTGCAGGACGTTCAATACGGCGAAGACCTGCTCCGCCGCCACGCTCCCGGCCTGCTTTGCCAGCTGGGGCAGCGAGTCGGCGTAGGCAGCCAGCGTATCCGTATGGGGATCGGCCTGGTACAGCATGATAGCCCGCAGGTGTTCCACCAGCTCCGTCAGGATGATCTGCGGCTCCTTGCCCATGCGGATCACATCGTCCACTGCTTTGATGACGACGCTTCCCCGCCCCTGAAACACGGCGTCAGACAGGGAAAACAGCCAGTCCCTGCCGATGAGTCCCAGCAAATCCCGAACGAGGCTCTCGTCGATCTGCCCGTCGGCGTTGCCAACGCACTGGTCCAGCATGCTCAAGGCGTCGCGCATGCCGCCGTCGGCCTGGACGGCCAAGATATGGGCGGCTCCCTTCGTCAGGCCGATATGCTCCTGCTCTGCCACGTACATCAGCCGGGCGGCGATGTCGGCGCTGGTAATACGGCGGAATTCATACCGCTGGCACCGCGACAATATCGTCATGGGAATCCGTTCCGGCTCCGTCGTCGCCAAGATGAATATGACGTGGGACGGCGGCTCTTCCAGCGTTTTCAGCAGGGCGTTGAAGGCTTCCGTCGTCAGCATGTGCACTTCGTCGATAATGTATATCTTCTTGTGGCCTTCGGCAGGCATAAATTTGATCGTTTCCCGCAGCGTCCGGATGTCCTCGATGCTGCGGTTGGACGCGGCGTCGATTTCCACGACGTCCATCGACTCGCCGCTCAGGATATGGCGGCATATTTCGCATTCGTTGCAGGGATGAGACGTCGGGCCGTGGACGCAGTTCATGGCCCGGGCGAAGATTTTAGCCGTACTGGTCTTGCCCGTCCCCCTGGGGCCGGAAAATAAGTAGGCATGCGCCACTTTATCCGTATCGATAGCTTTTTGCAGCGTTTCCGTAATATGGGACTGGCCGACGACGTCTTCAAAGCTTTTGGGCCGCCACTTACGGTATAATGCGATATATGCCATGTCTCGTCCTCTCCAGATATGAAAAAAAGCAGCTAACCGCTGCTTCTACCAACCAAAAAGTATTCGTGTATGATAACCCGCCAGGTTTCCTCGTGGCACATGAAAATGACTACTTATTGCTGCTTCCTCTCGGACCTGACAAGGTTCATAGGTTTCCATTGCACAAGCCCCGGCGGATTACCACGCACCAATACTTTTATTAAGTTAGCTATGTTATTATAGCGTAAAACAGGCCTTTTGGCAAGAGGAAAGGCCTGTTTTACCCTATATAAGCAAGAATAATTCGCAACTTTTTTCGCCGCGTTATGTCAGAAACGCAGTCCCTTTATTCCGCCGTTTTTCCTACGTATTCCACGATGGCATCCAAAATCGCCGGCAGTTTCTTCGACACGCTGCCGATGTGGACGCGTTCCGTCCGTTCGTGCAGGTCTTTTCCCCACGGTCCCAAGAGGATGAAGGGAATCTGCATTTCCGCCATGGCCGAGAAGTCGAAGCTGTAGGCCTTGCCCCACAGGAGCAGGTTGTCTTCCAATATATATTCGTTCAAATCGGGGGCGACGCAGCAGTAGCTGCAGTCCGATATGCCGTTGAAATAGTGCTTGAAGGTAATATCCGTCATCCCGCCGATTTCCCGCAGCAAGCCGTCGAACCGTTCGTCCTGCAGCATGGTGCTGTCCGCCGCCGGATAATAAGGCGGCACGAAGGCGATGACTACGAGGGGCTCCGTCATGCCCGTAAAATTGATAGTTTCTTCGATAAGGCGTATCGTTTCCTGGGCGTAGGTGCTTTCCCCCTTCTGCAGGGCCACAAAGCAGTTGTTCTTGACGGTCTCATAGAATACGTCGAAGCCCGGATAGACCGAGGCCCGCTTGAGCAGCTCCGCCCCGCTGATGACTTCCATAGACTGAGCAGAATCGACGCGGCTCAGCATCTTTTCCACGGCGTGGCGGGCCGCGTTCATCAGCAGGTACATAACATCTTCCGGCGTCTTCTGGTAGGTCATGAAATTAGCGCAGGCTGCAGCCCGCTGAGGCAGCGACACGTCGTAATGCTCCTTGCGGTCGCGGAGGTAAATCCACGCCGGCGGCGGCGTCGATTCTTCGCCCCACGAATCGGCCAGGGACATGTCGCCCTCCGTTTCGGCGATGATCTGGGACATGACGCCGATGGGATTGACGCCTTGCTGGTAATTTCCAATATGGACCGATTTCCCCTGTACGACGACGACGGGCAGGAGCTTGCCTACGGAACCCGTATACGACACGAGCTTGCCGTCGGCCATTTCATTCGGCTCGCTGTTGACCAGTACCCGGTACGTCAAGCCGTAAGACGCGCGCAGCTCCTTCAGGACCGTGACGGCGGCCCGCATCCCCGCCGAATAGGATTCCTCGTCAGGCAGGGAAATGTACAGCAAGCTGGCGTCGCCCGGATGAGCCGCATAGGCTTCAAAGACGGCCAGCTGGGCCGCCGCGCCGCCCTTCATGTCGCAGGAGCCGCGGCCGACGAGCCATTGGCCGCTCTGCAAATCGCAAAGGACCTCTTCGTTCGTCTCGTATTTCAGCAAATCATCCAGCAGCACGTCGGGAGAAAAGGCCTCGTCGCGCAGGATGCCGTACGGGTCTACGCCGACGACGTCGTGATGATTTAAGAAGATCACCGTGTCCTTTTTGCGTCCCTGCACAAAGCCGTACACGACGGAGCGGTCGTGCACGTCGTCGGGAATGTGAATCATGCCGCTCGTCACGTGTTCCATCTCCGACAGGGTTTTCTGCAGGTATCGTTCCATATCCCGTTCCTTGTCCGTATCGGTCTCGCTGTCGATAGCGATCATCTGCCGCAGCAGTTCCATGACTCGTTCGTTTCGTTCCATAATCCCTCGCCCCTTTTTTATGAAAATATCCACTTCTTGCGCGATACGTAGTTCCACACCGTTACAATGGCGCTGGCCATGATTTTGGAAACCATGGGAGGCAGCCCCAGGAGAGACGGCGATGTAAACAGCCACATGAGCAGCAGGTTCCATCCCAGTCCAATGGCGCTGACCAAGAACACCAGGGAAATTTCCGCCCCTTTCTTGTAGCGGCTGCCGCTGTCAAAGACGAAGCGGTTGCATAATATATAATGATATAAAGTAGACAAGGCGAAGGCCGTCGCCGTCGCCGTCAGGACAGCCTGCGTCTGATAGGCAAATACGCTCAGTCCCCTCAGCGTCTGAAACAGCACGTAAAACATAGCCCATTCAAACAAGGCCGCCGAACCGCCGACGAGCAAGTACATGAACAGCTTCACGTACTCGTTGTCGGTATAATCGAATCCAAAAATCTTTTTTTGTCTCATAGTATATCCGCTTACAATCTCCTTTACCGCGGCAAGATGTATGTTGTCCTAATTATACGTCATCTTGGAAAGAAATGCTACAAATTTACAGGTCCGACAGCAAATGGGGATAATTTTTTACTCAGCCCTTTATAGTCTGATAATTTTTTCACAAATTCCCCATTTGTTATAGTAAGGAAGCATAAAATATGGTAAACTATACATTAGTTAGGAATACGAAATAAAACACAGAAAGGAAGCGTCACCGTGGAGTATGTGAACTGCATTAATTTTCTACTTACTGTAGCCCAGCATGAAGTATTTCTCACCTTTTCCGAAAGCTTGTCCAAATACGGCATCACTCCGGGGCAATACGGAGTATTGGCCTGTCTTTGGAAGGATGAAACCTTGTCGCCGAAGGAAATCGCTACGATCCTCCGCGTAGAAAACTCTACGATTTCCGGCGTATTGGACCGGATGCAGAAGCGCGGCCTCATCGACCGCGTCCTCAATCCCAATAACCGCCGCAGCATTACAGTCAAGGCGACAAAGGAAGGCATGGCTTTAAAAGAGCCGGTGATGAAAACCATAGACGAACTGAATGATTTGGTCCTTCGTGATTTTTCGCCGCAGGAACGAGAGGAATTTATCGGCTATATCAAACGCATCATCCACCAGCACGACATGTAGCGCGTCATATCGAATACCGTTATCTCATGGACGATTCATGGATAGCGGTATTTTTTATTATTAATATTTCGTATTACAAATTATTTTCTATGCAATTTAGTCAAATTTCTTGACCTTCTGTTTTTCCTGTGATATTATGCGACCATAATAATTCTTATTACGAATTATTTCTACAAAGTATAATTTAATTCATCTACCAAAGGAGTGACTCCATTATGACAAAGTTTTCGTTTGAACAAAAAAACACATGCAAACTCATCCGCAAATTTACTTCTAAGAGCCTGACTCCTGTCAACACAAAAGTAAGCAAAGAAACGGAGTATGAAAAATTCCTCAACGGCATCTTGGCCAACCAAAATGTCGTCATCTAAAAAATCTCCGCAGTAAAAGCTCCCGAACCAGGGACATAACAAATCCGCTTATATTTTAATTTTAAATATATTACCGTTACCAGAAGGAGTGGACGCACTATGAATTTCAATTTGACAGAACAACAGCAGCAAATCGTCGATCAGGTTCGCGAATTTACGGCCCAGCGCTTAGCTCCCGGCGTACTCGAACGGGATGAACAGCAGGTATTCCCCGTAGAAGCCTTTAAGGAATTCGGCGCCATGGGAATGTTCGGCCTCTGCTATCCGAAAGAATTCGGCGGCACAGACGTAGGCTACCTCCCGTATATCTTAGCCGTCGAAGAAGTTTCTAAAGTCGATTCCTCCTTCGGTATCGGTTTTTCCGTCAATACGTCCTTATACGGCGGCAGCGTCATGTATTCCTCCGCTACGGACGAACAGAAAAAACGCTTCCTCTCTCCTATCGCCAGCGGCAAGGCCATCGGCTCCTTCGGCCTCACCGAAGCATCGGCCGGTTCCGACGCGGCAGGACAGAAGACCATTGCCACGAAGGACGGCGATGACTACATCCTCAACGGCACGAAGATTTTCAATACCAACGGCCCCCTGGCTGACTACACCGTCATCTACGCCCTGACCGACCCGTCTGTCGGCACGAAGAGCATGTGCGCCTTCGTCGTCGAAAAGGGCATGGAAGGCTTCCATGTCGGCAAGGTAGAAAATAAGATGGGCATCCGTTCCGCCCAGGTTTCTGAAATGGTCCTCTCCAACGTCCGCGTATCGGCAGACCGCATGATCGCTAAACCAGGCGAAGGTTTTAAACTGGCCATGAAAACCCTTGACGGCGGCCGCATCGGCGTCGGCGCCCAGGCTCTCGGCATCGCCGAAGGAGCCTTTGACATCGCCGTCAAATACCTCCAGGAACGGGAACAGTTCGGCAAGCCCCTGTTCAAGCAGCAGTACCTGGCATTCAAAATGGCCGAGCTCTACGCCGACATCGAAAAAGCCAAGCTCGTCCTCTACAAGGCGGCCTGCCTGAAAGAAGAAGGCAAACCCTTCACGACAGCCGCAGCCGTAGCAAAACTCACCTGCACCGACGTCGCCATGAAGGTCACGACGGAATGCGTACAGATGCTCGGCGGCAACGGCTACATGCACGAATATCATGTAGAACGCATGATGCGCGACGCAAAAATCACCCAAATTTACGAAGGCACAAACGAAATCCAGAAACTGGTCATTTCCGGAGGCTTGTTCCGTCGTAAATAATTGATAATCCATAAACTCTCCATCTAACATTATGACACGCGGCAATCCGGCAGATTCTTCCCTCTGCCGGATTGCCGCATTTTGCATGCTTTTGTAGCGCAGCACGACAAAAAAAATCGGCTGAAAACGCTTCAGCCGATTGTCTTGCCTGTATGCTTATTTCAACTTGGCAGCGACGTCGTTCGTAATGTCCTGACCCTGTCCGTCTACGACGGAACCGTTCAATACGACGTAATCCAAGCCTTTTTCCTGCTTAACAGCCTTTGTCTTTTCCAGAATATCCTTTTCCAGCGGCGTGAACAGCTCGATACGCTGTTTGTTCAGCTGAACGTTGAATTTCTGCGCCAATTCCTGCTGAGCTTTCGGGTCTTTTTCTTTCTTTACCTGATCTTGGAAATCCTTCTGGGCTTTTTCTACGTCACTGCGCCACTGAGCCATAGCCTTCGGGTAGTTCGGATGCTTCTGCAGCAGGGCTGCCATGTCGATGGTGCCCAAGCCGGCAGCGAAGGACGCGCCTACTGTACCTACTGTCATCATAGCGGCCATAAGGGCCGTCGCAATTGCTTTTTTCATAATTCATTCCTCCTCGTAATTCATTATATAATGATTGTTTTATTATTCTCTTACGCCGGTCAGCGCGAAGCATTCGCTGCGCACTGATTCTTCGCAGGAGCGCATAGCTAAAATCGTCTTTTCAAACAAGTCGGGAAGCTCCCATCCTAATCGTTCTGCACCTACCTTGATGACGTCGCGAGAGCAGCCGGCAGCGAAGCTCTTGTCCTTGAATTTTTTCTTCAGGCTCTTGACTTCCATGTCCTGGGTGCTCTTAGACGGCCGCATCTTGGCGGCGGCCCAAATGAGGCCGGTCAATTCGTCGGACGCGAACAATACCTTTTCCATTTCATGTTCCGGCTCTACATCGGAACAGAGGCCGTAGCCGTGACATACGACGGCGTGGATAAATCTGTCGTCGGCATCGATTTCCTTCAAGAGCTCCGGCGCTTTTTTACAGTGCTGCTCGGGATATTTTTCAAAGTCGATATCGTGCAGCAGGCCGACTAAGCCCCAAAAGTCTTCTTCGTCGCCGTAGCCGAGTTCCCTGGCATACCAGCGCATGACACCTTCTACCGTCAGGGCATGCATAATATGAAACGGCTCGCCGTTATACTTGCGCAGCAGCTGCAGCGCTTCTTGTCTGTCCATGAACGAATACCCTCCTTCGTTTCTAAATAACATCCTTATTATATCATAAATATATTTTGAAGGGATATATTCGCAACAGAATTGTAACAAAGAATTTAAAAACTTTCTTTACAGCCCTATCAGGGACTCCAGGCGGTTCATGCGGAAATCCTCGACGAGCTGCATGAAATCGCGGCGGTGGATGGGATTGTCGTGAAAACCGAACAAATGAGACGGACAACTGCAGTCGGTGCAGCCGAAATCCCATATCTGCCAATGGGAAATCGCCCCGACGGCGGCGGCCAGTTCGTGTTCCAGGTCGTCGGCCGTCCGGACGGGCAGGACCGCCGCCACGTCGGCGTATCGGCGCAGGTAGTCGATATGCCAATGCATTTTCTTGCGCTTCCTCGTATGGCGGGCCAGGCGTGACGCCAGATTCTTTTTAGCCGAGCCGACGTATACGTAGTATCCCTGGGGAAAGGAAATCTCTCCCTTCGCGCCGACCTCGATGTCCCGCCCTTCAGGCAGGTGCATGACGAGCATATAATCGCCGCAGTCGTGATTTTCCCGCCGCAGCACCTCTTCGGGGTACGACAAGAGCCGGACCGGCTCCGGCTGGGAAAACTCCGCCGTCCACCGCAGGGAAAAGGCCTTCCAGTCCAGCTTCGGCGCGCATTCCATAAACGTGGCGGCAAAGTCCGTGTCCGTATGGTAATCGGGCAGGAACCAGCGGGCCCGGTCCCAATGGACGAGGAACAGCACGCCCGTATGATAGCCGTCGTCGTGCATGGCCGCCAGTTCCGCAATATGCTTCCGGCCCCGTTCCGTCACAGCATCGGGAAACATGGCTCCCGATTTTCCAAACAAGGTACACGACTTGACCTCTAAATAAAACAGCTCCTTCCCCTTGTGAAGGAGCAGATCAAAACGGCTGTCGCCGACGGTCACTTCCCGCCGCAGCAGGCTCCACTCTTCCCAGCCGGGAATGCGGTGCTCCTGGATGAGCTTGGCCGCGATGTCGTTGTTGTACTGCGTATCCAGCAAGATAGGCACGCCGTCCCGTTCGATTCCGACGACGTCGTACGCCGTCTTGCGTTCCGTCTTGCCGACATGGCGCACGTATACGGCGGCGCCGGGAAACAGCAGCTCCCACATGCGTCCGGGATTGGGCATATGGCAGACCTCTACGGTTCCGTTGATTTCTACATAGGCGATGAAGCGGTTCGGCCGCTTCACGAAATACCCGATTTGAATGTCCTGCGTAAATTTCATGTGATTCCATACCTTTGCTATAAAAATAACGTTTGTATTTTTATATTATACCACACGATTGCGTGCGTTTCGTCCGAATTTCAAAATGCTTCGCTTCGCGGCCGGATAAAACGCCGGCACTCTCTTGTCTTTTTCTATCATCCTCTTGTATACTGTATATAAATACTCTATATCGTTTTGAAAAGGAGGCAATGCCTATGAACACATCGGATATGACGCTGCGGGACGCGGCGAAACGTCTATGGGAACAAAAATTTTCTTTTGCCGGCCGCTCGTCGCGCAGCGAATACTGGCTGTCTATCGCCGTCTTATATATCGTCGCATACGCTGCATTCTTTCTGCTGGCAGCCGTTTCAGCGGTTGCGGCCGCTCTATCTTCTACGGCGACAGCCGAAACGATATCCGCCGCCATGTCCGGTACGTTCGTCATCGTCGCGTGCTTCTTGAGCATCGCTTTTTTCGTAGCCGCGCTTACGCTCAATGCCCGCCGGCTTCACGACATCGGAAAATCCGGCTGGTGGCAGCTGCTGTCCCTCATCCCCGTCATCGGCGGATTCATTCTCTTCTTCTGGTTCGTCCGCCCATCAGACCAAGACAATCAATATGGCCCAAAAGAAATATAAATAGGCCGACAAACGCCCCGCTGCTCTCCACTGTCGAGACCAGCGGGGCTTCTCGTTATGTTAGAAAAAAACTGCCGAATTTCATGCACAAAAAATCCGCCAGACTTTCAGCGGAGAAAATCTGACGGATGTCAAAAGGGGGATATGAGTTATGCTTCTATAGGAATGGGAAATGGATTACTGAATGTCGATCGTACGAACCGATTCGGCCGGCTGCGGCGTTTCCTTCGGCAAGGTGACGGTCAATACGCCGTCAGCAAAGGAGGCCTGGATGCCGTCCTTCCGAATGCCGCTGACAGGGAAGCTGCGGCAGAAGGAGCTGCTCGACCGTTCTTTATAGATATAGTTCTTCTGGTCGTCTTGTTCGTCCTTTGTTTCTTCATGACGGGCCGACAAGGTGAGCACGTCGTCGTCATAGGTCAGGGAAATGTCTTCTTTGGCGACGCCGGGCAGATCCGTCGTCAATACGTATTCGTTGCCCTTGTCTTCAATATCGACTCTCGGAATATTGTACGAGCCTTCAAACGGTTTCATGAAATCGCTGAAGAAGCGGTCGGCAAAATTCATCGGAAATAATGCGTCGTTGTTCGTTACAATCGGAAATAAACTTTTCATCGTAAAACCCTTCTTTCATACGCCTCGTTGGATCTCGTTTGACTTACAAGCGCATCACGGGGTTAAACCATCGTATTACTGAATTTCAATCGTCTTGGCGGCTTCGATCTGCTTAGCCGTTTCCTTCGGCAAGGTAATGGTCAGCACGCCGTTGGCAAAGGATGCCTGAATATGGTCTTTCTGAACGCCGCTGACCTGGAACTGGCGGCAGAAGGACTGATTCGTCCGTTCTTTGCGGATATAGTTTTTCTTTTCGTCTTTTTCATCTTTCTTTTCTTCATGACGGGCCGAAATGGTCAGGATATCCTTATCATAGGTCAGCTTGATATCTTCCTTGGCCATGCCCGGCAAATCCGTCGTCAAGACGTATTCATTTTCTTTGTCTTCTACGTCGACCTTAGGAACGCTGTAGGAACTGTCGAACGGCTTCATAAAATCGCCGAAGAAATGATTTACAAAATTATCAGGAAATACTAAATCGTTATTTGTTACAATCGGGAATAAGCTTCTCATCATAAACCCTTCTTTCTAAAATACCTAATGAGATGCAATTACTTGATTGCTCTTTTGACTTTTATATGTCTGTCTGTAACCTCTTTCCGATTACAGCTATACTATATACCCGTTTTCCTCCCTTGTCAACACTTTATTTTGACTTTTTGACTTTTTTTTATAAAACACATCACGTCACGTCTATATAAACTAAGAACTAGATAGATAATATAAGACGTTACGCGTAACGCGACGGACCTGACTCGCCCGTAAAGGGCGTTCCTAAGCCGTTCTTTGTATGGTCACAGCGTGTTATCAGGCCGTAATAGCTCTGCATTACGGTGAAAACACAGCAATACAATGACGCCGATAAAAGGAAATTGACGCCGTCTGCCTTCTGCAATCCTAAGATATAGTCTTTTTAAATAAAATAAATTTATGCATTAATTATATTATTTTATCATATCTATAGTATTATCCTCTCTTATCCAGTATAATAAACGATATAAATAATCCAGTATTATGCCCGCCGTTCCGGCATACCAAGGGAGGCTTATTCATGACCATACACAAGATGACTTTAAAAGACGCCGCTGTAATTCTCTGGAAACGGAAGTTTTCCTTTTCCGGCCGCTCGTCCCGCAAGGAGTTCTGGCTGGGCGTCGCCGCGCTGTGGCTGGGCTACTACGCCGTCTTCAGCATACTCTACGCGATCTTCCTGTTCTTCATCGCCGGCGTTTCCCGCACGGCTCTGAACGGGGCCGTCCTGGCCGACGCCTTTCTCGTCCTGTACCTCGTCACCGGCCTGACCGTATTTTTTGTATCGGCCGCCTTGAACGCCCGCCGTCTCCACGACATCGGCAGATCGGGCTGGTGGCAGCTCGTCAGCCTGATTCCCCTCCTTGGCGGCCTCGTCCTGTTTCTCTGGCTCCTCCGCCCTTCCGACGGCGATAACCAGTACGGCCCGGAGGACTACTATTCTTCTATCCTGAACGAGTAGACGAAACATATAAAAAGACCTTGCCGGGGCAAGGCCTGAACAAAGGGAAGAAAATATATTAAGAAATGCGGCATTGAAGCTGCATGAGATGTTCTTGTAAAAATTCGACGTTGCGGTAAAATACGTCCAAACCGCCCTGCGGGTCGTAGCCTTCCAAAACCATGGGAAGATGGTAAGAACGCAGCGCAGGAAGTAGTTCTGTGAAATCAAAGTTCCCGTCGTACAGGGGCGTATGGTATAAGCCGCCGATACGGTTGCTGATGTGAAGCTTGGACACGGCATCGACGCGCCGCAGGATATCCAGCCCTTCGTCAGGGCTTTCGCAGTGAGCGATGTCCAGGGTATAGGTGAAGAAAGAAAAGAGGTCGCCTGTAACTTCCTTCATGGATTCTATATCAGTTACAAATTCCTTCTTCGTCTTTTCCATGATTTCCAGCGAGACGGGCATGTTCAGCCGGTACGACGCGTCGGCGATTTTCTGCAGGGACTCGTGCATGAGCAGGGCGCTTTCCCGACGCCAGCAGGGCATCGTCATATGGCCGGGGTGAACCGTCACTTCCCTGGCTCCGACGCGCTTGGCAAATTCCATCGACGCGATGACTTCCTCTACAGACGCCTGCCGTACGGCCTGGTTCATGGACGACAGGTTCAAATCCCAGCTGCAGCTGTGAACGACGGTATGCAGGGGATATTTCTGCGACAGCCGCCGGTATTCGCCTTCGTCATACTGCTGGCAGTAAAAGTGCTGGGCCCACATTTCCAAGCCGCCCAAGCCGAGTTCATAGACCTGGCGGAACATGTCGCGCAGCGAAAGATTCCATAACAAGGTAGACGAAATTAAAATCTGTTTCATCAGGTCTCCTCCTCACTAGTACGGTATTATTATACCCACGTCATTGTAAAGCTTCGGCCTGTATTATGTAAAAAAGATGTGCAATATCAGGAATATCCTTCCTGTACTGCACATCTTTCTGCGTTTTTCCCTGTATTTCGTTCAGCGAGGCCTTTATCCCAGCCATTCACCCGTAAAGGTCACGGCAGCCGGGCCGGTCATGTATACGTTGCCGTCTTCTTCGCTGTATTCGATGTGAAGCGTGCCGAGGTACAGCTGCACGTCGACGCTCCGTCCCGTAAAGCCGTTGAGGTACGAGCCGACGGCGCAGGCGCAGGAGCCGGTGCCGCAGGCCAGGGTCGCGCCGGCGCCCCGTTCCCACGTATGGACTTTGATCGTATGGTTGTCGATGACCTGGACGAAGTTCATGTTGGTCTTCCGCGGGAAGGCCTTGTACGTTTCAAACTTCGGCCCCAGTTCATGAAGGGAAACGGCGTCTACGTCGCGGACGTAGGTCATCGTGTGGGGCACGCCCATGAGCAGGCTGGTGATCTTATAGGTCTTGCCGTCGATTTCAATCGGTTCGTCGACGACGGGGCCGGCCGGCCCTTCCATGGGGATCTGGGCCCGGTCCGTAAAGGGCTTGCCCATATTGATGGTAACCAGGCTGACCTTGCCGTCTTCGCCGACAGTGACCTTCGGCTTCATGATGCCGGCCAGGGTTTCGACGGAAAATTCGTCCTTCGTAATGATGCCGTTGTCGTAGACGTATTTTGCGAAGCAGCGGATGCCGTTGCCGCACATTTCCGCTTCGCTGCCGTCGGCATTGATAATGCGCATCCGCACGTCGGCCTTATCGCTGGGCACGATGACGATGATGCCGTCGGCTCCGACGCCCGTATGGCGGTCGCACAGTTTCACGGCCAATTCGGAAAAATCCTTGTTTGCGCCTTCCTTATCTTCAAAAAATACGAAATCGTTTCCTAATCCATGCATTTTAACGAATTTCATCTGTATATCCTCCTTATAGGAAATCTATCATGCGTCTTACCATAGCTATTATACAATAACTGAAAATAGCAAGTATAGTAAAATCATGCTATACTTATTGCAAATCCTGCTGTAACGATCGGAGGCGACGCATGTGTATGAAAAAACGGGCTACCTGACGGAGCCCCTGAAGCTGTTTTACGTATCGGACAAAAGAGACTGGGCCTGTCCCGTCCATTATCACGAATTCGACAAGGTCATGCTGTTCTTTCAGGGCGACGTAACCTATGAAATCGAAGGGAAATCGTACCGGCTCCAGCCCTACGACATCGTCGTCGTGCCGGCCGGGCAGATGCACCGCCCCGTCGTCGGCGGAACCCATACGTATGAGCGCATCATCGCCTATATTTCGCCGGCGTACATTGAGTCCTACAGGCAGCGCGGCTGCGACCTGTCGGCCCTGTTCCAGACGGCGTCGCCTATTTTGCGCCAGCCTCAGGAAGCGGGCAGCCTCTACGGCGCGTCGTGCCGCCTCCGCCAGGTCTGCTGCGCCGAAGCCTGCGCCCATCATGCCGTGTTGAAGGAAACTCTGTTTCTGGAGTTTCTCATCTATTTGGCCCAATCTATTCAGGAGCGGCACATCGGCTACGTCAAGACGGGACGGCAAAACGAAAAGATACAGCGCCTCCTGACCTACATCAACGAGCACCTGCGGAGCGAGCTGTCCGTACCGGTTTTGGCCGAACAGCTCTGCATCAGCCCGGACTACCTCATGCACCTCTTCAAGGAAGAGACGGGCTATTCCCTGGGCCAATACATTACCATCAAACGCCTCCTCCTGGCCCGCTCCCTCATGCAGCAGGACCGCCCCCTGACGGAGGTATGCTACGACAGCGGCTTTAAGCAGTATTCCACCTTTTACCGGGCCTGGAAAAAATATTACGGCGCGTCGCCGGCCAAGGGCATACCGCCTCAGACGCGGCTCTTCCTCGAATAACGCCGCCTATCCCTGCCGCCGGTATTTGACAAACTAAAAAAAGTATATAAAATAAAACTATACAACTCATTGTATAATTGGGAAAGGATACCTCATGAAAGACAAAAACTTCATCATCGAACGCCAAATCCTGCGCATCGGCAATAAAATCAGCAACGGCCGCGACAAGGATTTGATCCCCTTCGATCTGACGGCCAATCAATCAGAAGCGCTGCTTTATTTTGACAACTGCCCGGGCCGTTCCATCATCGATTTAAAAGAGCACCTGCGCATTACCCATCAGGCGGCGCGGAATCTCGTCGAACGGATGAAGCGGAAAGAATTGCTCTACGTCGTCGTCTCGGAAGAAGACGGCCGCTTCAAGCAAGTGTATCTCACGGAAAAAGGCCGGACGACGTGCCATGACCTCAAACATCTCGGCACAAACGTAGGATGCCAGCTTTTAAAGGGATTGTCGGAAGAGGAAAAAGACCAGCTCCTTTCCTTACTCCTGAAAATAAACGACAACGTATGATGTCGTTTTTTTCGCTCCTATATACAACTAGTTGTACAATAATAGAAAAGGAGAACACGTCATGAATACTTCGGCCATCTGGACCAAAGATTTTATCCTGAACTGCATCGTCTGCTTCGTCGTAAACCAATCGTATTATATGACGATGGTCGTTATAGCCGACTACGCGGCGACGGCGCTTCACGCCTCGCTGGCAGAAGCGGGATTGGCCTGCGGCATCTTTATCTTAGGAACCTTATTTGCCCGCCTGTTTCTGGGCGGATGTATCGAACGAATCGGCCTGAAACGCTCCTTATATATCGGCCTGTTCCTCTTTTTAGCAGCCTCTCTCCTGAACATAGGAATCCACAGCCTGTATCTCCTCTACGCAGCCCGTTTCGTCCAGGGCGTCGGCTTCGGCCTGTCGTCGTCTACGACGGGGACGATTATGGCTCACCTCGTCCCGGCAGCCCGCCGCGGCGAAGGCACGAGCTACTACGCCATGTTTGTTACGCTGGGAACAGCTGTCGGACCCTTTGCCAGCTTGTATTTCTACAGCAACGGCGTCATCCTGTACAACCTCGTCGTCGGCAGCGCCCTCCTGATACTGGCCTTCGCGGCGACAGCCCTGCTCCATGTACCGGCGGAGGACCATGAGCCGTCTGTCTCCGAACAGCCTCGCTCCTATCTGTCCCTGCAAAACTTCATAGAGCCGACGGCTCTTCCCGTCGCGTTTCTCACCCTCCTCGTCAACTTGGGGTTCGCCGCCATATTAGGTTTTATGGCGTCCTTTGCCAAAGAAGCGGATCTCCTTGCCAGCAGCAAATATTTTTTCCTCGTCTATGCCCTGTTCACCGTATGCTCCCGGCCTTTTACAGGACGATGGTTCGACAGCCGCGGCGCGAATTTCGTCATGTACCCGGCATTTATATTCTTTGCCCTGAGCCTGTGCTTCATCAGCCTGTCGACGTCCGGCTGGATGCTGCTGGGCGCCGCCGCGCTGATGGGGCTGGGATATGGGACGTATATGTCCTGTTCTCAAGCCATCATTATCGGCTTGGCCCCTCGCGGCCGCATGGGCCTGGCGACGTCGACGTTTTTCGTCTTCATGGATCTCAGCGTCGGCGCAGGCCCTCTGGTTTTAGGTGCGCTGCTCCCCTATGCCGGTTTTCGCGTCATGTACGCGGCGCTGGCCGTGCTGCTGGCGTGCTGCGCCGTACTGTATTATGTCCTTTACGGCCAGAACGCTGCAAAACAAAAACTTGCAAGCAAGTAAATGACAAACAATCCCTGCCAGCCGACAGGGATTGTTGTTATAAAGAATTTGCGCCTATACGGCAATATTATTTATTGCCCGCCTTGGCCTCATGAAACGTATCGGCAGATGCCGGCTCCTTAGTTTCTTCTCCATCGCGAACGGCCGTTTTAAACTCCCGCAGGCTCTTGCCCAGTGCGCCGCCGACAGACGGCAGCTTTCCCGGCCCGAATACGACCAGTCCGATCACTAAAATCAACGCCAATTCCGGAAAACCTAATCCTAACATAGACTGCGCCTCCTTTGGCCTTACTGTAGCAAAGTTTCATAGCCCTTTCGTAAAATCGGCCTGTTCTTTTTGTAAAATTTCACCGGCCCTTCATTCCATACAATACCTTTACGGTATGTTCACAAAATATATACAAAAGGAAACTATACTAACGGTAAATTGAAAAGGCCTTTAAGGAGGAATCACACTATGTCAACGCCGTCATCTGAACATACCGTATCGCGCCGCAGCTTTTTAAAGCTCGCCGGCGGAGCCGCATTGGGAGCGGCCATGTTTTCCATGCCGTCCTTTTCCTTCGCCCGGGAACTCGACAATCCGAAGCGGACGCTGAAGCCCGTCGCATTTAAAGACATTCCCAAAAACGCCGTCGCAGCCGCCAACGCTTCGCCGCTGGTACAAAAATCCTTCGACGACATCCTGAGATTATCCAATACGATTGAAAACGGAAGCCTCCGCCAGGCCGTCGTCCGTCTCCTCAACGAGCCGACGCCGACCTTTATGCAGGAATATTCGTCCGCCGCATCCCGCAGCCGCCTCTATGCCGCATTGGCCGCCCAGAACTTAATCGACACGTCGAAAATCGACGAAAAGCACATACTGCCGCCCTTTAACGGCGCCGTGCAGAAATTCAAGACGGCTCCCGGCAGCGGCTACGGCAGCCACCACCCCTATCCGGGCGGGCTGGCTACCCATACGAGCTGCAACATGCACATTACGGATTACATCTGCCGAACCTATGAGGAAGTCTTTTACTACTCCGTCAACAAGGATATCGCCATCGCCGCTCAGGCTCTGCACGACATTTCCAAGCCCTTCGTCTTCCAGTGGAACGCCGACGGCTCGTCCCTGACGGAATATCCCATTGCCGGTCAGGGAGCGCACCACGCCCTGGCGCTGGCAGAAGTCATCTACCGCGGTTTTCCGGCAGAAGAAGTCGTCGCCCAGGCCTGTGCCCACGGCGCGCCGACGTCGAAGAAAGAAGAAGCCGACGTCGCAGGCTGGCTGAAAGCCGCCGCTATCATCGCCGGCAAAGACCCCGTCGCCTACGGCCTCGTCGGCAAAGACGGCCAGACGATTCCCAATCCTCACCATCAGGAAGGCTACATCGTCCACCTCGGCGACCACGACTGGGTACTGTCGTCGCCGGCAGCCCAGAAAACGGTCCTGCTCCTCAAAAAAATCGCCTATCAGGAATACGGCATGAGCCAGGCCGACCTGGAAGGAGCCGCCTTCAACCACTTCCGCAACTACGTCGGCGCGCAGCTGTCCTATATGTACCTCAACATGCTCGAAGCCGAATCGAACGGCTACAAGCTGGCAGCAGAACAAGTCGCCAAGGTCGTCTTAAAATAATACGTACGCCATAGTAAAATGTAAAAACAGCAGGCAGAGAATCCCGTTCCCTGCCTGCTGTCTTTATGATGCTTATACAGCATAGCCTATCTAAATACGCCGCTTTTCAATCTCATAACGGCATGATATAATACATGCGCTACCGCCTCCATACTGGTAGAAGGAAGGAGGTGCGCTGATATGGAATTGGTAATACCATTTATGATCTCCCTCGCGGCAGGCATAGTATGTCACTATGTTTGTAGATGGCTGGATGGAGAGTAACCGGTAGTCAGCCTGAGGTCTAAGCCGCCTCTGAAATGGAATAGAAAATCCCCTAGCTGCAACTAGGGGATTTTCGTTTTTTACTGCGCTGATGGAAATTCTTTAGTAATACCATTTTCCACATTCAGTATATCAATATCTGGCGTATCCGTCAATGAATATTCCGCCAATTATGCCTTTTGTCTATTGCGGTTGAAATTGATGAGGCTGCCGGCTTTGACGATTTCTTTTTCCGCGTCGGTCATGTCCGCGATGTACAGGGAAATTTCCTGAAGTTCTTTGCCGACGACGTAGGCCTTGATGTCCTTCATGTCGCCGTCGAGGGCTGCCTTGACGTTGGGGATATAGATGTAATCGCCGACTTCAAAGGACGGGTCGTCCTTCATCTGGAAGGGCAGCATGCCCCAGTTGATGACGTTGGAGCGGTAGCGCTTCGTCGCGTATTCCCGGCAGATATTGGCCAGGCCGCCGAGGACGCGCTGGCAGCTTGCCGCCTGTTCGCGGGCCGAGCCGTCGCCGGGCTTGACGCAGTAAATCATGCTGCCGATTTCCGTCGCCGCCATATCGGCGTCGGCAAATGTCTCTTTCAGCTTGGCAAAGACGTCTTTCAGCTCCTTGTCGACGGAGGCCGGGCATTGTCCGGCTATGCGGGCCCGTTCTGCCGCGTCGACGGCCTTGGCCCGGCCGACGTATTCCGGGTCGCGGCGGGACAAGGTGAATTCAGCCAGTCCCAGCGGATTGGAGCGGTACGACGACGTTTCGCCCGACGGAATCAGTTCGTCTGTCGTCGTCACGGGATCCATGATCTTCGAGCAGACCTTGACCAGGATGTTGTCGGCCAAAGCTTCCATATCCGGCCAGTCTTTGATGTTCGGCCCGTATACGAGAGCCGCTTCGCCGTCGGCCTGGCCGAAGCCCTGGTATACGCGCGACGCATAGGACGAGTTGTCGTAGTCGTAAGGCGGTTCTGTATAATCGTCCATGTAGCCTTCGGCCGACGTGAGGACGCCGCCGTTGGCCGCCGTCGCCGCGATGGAACGGGCATCCATGAGGGCTACGGCGGAGAACTGGCCGCTGCCCGGCTTCGAGCCTTCGCGGTTCGGGAAGTTGCGCGTCGTATGGCGGATGCTGAAGGCGTTGTTCGCCGGCGTATCGCCTGCGCCGAAGCAGGGGCCGCAGAAGGCCGTCTTGAATATCGCCCCGGCGGCCAGAAGATCGGCCACGGCGCCCTTGCGGACTAAGTCCATGTACACGGGCTGGGACGACGGGTAGACGTCAAGGGTAAAGACGCCGTCGCCGCAGGAAGCGTTCTTCAAAATATGAGCGGCGGCCATGACGTTGCCGTAGTTGCCGCCGGCGCATCCGGCAATGACGCCCTGCTGGACGTGGAATTTGCCGTCGGCGATCTTATCCATCAGGCTGTAATGGAGGTCGGGATTGCTCATGCGGCCGTTGATGCTTTCTTCCGTTTCATGAAGGATATCAGCCAGATTGGCGTTGAGCTCGTCGATGGTAAAGGCGTTGCTCGGATGCATGGGCATGGCGATCATCGGCTTGATTTTGCTCAAATCGACGTAAATGACGCCATCATAGTAGGCGACGTCGGCCGGATTAAGTTCCTTGTAATCCTGAGGCCGGCCGTGCTGGGTCAGGTAAGCCTTCGTATCGTCGTCGGTGCGCCATACCGACGACAGGCACGTCGTTTCCGTCGTCATGACGTCGACGCTGTTGCGGTAATCCGTATTCATCGACGCCACGCCGGGGCCGACGAATTCCATGACCTTGTTCTTTACATATCCATTCTTAAAGACGGCGCCGACGATGGCGATGGCGATGTCGTGGGGGCCGACGGCCGGGCTGGGCTTGCCCGTCAGGTATACGGCTACGACGCCCGGATAGGCGACGTCGTACGTATCGCGCAGGAGCTGCTTGACCAGCTCGCCGCCGCCTTCGCCGACGGCCATCGTACCCAGGGCGCCGTACCGCGTGTGGCTGTCCGAGCCGATGATCATCTTGCCGCAGCCGGCCATCTTTTCCCGCATGTACTGGTGGATGACGGCGATGTGAGGCGGTACAAAGATGCCGCCGTATTTCTTAGCTGCCGACAATCCGAATACGTGGTCGTCTTCGTTGATCGTGCCGCCGACGGCGCACAGCGAATTGTGGCAGTTCGTCAGCACGTAGGGCAGCGGAAACGTTTCCATACCCGAAGCCTTCGCCGTCTGGATGATGCCGACAAAGGTAATGTCGTGGGACGCCATGGCGTCGAATTTGATCTTTAACTGATCCATCGAGCCCGACGTATTATGAGCCTGCAAAATCGAGTAGGCAATCGTCCCCTTGCGGGCTTCGTCCTTGTCAGGCGCTTTGCCCGTAAGCTGTTCTACCCGCGCCGCTTCCCGTTCCGGCACGAGCTCCGAGCCGTGAACTAAGTATGCGCCGCCTTCATATAATTGAATCATGTCCAATCCCCCTCTTCATCTGTGCGATGCTGCATTACATTTCTCATGTCGAAATTTATGTAAATAAATTTCATAATATAAAATTTTATCTTCACATACACCATATTATATCATAATTATTCTGGCCCTGACTACCCTTACCCACTGGGTATCCGCGATTATTCGTATTTATTTTTTTCTGTAATCATGCTATAATAACTTATACTTTGCAAAAATGGCTGCGTCTATTTCTACAAAGCATTTTTATAAATATTCTGGAATAATTAGTAACGAAGCTATGCACAGTTCGTTTCCGGAAAGAGAGGAATCACATGGACAATAACATCTTTTTGGCCCAATTCTATGGAAAATCACAAAATTATACACAGATTCCCCGCGAATGGTTTTCCAAGTACGGCGTAAAGCGCGGCCTGCGCAACGAAGACCATACCGGCGTTCTCGTCGGCCTGACCCGCATTGCCGACGTCGTAGGCTATAAGCGCGACGCCGAAGGAAATAAGGTAGACTGCGACGGCATCCTCTATTACCGCGGCTTAGATATCCGCGATTTGGCGAAAAAGGAACGCTACAACGGCTACTTGTATGAAGAGGCTTGCTTCCTCCTCCTGTTCGGCTACTTGCCGACGCGGGAAGAGCTGGACGCCTTCTGCAACGTCCTCCAGGAAAATTACGACCTGCCCGACGACTTTTTGGAAATGAACCTCCTGCGGCTGCCGGGAAAAAACCTGATGAACAAGCTGCAGCACTCCCTCATCACCTTGTACAACTACGACGAAGACCCGGACAACACCGACGTATATCAGACCCTGCGCAAGGGCCTCAACATCATGAGCAAGCTGCCGTCCATCGCCGTCTACGCCTACATGTCCAAGGTGCACTATTACAACCGCCAGAGCCTGGTCATCCACTATCCGCGCAAGGATTACTCGACGGCGGAAAACATCTTGTCCATGCTCCGCCTCGACAGCGCCTTTACGCCGAAGGAAGCCCAGCTTCTCGACCTCCTGCTGTTCCTCCACGCCGACCACGGCGGCGGTACGAACTCGACCTTTACGAACGTCGTCGTCTCGTCGACGAATACGGACATCTATTCCAGCATGGCCAGCTCCATCGGCGCCCTGAAGGGCCCGCGCCACGGCGGAGCCAACGTCCGCGTGTCCCTCATGATGGAAAATATCATGGACGCCGTCGGCATCAAGGCCACGGACGCCCAGATCAAGGACGTCATCGAACGCATCCTCCGCGGCCAGTTCCGCCATCAGGATAAGCTGATATACGGCTTCGGCCACGCCGTATACACCCTGTCGGACCCCCGTGCCGAAATCATGCGCCACTACTGCGGCCAGTTAGCCAAGGAAAAGGGCATGGAAGATATCTTCAATTTCTACGTGCGCTTCGAACGCATCGCCAAGAAGACTTTGAGCGAAGAAAAAGGCGCGAATATGTGCAGCAACGTCGACTACTACAGCGGCTTCGCCTATCACATGCTGGGCATTCCCCGCGATTTGTACACGCCCCTGTTCGTCATCAGCCGTATGGTCGGCTGGCTGGCCCACAACATCGAGCATAAGCTGTACGACAACCGCATCGTCCGTCCGGCAGCGAAGTATGTCGGCGACTTAATGGATTATATACCTATGGAGGACAGATAACATGAAAACCATCACCGTATTTAAAGGCGACGGCATCGGCCCGGAAATCACCGACGCCGTCCTGGACATCTTAAAAGCTGCCAAGGCTCCCCTGGAATATGAAATCTTTAACGTCGGCGCCGCCGAATACGAAAAGAACGGCGCTCTCATTCCCGACGCCGCCTTCGCCTCCTTTGAAAAGACGCGGGTTCTGCTGAAATCGCCTATTACGACGCCTGTCGGCAAGGGCTTCCGCTCCCTTAACGTCACGCTGCGCAACAAATACGATTTGTACGCCAACATCCGTCCGGCCAAGTCGAATGCCGCCGTGCCGACGCCCTTCCCTAACGTCGACATCGTCACCTTCCGCGAAAACACGGAAGACCTGTACATCGGCGTCGAATACAAGATGAACGACGACACGGTCCAGGCCATCAAGCTCATTACGCGCAAGGCCAGCGAACGCATCATCCGCGCCGCCTTCGACTACGCCGTCGCCAACGGCCGCAAAAAAGTCACCTGCGTCCATAAGGCCAATATCCTCAAGATGAGCGACGGCATGTTCCTCGATATTTTCAGGGAAATCGCCAAGGAATACCCGCAGATCGAAAGCGACGACAAGATCGTCGACAACACGTGCATGCAGCTCGTCATGTACCCGGAAAACTTCGACGTCATGGTCATGCCCAACCTGTACGGCGACATCGTATCGGACCTGACCAGCGGCCTCATCGGCGGCCTCGGCCTCCTGCCGTCCATGAACGTCGGCGACGACTTCGCCATGTTTGAAGCCGTCCACGGCAGCGCCCCCGACATTGCCGGCAAGCATATCGCCAATCCGACGGCCTTCCTCTGGTCGGCCTGCATGATGCTGGAATACATCGGCGAAACAGACGTCGCTGCCAATATCCGCAGCGCCGTCGACGCCGTGCTGGCAGAAAACCAATGCCTCACGCCGGACCTCGGCGGCAAGGCCACGACGGAAGCATACCGCGACGCCGTCATCGCCCACTTAAAATAAACAACACGCACGCTAAAAAACAGCCCCTTGGAAATCTCTCCGAGGGGCTGTTCTGTTATCTCGATTTCGACGAGGAAAAGGACGGTATGCGGCTGAGGACGTACCGGCTCAGAAGCGTGCAGATGCAAAGGGACAAGACGCACATGACGGCGTACTTGGCATAGACGCCTCCGTCCCAGGGCCGCAGCAGCCAGACGACGTGCATGACGACGACCTGATGAATGTAATACACGCCATACGACAGGGACGACAACTGCCGTCCCCACGACCCGTACGAATCGGCAAAGCGCTGGAACGAGGCCGTCAACGCTGCGACGGCCGTCAGGCAGAACAGGCTGTGCAGGACGGCAAAGGCAACGGAATAGCAGCCTAGTTCATGCCAGCTATATCCATAGTCAAAGCGAAAGGCCGTATACACGACGGACAGGACGACAAAGGCAGCGCCCCAGGCTGCCGGAGAGGCGAACTGGCCCTGGGAAAACCAGCGGCTGCGCCAGGCATAGGCTCCCAGCCCGAATACGACGAGGTACAAGGGAGCCCGCGTCGGCTGAAAACACAGCACGTACAGGGGATGAATCCACACGGCGTCGTCGTAACACTGCAGCATCGCCCCCATAGAGAGGGCGCACAGGACGGCGCAGCCGAAAAAGACTGTCAGGGAAAACCGGCTCTGCGACGGCTGCAGCCACGCCGGACACAAACGCCGGCTCAGGTACAGCAGGCCGTACAAGGCCATCAAAAATCCCAGGTACCAATACTGGGCCTGCTGATAAAAAACGCCCCAAAACCATTCCATATAAAACTGGTAAAATGTCATGGGCACAGACCGGCTGAGCATATACAGATAGGCAATGTACGGAGCGATACAAACCGAGCCGAACAGCCACGGCAGGCCGACGCGCTTCCATTTCGCTTTCCAAAAGCTCCCCGTTCCTGCCAGGGACGCCGCACCGAAATAGCCGGAAATAAAAAACATGACCGGCATGATGAACACGTCGGCCCAGACGACAAATACCGTCGCCGCCAGGGACCGCTTGTCGTCCAGCACGTACCACCACTCCGGCGCGTAAGCCATATAGGACATGGCGCCATGAAACACGACGACCAGGGCGATGACCAGGGTTTTCAAGTTGTCCAAGAATATGATGCGACGTCCGCTCATACGATGCACCTCACAGTAATGTTACCCAAAGTATAGCACATACCCCGGAAAAGGGGAAAGGGAGAAGAAAAAGCTTCCGCTTCGTCTTCTCCCTTTGATAGAGGAATCTATATGGATTAGATGAGGTATCAGTAACGAATCGCCCTTACGGTTCTACCTTGGTAACAAAAATCTGCTTTCCGTCCTTAAAGCTCAGGACAACTGCCGACTTGACGGGATCGTGGAACTCGTTAAAGCTGATCTTGCCGCTGACAGCGTTGAATCCGCTGATCTTTTCCAGCGCCGCCTTCACTGTATCTTTATCGGTGCTGTTGGCGTCCTTGATAGCCTGGGCCAAAATCATCATGCTGTCGTATGCCACAGCTGCCGGAGCGTCCGGCTTCTGGCCATAGGCCTTCTGATAATTGGAAACGAAATTCTGAACGACTTCGGACGTATCGTCGGACGAATAGTGGTTGCTGAAGTAGCAGTCGACCAGGTTCGCCGCGCCGGCAATTTCCGCCAGCTTCGTGCTGTCCCAGCCGTCGCCGCCGACAATCGGCTGCGTCATGCCCATTTCGCGGGCCTGCTTGATGATCATGCCGACTTCCTGATAATATCCGGGAACGTAGATGACGTCGGGGTTGGCCGCTTTAATCTTCGTCAGGGCCGCCTTGAAGTCCGTATCCTTCTGCAAATACGCTTCCGTCGCTACGATAGAGCCGCCTTTTTTGCCGAATTCTTCTTCAAAGAATTTCTGCAGCCCCTTCGAGTAATCGCTGGAGTTGTCGACGTATACAGCCGCTTTCTTCGCCTTCAGCGTATCGGCTACGAAATCGGCCATGGCCTTGCCCTGGAAGGTATCGATAAAGGCGGCGCGGAATACGTAAGGCCGTACGTTATGCGTCGCCGGATCGACCGTAATGTCCGGATTCGTGCCGAACGGCGAAATCATCGGTATTTTTTCCTGATCTGCCGTGGCGACGCAGGCCAGGGCGCCGCTCGACGTGTCCGGGCCGACGATGAAATCGACCTGGTCGTCCAACAGCTTCTGCATGGCGTTGGCCGCTTCCGTCGCTTCGCTGCGGTTATCGGCGTAGCTGACTTCAATTTTCTTTCCCAGCAGGCCGCCGGCGTCGTTGATTTCCTTGACGGCCATTTCGATGCCGTTCTTAGCCGACGTGCCGTACGACGCGCTGTTGCCTGTCAATTCCAGGTTCGCGCCGATTTTAATCGTATCACTTGATTCTCCCGAACTGCCGCTGCAGCCCGTCAGCATGACGGCCATCGACGCAACGGCCACGGCAGCCAGCACGCATCTTTTCAATGTACTCATAGTCATAAGGTATCCCTCCTAAATTGTATATATAACATACCTGTAATGGTATATCCGCCGTAACGGGCCTCAGCCGCCCAAATACACCTTCCGCACTTCTTCGCTTTCGGCCAGCGACTGAGCCTCTCCTTCCAGCGATATGTGCCCTGTTTCCAGTACATAGGCGTAATCGGAAATGGCCAGGGCCATGCGGGCGTTCTGTTCGACTAACAGCACCGTCGTCCCCATGCCGTGTATTTCCTGCACCATATTGAATATTTCCTTGACCAGGATCGGCGCCAGCCCCATAGACGGCTCGTCCAGGAGGAGCAGCTTCGGCTTGCTCATCAGCGCCCGGCCCATCGCCAGCATCTGCTGCTCGCCGCCGGAAAGGGTGCCGGCCATCTGATTCATCCGTTCCTTCAAACGGGGAAAATGGTCGTAAATCATGTCCATGGTCTGGGAAATTTCCTTCTTATCCTTACGGGTAAAGGCTCCCATTTCCAAATTTTCCTTGACGGACATATCGGCGAAGACCCGCCGCCCTTCGGGGCAATGGGAAATCCCCAGCCGCACGATGGATTCGGCGCTGTCGTGCCGCAGCTCCTTTCCCATGAAAGAAATAGACCCGGTCTTGGAGCGCAGCAGCCCGGAAATCGTCCGCAGCGTCGTCGTCTTGCCGGCGCCGTTCGCGCCGATGAGGCTGACGACCTGTCCTTCTTCGACGCTCAGGCTGATCCCCTTCAGGGCGTGGATCGCGCCGTAGTAGACGTTGATATCCTTTAATTCCAACAGGCTCATGATCACACCTCCTCGCCCAAATAGGCCCGTATGACATCGGCGTTCGACTTGATTTCCTGCGGTATCCCCTGGGCTAAGATTTTGCCGAATTCCAGGACGTACAAGCGTTCGCAGATCCCCATGACCAGGGACATGTCGTGCTCGATCAGTAAAATCGTCAGCTGGAAGCGCTTCCGTATTTCTTCAATCAAATGCATGAGGTCGAGCGTTTCCTGCGGATTCATGCCCGCCGCCGGTTCGTCCAGCAGGAGCAGCTTCGGCCGGGCGGCCAGGGCCCGGGCAATTTCCAGATGCCGCTGCAAGCCGTAGGGCAGGTTGGACGCCAGCTCGTCCTTTTTATCGTCGAGCTTAAACAGCCGCAGCAGATCTATCGCTTCGCGTTCAATCCGTTCTTCTTCCTTCCCGTACCTGCCGACGCGCAGGATCGCTTCGGCCAGGCTGTATTTGACCAGGTAATTGCAGGCAATTTTGACATTGTCCAATACGGTTAAGTTCCCGAACAAGCGGATGTTCTGAAACGTGCGGGCAATGCCGTGCTGCGTAATCTTATAGGGCTTCATCCCCGTGACGTCGACGCCGTCGAATTCAATAGTTCCCGTCGTCGGCTGATATACGCCGGTCAGCAAGTTGAAGGCCGTCGTCTTTCCCGCGCCGTTCGGCCCGATGAGGCCGACGAGTTCGCCCCGGTTTAATACGATGTTAAAATCCTGGACGGCCTTGATGCCGCCGAAGGATATGGATACATTATTTGTTTTCAGCAACGGGTCCATCGCCGCGTCCCCCCTTCTTCCATTTGGACAGCATCAGCTCAGCCAGCTCCTTATTGCCGAGAATCCCATTCGGACGGTACAGCATGAGTATGATGAGCAGCAAGGCGTATACGATCATGCGGTATTCGGGATAGCTCTGCATCACAGCGGCAATCAGGGTCAGGATAAAGGCGCCGATGACCGAGCCGGACAAGCTGCCCAGGCCGCCTAAGACGACCATCGTCATGATGTCGAAAGACCGCATGAAGGTAAAGCTCGACGGATGGGCGATGCCGAAGTAATGAGAGAACAGCGCGCCGGCCAACCCTGCGAACATCGACGCGATCGTAAAGGCGAATACCTTAAAGGTCGTCGTATCGATGCCCATGGCTTCGGCGGCAATGGCGTTTTCCCGTACGGCCAGGCAGGCTCTCCCCTGCTTGGAGTGGATGATATTCTTTAAGACGAACAAGGTGACAACCATGCAGATAAACAGCCAGGGAAAGGTCGTATCCCGCGGAATGCCCGACATCCCCGACGCGCCGCCTACTTGCTGTATATTCAAAATGCAGATGCGGATAATTTCCCCCATGCCCAGCGTGGCGATAGCCAAATAGTCGCCCTGCAGCCGCAGCGTCGGCACGCCGACGAGAAAGCCCAGCAGGCCGGCAGCGGCCGCGCCGCCTATGAGGCTGACGATGAAGGGCAGGTGCAGGAATACGGTGCATACGGCCGACACGTAAGCGCCGACGGCCATAAATCCGGCGTGCCCCAGGGAGAACTGTCCCGTAACGCCGTTAATCAGGTTCAAGCTGGACGCCAGCATGACGTTCAGGCAAATCAAAGAGATATTCAGACGCCAAAACGACGATACGATTCGTTCGGCCATCAAAAACTGCAGGACGGCAAAGACGACGACGGCGGCGAGTAAGAATACAGCGTCTTGTTTTCGCAATCGGTTTATCATATTCATCACCTACACTTTTTCTCGTTCATTCTTTCCGAACAGTCCCGTCGGCTTGATGAGCAAGATAATAATCAAAATGGCAAAGGCTGCGGCGTCGCGGAAGGTAGACGAAATAAATCCGCTGACCATGGCTTCGACGACGCCTAGGATAATGCCGCCGGTCATCGCGCCGGGAATGATGCCGATGCCGCCGAGGACGGCCGCTACGAAGGCCTTCATGCCCGGCATGATACCCATGAGGGGCTCGATGGAATTATAGTAAATCCCGACGAGGACGCCTGCCGCGCCGGCTAAGCTCGACCCGATGCAGAAGGTAAAGGAAATCGTCTTGTCTACGTTGATTCCCATGAGCTGGGCCGCGTCGGGATCGTACGAAACGGCCCGCATCGCCTTGCCCATTTTCGTATAGTTCACGACGTAGGTCAGAATCAGCATCAGCACGACCGATATAAGGAAGATGACGATTTGCTGAAACGAAATCACTAAGCCGCCGATGTGGTACACGCTGTTGTCCAGTACGTGCGGAAAGGTCCGCGGCTGCGGCGACAAGGCGAGCATCGTCGTGTATTCCAAGAACAAGCTGACGCCGATGGCCGTCGTCAAAATGGCGATTTTCGGGCTATGGCGAAGGGGCTTATACGCCAGCCGTTCGACGACCATCCCCAAAATCCCCGTCATGACCATCGCCGCCAGGATCGCCGGCACAAAGGGCAGCCCCATGGCCGTAATCGCAAAAAATCCGACGTACGAACCGATCATGTAGATATCGCCGTGAGCGAAGTTGATCAATTTCATAATGCCGTATACCATCGTATATCCCAAGGCGATCAGGGCGTAAATACTGCCTAAGGATATGCCGTTAATGAGCTGCTGCACGAACTGCAGCCATAATGTGCCTTCCACTGTATATCTCTCCTTCCTCATGTCGGGAGCGCTCGACACGTTGCGTATCAAAGCAGCTGCTCGCTAATCGTATATCCTTCGTCCAGCCTGGTAATAAAAATTCTGCCATCGCCGGCGGTTCCTTTCGGCTGCGTCTGGCATATGGCGATAATCGTCGTAACGACAGCCGTCTTATGTTCGTCGTGGACGACGATATATACCATTTCCTTCGGAAGCTCGTCATACACAACGCCGTTTACCGTAACGCCGCGCTGTTTTCCTCGCCCCGAAACGGGCCAGTGCGTCAATCCGTAAAATCCTCGTTCGGCCAGCGCATCTTTCAGCGCCTTCAGCCGTTCCCGTCGGATAATCGCTTTAATTTCAATCATATTTTGTTCCCCCTCCCCCATACGCAAAACAACGGCGAAATTATTTTTTAATAATAACGCCGTTGTTATGGAAAATATTTTCTTTTAAGAATGAAGTTATTATAATATTTAATGTTTTAAAAATCAATTAGGCACTTGCATAAATATTTTTATGTATATGTATAACAGATTAAAAAATAAAAGGCATAGGCGTCAGGCATGTATCCAACCTATGCCTTTCTCCACTCGCCGGAGGACGTTATCCCCCAATAGCGGCGTCGACTTCGCTCAGTACGTCGTCCAAAATCTGCATCGCTTCCAGAAGCTGTTCTTTTGTAATAATAAGGGGCGGCGCGACGAGAAGCATATTTTCGTGAGAATAAGTACAAAAGCCCTTTTTCATCAGCGATTTGACGATGCCCGGCATCGTTCCCCCTTCGTCCTTTCCGTACGGCACGAGGGGCTCCTTCGTGTTCTTATCCTTTACCAGCTCGATAGCCGACCATAAGCCGATATACCGGACGTCGCCGACGCAGGCATGTTTTGCCTTCAGCTTTTCTTCTTCTTCGCCCAGCACCTTGCCGACAGCGTTTACGTTGTCCAAAATCCGCGCCTTATCGTAGTAATTCAGGCAGGCGACTCCGGCGGCGCAGGCCAGCGGATGGCCGCTGTATGTCAGGCCGCACGACAGGAGATGATCGTCGAAATAGGCGGCGATTTTCTTTGATACGGCGACGCCGCCGAGCTGAATATAGCCGCACGTAATCCCTTTGGCAAACGTCACGATGTCGGGCTTGACGTTGAAATGCTCAAAGGCGAACATCTTGCCCGTCCGGCACCAGCCGGCCATGACTTCGTCGCAGATCATCATGATGCCGAATTCATCGCACAGCTTGCACACGCCTTCCAGATAGCCCTTCGGCGGAATGATGACGCCGTTGGAGCCCGTAATCGTTTCCATGACGATAGCGGCGATCGTCGACGGATTTTCATAAATAATTTGTTCCCGCAGCTTGGCAATGTAAAATTTCGTCGCGTCTTCTTCGCTGGCAAAGGAAATGGCTTCGCGGTATACGTAGGGATCGAAAAATTTGATGAAGCCGGGAATCCCCGGTTCCAGCGGATAGCGCCGCGGTTCGCCCGTCAGATTGCCCGCGCCGAAGGTCGAGCCGTGATAGCTGCGGTACCGGCTCATGACCTTATAGCGCCCCGTATACATGCGGGCCATCTTAATGGCGTTTTCGTTGGCGTCGGCGCCGCCGTTGGTAAAAAATACCTTCCCCATGTTGTCGGGCATGCGGTCGATGACCATTTTAGCCAATTTAGCCCGCGGTTCTACAGCCAGACTCGGAGATATGAAGCAATATTTGTCGGCTTGTTCCTTAATCGCTTCGATAATGTCTTTGTTTCCGTGCCCCACGTTGGAATTCACCTGTCCCGACGACATATCCATATATCGCTTGCCGTCGCTGTCCCACAAGTAAATTCCTTCAGCCTTCGTAATGACTACGGGGTTCAGCCCCTTCTGCTTCGACCACGAATGCAGATTATACGTCAAATCCATGTCGCGAATTTCCTGTCCTGTCATGAGATCATCCCCCTGCGTTATAATACTAAAAAAGCAGCGGCGTCCTTTCGGAAAAGCGCCGTTGCTTTTTCTTGTGCTTATTATGTCATAGGCAATGCGATAAAACAATATGACAAAACCATAAACTTTATTGTACATTCGCACAATAATCACATCTGTTAAATTTTTACCACTATATTTCTTTATTCACTGGCATTCATTCTAAATTGAAGGTGCAGCCGTCCCTTTTGCGCAACACGAACGCGGCGGTCCCTAAAGCAGACGCGTTACGTTTGAAACAAATATTCAGTCCGGCCGACGCAACGGTCCTTTTCGAAATATACGCGGGGGACGCGGCGGCCGATATTGCAGAGCACTTCATGAGGTATCGTCCCTATGATGCGTGCCAGTTCATCCGCTCCGATATATTCGCTTCCCTGGCGGCCGAACAACACGCATTCTTCGCCTACGCGCACGTCAGGAATATCGGTAACGTCTATCATGCACTGATCCATGCATATATTGCCGATTTGCGGGACGCGCCGGCCCCGTACCAATACGTCGGCCCGATTGGACAGGAGGCGGGTATATCCGTCGGCATAGCCTAACGGCAAGGTAGCGACCAAGGTAGGACGACGCGCTCTGAACCTGCGGCCGTATCCTACGGTCTCGCCTTCTTCCAGGCGCTTCACATGGGTAATACAGCAGCGCAGGGACATGACGGGATGGGGTACAAACTCCGGATGACGCGCCGCATCAAAGGGATTATAGCCGTACTGAATAATACCGGGACGCACCATGTTGCAGAAAAACGCCGGATACGCCAGGACGCCGGCACTGTTGTCACAGTGACGGAGATGGAATGACACGCCTTCTTCCCACAGCCAGCGGTACAGCTGCGTAAACTGAAAGAATTGCTCCTTCGTGTATGCGCAGGCGTCGTCAGCCGCGTCGTCGGCCACGGCAAAATGCGTAAAGATCCCTTCCATCATCACGCCGGGCAGCGCCCTGATGCGCTTTATCTCTTCGACGCTTCGTTTCGACAGCTTGTAGCCGATACGTCCCATGCCGCTGTCTACGGCAATATGGACGCGCACGGTCTGCTGCGTCCGTTCGGCTTCCTGCGAAAAAAGCACTGCGTCGTCGTAATGAAACACGGCCACGTCGATATGATTGCCCACGACTTCCGCTGCGCGCCGCCCGTCCGTATGCCCCAACACCAGGATAGGAGCCGCAATACCGGAGCGGCGCAGCTCGACGGCTTCGTCCAGACAGGCTACGGCCAGCCGGTCCGCTCCGTTCTGCAAAAAAACGCGGGCCATCGCCACGGCGCCGCATCCGTAGGCGTCGGCTTTGACGACGGCCATAATCAGCGTATGCGCGCCGACAAGACGCCGAATATGCCGCATATTATACGCCGCCGCATCCAAATCGACCTGCGCCCACATAGGACGCCTCGAAAATGATTCTGTACACTGCAATACCTCTGCGTTTATGGTTTCGCATATAGCCATAATCCTTCGCACCTCCCATAACCCCGGCCGGGCAAACGCCGTCAAGCCGTCATTTAGATATATGAGCGTATATACGGGCTACGACGCCTGCCGTCACATCATACGACGTCGCCTTGACGGAAGCCGTCTTCATGACTATCGTCGTAAATTTCTCAATTTCTTCTTCAGACAGCGTGACCGTATCGGGCATGAGATCTTTCATAAATGCTTCGAAGTCATCGGAGCCGGCGAATCCCAGCAATTCCCATACGCGCTGGGCTTTATCGGCCATGGATTCTTCCATAAGCTTCATGTACTGAGGCAGCAGCAGGCCGTTGGCCCGGCCATGCGAAAAACCCCTGTAATACGTCAGGCAATATCCCATGCCGTGTACCAGCGTCGTACCAGCCTGGGAAATGACGATGCCCGCCAAGGTCGAAGCATACATGAGGTCTTCGCGGACGGCATAGGACAGCGTGCCGCGCAGCTGCGTCAGATGAAGGCCGAAAAAGCGCAGGGCTTCTTCAGCCCATACGTCGCTGACAGGCGTCGCATCCTTCGCCATATAGCCTTCTATCGCATGAGACAAGGCGTCGATAGCCGTGTCGATCGTCACGTGTTCCGGTACGCCCATCGTAAAGGACGGATCGGCCAAAGACAGCTTCGGATATAACATTGGCGATTTGACGCCCTGCTTCGTGCCGGCCTTATGATTGGTCAGGATACTAATTTTCGTCACTTCGCTGCCCGTGCCAGACGTCGTAGGAACGGTGACAATAGGCAGGGGCGGCGCTCCGTACGGCCCTGTAAACAGCATCTCGTCGTCCAAATCGTTCGTGCATAATAAGGCGATCACTTTAGCTGCGTCCATAGGCGAACCGCCGCCAATGCCGATGACGAAGTCAACCTGTTCCTTCCGCCCTAGCTCCGCGCCGTTCCGCACGGTTTCGACAGACGGGTTCGCTTCTACTTCGTCAAACAGGACCCAGCCGAGGCCTGCCGATTCCAGTACGGCGACGACAGCGTCCTGCGATCCGTTTCGCTTCGCCGAACTGCGTCCCGTAACGATCAGGGCTTTCTTGCCCAGCGCCGCCATATCTGCCACGGATTGGGCAACGCATCCTTTCCCGAAATACAATTTCGTCGGCATTTCATACGTAAACATACCAAACTCCCCCTGCCTATAATGATGATGTATACTATCACGCGCCGATTCATCCGTCTTTCTGTATGGAAAACAGCTTCTTGATTTTCAGCGCGATGAGAATATCCAGCTTATCTTCTTCTTCGTTTAGTTTCTTCCCCGTAATAGTTTCTATCTTATTCAGTTTATACAGCACCGTATTGCGGTGAACCACTTCGTGAACTGCCGTATCCTTAATACTGCAGCGATGAGACAGGTAATATTCCAGAGTCTCCACCAGCGACGAATGATGAGCGGCGTCGTATTCGTCCAGCCCTTTCATCGTATCGTCGTAAAATTGCCGCAGCGTGCCTGGTGAAGGACCGTCCAGCAGCAGCTTGTACACGCCGACGCGCTCATATTGTACGACAGGCCGCGTTTCCGAAACGAGAGCCGTCATAGCTGACGCCCGCGTATAGCTTTCAGACAACCGTTCGACAGAAGGTACGGCCGAGCCGACGCAAACCGTAACGGAAAGGTCTCGGCCCAGAAAGTATTCACGCCATTCCCAGGCCCTGCTCCATGCGTTTGATTCACCTTCGTCCGGCGCTACGCATACCAGAGCGTCGCCGTACGTCAAAACGTGGACGTCGGGCTCGCAAGCGCTCATCTGCGCCGCCGCCTCGTCGAGACGGCGGCGTTCTGCCGGACGGACGACGAAAACACGGAAGGCCTTATCGATATCTATGCCGTACGTCCGCAGGGCTCGGCAAGCATTGCCGCACTGGCCCGGATGCATGAGAATAAACAGGAAATATTGGAGAAATTGTTGTTCTCTAGTTTCCTCTTCAATGATAAACTGGCATAAGTAGCGTGTAATATCGACTAACCGCACGCTCCACGGAATAAGGAACAGGGGAAATCCGCGTTGTTCGCAAAACGCCGCGACGGATTTCGGAACGCTGCGTATAAAAGGGCCGATGTTGATCACCAATCCGCTAGCTCTGCTTTTCTGTAACTTCTTGATATAATCCAGCAGCCACTCTTCGCCGTTATAGATACTTCCCGTGCAAAACACCAGTTCCCCGCCGTGTAAAAACAAAGCGGATTCCTTGTTTTCTATAATGTGTATCCACGAAACACGGCTGTCAAAGCCCTGCGTTCCTGTCAGGCACTGCATCTTGTATACTTTCTGACTTTTAGCATATAAAAACCCTACTGTGACAACCACATGTTTCGCCCCCTTAAACGAAAACGAGCACGATGAACAGTGTACACTTCATCGTGCTCGCGTTAAACGCTTTTATGCTTTTGTATAACCGTACTACATTTTCGTAAGTTAGTAAATATCATCGCCAGATTTTCCTAATATATTTTATGTATGTGCGTTATAATCTGTAAACATAAAACATTTACACCACGCTTCACGCTGTAACGCCTATGTAAGTATGGTATAATGGAAAAAAATCTATCAGGAGGACACTCATGAATATTACCGTCTTAGGCTGCGGCCGCTGGGGCGCTTTCCACGCCTGGTACGCCGACCGCATCGGCCACACCGTCACCTTATGGGGCCGCCCGTCGTCCCGCAATCTGGAAACCCTTCGCTGTACGGGAAAAAACGAATACCTGACCCTGCCCTCGTCCATCGCCCTGACCGACGATTTGGCCGACGCCCTGCATAATGCCGACGTCTGCATCATTTCCATCAGCGCCCAGCAGCTCCGCGCCTTCGCCGGACAGCTTCGAGAAACGGGATTTTCCTCGTCCCTGCCCTTCATCCTGGCCATGAAGGGGCTGGAAATCGGCAGCGGCAAGCGCCTAACGACGGTCATGGAGGAAGAGCTGGAGCCCGACGTGCAGACTGCCGTCTGGGTCGGCCCGGGCCACGTGCAGGACTTCGTCGCCGGCATGCCGAACTGCATGGTCATGGCCTCCCGCGACATGGACCTGACGCGCCGCCTCGTCGACGTCTTCACCAGCCCCCTCATCCGCTTCTACTACGGACAAGACCTCCTGGGCATTGAAATCGGCGCGGCTGCCAAAAACGTCATGGGCATCGCTGCCGGCATGCTCGACGGCGCAGGCCTTACGAGCCTCAAAGGAGCCCTCATGGCCAGAGGCACCCACGAGCTGTCCGTCCTGATTGAAACGCTGGGCGGCAACGCCATGACCGTCTACGGCCTGAGCCATTTAGGCGATTACGAAGCGACCCTCTTTTCAGCCCACAGCAACAACCGCCGCTTCGGCGAAGATTTCATCCAAGGCAAGCCCTTCCATAAATTAGCCGAAGGCGTGTATACAACGGAAGCCCTCGTCGACCTGTCCCGCCGCGTCGGCGTCGAACTGCCCATTACGCAGGTCCTGTACGGCATCGTCAAGCTCGGCAAGGACCCCCACGCCATGCTGGAACAGCTCTTCCTGCGCTCCACCAAGGCCGAATAAGCCTACTCCATAAATCCCTTCCCCTGGCGAATACAGTCGACGGCCTGCTGCAGCCGCGCCAAGCCTTCCTGTAGTTCCGGCAGATTCCAGGAATAAAACTGCGGCAGCATCCATTGGGACGTCCACATGATGTAGTGTATATACGTCAGGATATCCTTGAGTTCCTCCCGGTTATGCCTGGCTGCAAAGGTCACGTTGTTATGCAGTATCTGGCTGCATTTCGAGTCGATTTTTGAAAGACGGCGGTTGAACTGGACGATATCCGGCGAGACGTCGCCCTGTATGAGCTGATTAAAGTCTCCCAGCACGTAATACCGCGTCAGGCGGTTGCAGCGGGAAAGCTCCCATCGCTCCATGAACTGCCGCTTATACGAGTCGGCCTTCCGGCGCAGCGACGCCCCTTCCCGGCTGTCGCCGGCCGCATAGGCTTCCATGGCGTTGGACTCGAAATTCAAGTACCACAAATACCATTCATAGGTCCGCCCCTTGGCGCATAAATTCGCCAGGTCGGCGTACTTCTCCAGGGAAGAACGCAATATACAATACAAGGGCCGCAAATCAAAATAATCGATATCGGACATGCACTTGGCCAAAAAAGAGATCGTCGAATAATCGGCAAATATAGCATTATATAGCCAAAAGGGATAATCCTGCAGCATCAGCGTGCCGTTTACCGACAGGGAGCGGGCCTCATGGGTAATCCTCCGTATCTTCTCCGCCGCTTCGTCCATATAGTGATTCAACGCATAACTGGTCCGCATTTCCAGCCTCCTCATCTCGTAGTTCGCAGCTCTATTGTATCACACACAAAAAACGACACGAAACACAGCCAGGGAAAATTCCCTAGTCCCTGTGTATCGTGCCGTTTCCTCTATGCCGCGCTACCGCAGTTCATTCTTATCTTCGCCGATGCGCGTGCCGTCCATGAACTTCATCGCCGTCGGTTCCCAGGTGACCTTGAGGTCGCTGAGAGGAGAATCGTAGGCTTTGACTTCTTTTTCGTTCGTGTCGTTAATATCGGTGTAAATCGTATCGGTCCGCGTCACGCCGGCCACGACAGGCATCGTGTCCAGATAATCAGCGCGGAACAATTCATTGCCCGACGCATCGGAAACGATGAACCGCCCTTTGAAGGTCTGAATATCGTTCTGCGATACGTTGGCGATGGAAATATCGAACTGTATCTGCGGATGCATGCGCCCGGCCGAGGCGTTCTGGTCGAGGCTTACCTTATCGACGACGGATACCTGCAGCGTTTGGTTCATCTGCTCCCGGTCCTTTTCGACCTGAGCCTTCCACTTGGCGTACACGTCGAGGATTTCGCCGACCGTCTTTCCTTCATAGGCCTTCTGATCCCGCGATTTAGCGAGGGATTGGAAAAATTCCTGCTGATCCTTCGTCAGCGACGTATCGGACTGAATCTGTTTGACGATTTTCGACGATTCGCTGGAATGCCATACGATAGATTTCGTATCCTTCGAGCCGCATCCCGATGTCAGCATGACCGCAATCAGTGCCGCCGCCAGCCATTTTTTGTTCTTCATAACGCTTCATCCTTTCCCTTATAATAATTCAAACACAGACAGCGGATCGGCTTTGATCATCGGTATGATATACAAGACCGATATGCCCGTCATAAACGATATAAGGCCGACGATACAAAAGCCCAATCCTAAGACAACATAAAAAATACGCATTCCCGTCGTTCCGCCTGTACGTCCGGCAACATTGCGGGCCCGGCTGTTATTGACAAACCATGACCACTGCTTGACGGCCCCTCCTATGGAATACAGGCCGAGGGCCAGAAATAGTATGTCGCCGTAATCATGAAAAAATGCAATAATGGCGTTGTCCATTCCCCCACCTCCTGCCTACGGCATCTTCACGAAGCAAATTTCCTCATCTCTTAATATTATTCTTTTTTTTTTGAAATACCTTCTTTTTTATGTAAAATCTATGTATATGATAAAATATTATACAAAGGAGGCCCTCCTATGCTGTCCGAACAAGCCCAAACCGTACTATCCGTATTACAAACTGCCCATATAGAATACCATGTGAAAGAACACATTCCCGTCTACACCATAGACGAAATGTCCGCCCTGCACCTCCCCGACGGCGAGGCCGTAGCCAAAAACCTGTTTATCCGCGACGATAAGAAAAGAACCTACTACATCATCGTCGTCCGACAGGAAAAAACGGTCAACCTCAAGGCCCTGCGGCAGACGCTGGGCTCGCGTCCGCTGAGCTTCGCCTCTGAAGACGACCTGTGGAAGTACCTGAAGCTGACCAAAGGGGCCGTCACGCCCTTAGGCGCCCTGAACGACGAAACACAGTCGGTCGTCGTCGTCTTCGACAAAGACTTTATGGGAAACCAAATCGCCGTCCATCCCAACGACAACCGGGCCTCGGTCTGGATGCAAACCGACGACCTAATCCGCCTCATCCAAGAACACGGCAACCCTGTCGTCGTCGCCGAGATATGACGGAGAACGTAAGATAGCATACGAGACGACAAGAGAGGCAGGAGATCGATTCTCCTGCCTCTCGTTTTATATGCGTATGCTATTCTTCCGTATCTTCTTCTTTTTCTTCCGGTTCCTGCCGCGTGACGAGGATTTTATCGACGCGGAGGTTGTCCATATCCATGACTTCAAAGGTAAATTCGTTCCAGACGTACGTATCCGTTTCCTTAGGAATGCGGCCTACGCCGTAGGTGACGAAGCCGGCCAGGGTCTTGTACAGGTCGTCTTCTTCGCCGGGCAGGTCATCTTCCAGATCGAAGAAATCCTTGAATTCTTCGATAGTCAGCAGGCCCTCCATGAGCCATTCGTTGGGGCCGCGCTGGACGATGCGGTTGTCGTTTTCCTTCTTTTCCTTTTCGCCTGACGGCATGCTGCCTACGAGCTCTTCCAGGATGTCGTGAAGGGTCAGCAGGCCGCTGAAATTGCCGTATTCGTCGAGGACGGCCGCTTCGTGGACGCTGTGCTCGCGGAAGACCGGCACGACCTTCATGATATCCATCGATTCGGGCACGAAGACGGGCTTCTGGACGCTCGATTCGACGAGGGATTTCATGGTCACGGTTTTCCCCGAATGGACGGCGTCGTAATATTTTTGGAAGACCATGTTGACCGAAACCATGCCGAGAAATTCGTCGAGAGAGCCCCTGCCGACGGGCAGGTGAATATGATTGAAGGCGATCATTTCATTCATAATCGTCTCGTCGGGATCTTCTACGTCAATCCAGTCAACCTGGGTGCGGTTGGTCATAATATCGCTGACGTTCATATCGGCCAGGCGGAATACGCGGTCTACCAGCTCGGGCTCTTCCTTTTCGAAAGCGCCCAGCTCTGCGCCCTGCTCCAGAAGGATTTTGATTTCCTCTTCCGTTACGGGCTGCACCTCCGGCTTGCCCATGCCGATGACCTTCGTCACCAAGGCCGTCGAAGCCGACAGAAACCAAATGAGGGGCGTACTGACCGTACAGAAATACAGCATCGGCCGGGCCAGAAAGCAGGCGATGGCTTCAGGCTTGTTGATGGCGATGCGCTTCGGCACGATTTCCCCTAAAATGATGGTCAAATAGGTAATGACAGCGACGATAGTCGTCAGGCTGACGCTGTAGGCATAGGGCTCCAGGCCGGGGATCATGGCCACGTACTGCGACATGGGGCCGGCCATTTCCGTACCGCCGTATACGCCCGTCAGCAGGCCCATCAGGGTGATGCCGAACTGTACGGCCGAAAACATCTTATTCGGGTTTTCCCGCAGCTTCAGGACGATTTTCGCCGACTTGCTGCCCTCTTCGGCCATGGCCTCCAGCCGCGGCTGATGGCAGCTGACGATGGACATTTCCAGCAGCGAAAATACGCCGTTGCCAAAAATCAGCAATAATATGACGATGCACTCTTTCCCTAGGGAAACTTCCAAAACAAATCACGTCTCCTTTAATACGCAAAAAATAATTTTTTAGTTTATATTATATCGTGTTTTTCCCATTCCTACAAGCGCAGCACAGCATGGGACACAAGGAAGGCCTCATGCCGAAATATTCCGCTGAAATGCTGCCGAATAACGGCCCGATACCTTGCCCGGCCGTCATCGTGACTTGCAAAGTACGCAGACATAGGCCGACTTTATTCACGTATCAATTCGTTGTCGCACGATCCGGTCTGGGCATACTGGCGCAGATTCTGAATCGTCGTTTCGCATAAATTATAATCAGCCTGATCCGTATAGAAAGCCGTATGAGCCGTAAATATGACGTTTTCGTAAGACAGCAGTTTTCTAATATCGGAAGCGACGTCTTTTTGAGATCCCGACGATTTTCGCAGCGCTCCTTCTCCTTCGATCACGTCGATTCCTAACGCGCCAATCTTACCGCTGTGAAGGCCCCGCAGTACGGACTGCGTGTCAAATAAAGGGCCTCGGGCGCTGTTGACAAGGACGACGCCGTCTTTCATAGCCTGAATGGCCTCGTCGTTTACCATATGGTAATTCTCTTTCGTATAGGCGCAATGGAAAATGATCACGTCGGCCTTAGCGTATAATTCGTCCAGCGTCACATAGGATGCATACCGGCGTACGTCGTCGTTTTCGTACATATCGTAAGCCAGGATAGCTTTAGGATGAAACCCGCTCAAACACTGTATCGTCGTATATCCGATACGGCCGGCGCCGACGATGCCTACGACCATATTGCGAAGTTCCCGCCCTTGCAATCCCGTCGTAGTAAAATTGCCATGTTCTACACGCAGTATCTGCGTCCGCAGCTTGCGAAGAAGGGCCAGCACGATCATCACCGTGTGTTCCGATATGGCGTTGGGCGAATATCTCGGCACGTTGGCCCCTTTGATGCCGTACCTTTTCATTGCCTCTATATTGAGATGATCGTAACCGGCGCTGCATGTCACGACGTATTTGACGCCGCTCTCGGCCAGAGCCCTATAAAAGGGTTCATCTTCCTTATGATCGCTGTAATAAATAAGGCCTTCGCACTTCGCCTTCTTAACCGTTTCCATCGTATCCAACGCCGCTTCGCAAGGCAGCCCGATTAATTCTATGTCGTCCCGTCCAAGGCGTACATACGGCGCAAATCTGGCTGCGCCGCCTCTCACGTTGCTGAAAATTCCCACTCTCATAGCATTCACGTCCTTTCTGCCAAACGGCGCATTGAAATACGATATACCAATAGATTTCATACGCCGTCGTATCATATGATATGGTATTAGACAGGTTCCTTTTCGTTATATCACAAGAAACGCATCGTTTCAAATTCTCATACGTATTTCAATTCTCTTTGCTTTTATACATAAATCATATAGAAATACATTCAATATTGTCTTTTTGTTATTATGATCGGAAGATGGGCAAACTTTTTTTCTTATAGTGGCGAATTTACAATACAAGTGCAACACCTATAAAAAATGACACATAGGTTTCTGATATAATAATGCTACCAAACAAAATCTATATCTCGGAGGAAACCTATGTGCCACTATCATCATCTTACTCTATCTGAACGAGAAAATCTACTCTTTTTTCGCGCGCAGTCCTATTCTATCTCTCGAATTGCGGCGGCCCTCGGCCGAGATAAATCCACGATCTCACGGGAACTACGCAGAAATACAGTGAACGGCAAGTATCTGCCCATCACCGCACAACAACAGTATGCCCGCCGCCGTAAGGCATGCAAGCCTCACAAGCGGTTAGAGAATGCCGAGCTATTCGCATTGGTTAAAAATCTCTTCCTGGTGCATCATTGGTCCCCAGAAGAAATTGCCGGACGCTTGCAGCTGGAACATCAGAAGGCACTCCTTAGCTATGCAACGATTTACCGCGCCATATATGCCGGTATGTTTGATGAAACGTCGTCCTCCCATGGGTCCCGCGGTGCGGTCCGCCGCTTGCGGCATCATGGAAAATCCCGGCATACCCGGCAATATCAGGAACGACGGGGTTCTATTCCCATCTCTCACGATATTTCGGAACGGCCAGCAGGAGCCGCTAACCGCTCCCGGCGAGGACATTGGGAATGTGATACCATAGCAGGAAAGACAGGAAAAGCCTGTCTGGTTACGTTGGTAGATAGAAAGAGCCGGTATCTGGTAGGAGGCAAAGCAGCCAAAAAGACAGCACAAGCCGTCAATACGGTATTGCTTCAGGTACTGCAAGGGCAACCTGTAAAAAGCCTTACGCCGGACAGAGGAAAAGAGTTCGCCCATCATGCCGCTGTCACGGAGGCCTTGAACGGCGTGCCGTTTTATTTCCCGCCGCCGCATCAGCCCTGGCAGCGGGGAAGCAACGAAAATACCAATGGCCTAGTCCGAGAGTATTTCCCGAAAGGGACGGACATCACACTCGTTCCAGAAGCCTATGTGCAAGCTGTTTTTGCAGAACTAAATCGCCGTCCCCGAAAATGTTTAGGATACAAAACGCCATACGAAGTACATTACTCTAAAAAGTTGCACTTAGCTTGACAATTCGCCATAAACAAACGTTAGCGGATTACTGGGTCAATACATCAGGAAACGCTATTTTACGGCAACTGATGAAGCAGACAGATGCAGAACAGAAAGAAGACCTATTGTCTTTATTGCATGGAGACAGCGTGACTGCGGTCATCCGCGAAGGCGTAATTTACGACGATATTGGCGAGAATCCAGACGCCTTATACACGATGCTGCTCACAACGGGATATTTAACAGCCATCCATAAGCAGAGCACATTCGGCGGGCAGTTGTGCCGACTTGTCATCCCGAACCGGGAAGTGAAAGACGCGTACCGGGTAGAAGTGCTGGAAAGAATGCGGGGCCGTTTGGCAGCCTCTAGTTTACTCCTTATGATGGAAGATCTCGTAGCCGGACATGTCGTACCGTTTTCGAAAACATTAGAACGGTATATTGCCTATCTGGTGAGTTCGTATGACGCAGCCAATAAAGAAAGCTTTTATCATGGATTTTTGCTGGGAATGACGGCTTTATTTGTCTCAGAATATGTTATAGAATCGAACAGAGAAAGCGGCTACGGCCGGTTTGATATCGCAATATTTCCTAAAGATACCAGTAAAGCCGGCGTCCTGATGGAATTTAAGGCCGCCGACAGCGAATCGCAGCTGGAAGATAAAGCCGACGAAGCGCTGCGGCAGATTGAGGAAAAGCAGTACGTCACAGAATTTGAAAAACGAGGGATTTTAAAAGTTTGGAAATACGGCATTGCCTTCTGCGGCAAGCAGGTTCATGTAAAAATGAAAATATAAGCACTACAGCAGCCCTAGCCAGTATTGGCTAGGGCCTTTTGCAATTAGAATGAAACATCAAAGTCTATACCCTTACCGTGACGATAGAATGCGGCCTGAAAAGATAATTCCATAAGCAATTTGAAAGAGTTGAACAAGATTTTATCCTCGTCATCAAATATATACGTCAGCTTTTTATTCCGGCATTGAAAGGTATACTGATAACACGTGCCTTCAAAAATAAGGGCCGCTTTGTTTAAGTTAGACACAGAATACGCGCCGTCCCAGTCCTGGGCGTCGCTGTTTAAGTACATATGGCATATTTCTTCCAGCATACGCTGATAGCGTTGGCAGTCTTCATCGGCAGCGATCCAATTCAGGTTCCAGATAATCAAATCTTCATAGCGAATATGATTTTCAAAGACGGGGCGTTGTTGAATGACAGGATAGATTCTATCGTTAAGCATATGGATCATTAGGCTGAATACAGCGTACTCATTTTGCGGCTCAGTGAATCTCAGTGGCCCTGTATCAGTATCTTTTTTCAGTAATTCATAATGTTTTAGAGAAATGTTCAGCTCTTTAAAAACGGCTGATTTGGTCAATATCATGACATAGACCTCCTTGGAAGTTAAGATTCGGCATAACAGGTAGTGTCAAGTATTTTTCGCAAAATGGTTTGCAGGCCCTGATATGAGTGAAGTCACTCAGCAATGGAGGTATCCTCCAGAGCCGCCTGTAGGTGCTTCATGTTCATGTACTTCTTGTTGCCCCACTGGGTACCGGCCACATGGCGCAGCCGGGCACAGACCAGCATGAGGGCGGAG